>JAIPFM010000084.1 GCA_021736645.1 Phycisphaerae bacterium | reverse complement strand
TCCAAAATGTACCCCAGCGAAGACTTGTCACTTCGAAAAAAAAAGAGCGGCCCTGGTCTCCCAAGGCCGCTCCATAGAGATTTAGAGGTTATTGCCCCGCTTCGAATGAGAGCGTGACATTGTCGAAACGGGTTTGAGTCCCTTCGGCATTACGTCCAACGCCCAATCGAATCGTCAGAGGCTGGCCCAGGAAACTGGCCAGGCTGGCAGCCTCATACGTTCTGGAGAATTCCTGGAAATCATCAGTCAATGGGGGATCCACAGAAGACGAAGGTGTGATCACCACGCCACCTGCCAACAGCTCGAGTACCACAGGCGTGGCTCCGCCATTTGAGACCATGGTCAGTGTATACGACCCGTTCTCAACGTCTCCCAGAGAATCTGCGGACTCAATCAGGCCGCCGTTGGGATTACCCCATGCGCCGCCATTGGCCAGGAATGCATAGGAACCGTCTACACCACTGGCCTGTACGGATCCCTGGCGATTCGGGAAGGCAGTGTCTCGATCATAGCTTCCTTCCCAACCGGCTGTGCCGATCCATCCGGGGATGTCCACGGAGTCGCCGCTGGTGCCATCCGAAAAGAGTGCAACCCCATCATCCATGATGGCCTCTGGTCCCACGCCCTGGGTCCAGCCGCCGCCCAGATCTGCGGTGATCGTGGTCCAGCCCGGTTTGAATACGCCTTCAAAATCACCATTGGGGACTGAGCCTGTCAAGGGCCCGCCACCATCACTGGCTTTGGGATAAAGCCGGATATCATCGATGAGGAGCATACCGGCTGCGCCACTACCCTCCACGCCGATCGCAAGTTTTGTGATGTTCTGAATGTCAGTGTTCACAGAGGCCAGGTCAATTTTCCAGGTCTGCCATGTCCCGGAGGCAATATCCGCGGCTGCATCTGGATAGGTGACCTTGACACCGTTGATCTTGATATAGAGTGTGCCGGTGTTGTCGGTCTGGCCCAGGAACGGGATCGAGAGGGTAACGGCTCCACCCACGGTCCAGTTCTGCGGCACCGTGAACGTGCGCTGAGTCTCAGAAGCCACACCCCCTGTATTGGCGTAGTAGAACGGCATGGACTGGCGGCTGCCTGGAATGGTGCTGGCTGTTTCCATGATGCTGCCATCAAAGTAAGGGCTGCCGGGACTCCAAATGTCATGGCCTATGCCGGCTCCGGTGCCATTGCCTGGGTACGTCACAGGGAAGAACTCGTCCGCTGAATAGCCAAAGCCGTCGAGCCAGGTCTGGAACGGACGATTGGGGCTGCGGTTGCCGTAACTCTCGAAATCGTCCACGGCCACAAAGGTGGCTGTACTCAGACTCCACACGGGACCTGCCCACACGGATTGGACCTCAGCCTCATTGACTTCATCCACCTTCCAGTAGACCGTGTTGCCCATCTGCACGTCGAACGAACTCAGATCAACACTGTTTGTCATGGAGGACACGGATGGTGCTGACCCATCAGCCACAGCTTGCTCGTCAGTGCTTGCGTAGATCGTGTGCTGAGCCGCTTCACGTCCTGCACGCCAGGTGGCCACGGCATCGGGACGGACATTTACTGAACCGGAGGCAGGGTTGGCTGTGCGAGCGTACACGGGAAGGCCGTAGAACTGCACTTCGGACACACCGTACTGCGGGAGCAGACCGCCCCAGTTGCTCACGATATTGAGTCTGACATATTTGGCCAGGGCCAATCCCAGGTCCACCATCTGGGGATCGCTATAGGTGGCATTGCCCGGGGCCTTGCTGATTTCACTGGATTCCGGCAGGGCGGTCCAATCCACACCGTCCAAGGAGTACTCGATGTTTACCTCCTTGATGCCCCAGCCAATGAACAGTTCGGATTTGGTGTTGGAATTCCAGATCAACATGTGATCGAGTTTCTGGACCTGGTCAAACTCATACATCAACCAGGGCTCCATATCGCCCTGTGCACTGAGCCACATGGTATCGCTGTCTTCCGAATGTGTGCTGCCTTCAAGGCCCGAGCCATTCACGGTCATGTCAGGCGTGTTTTTGCCGGCAGAAGTTGATGCCGTGGCCTTGCCGGCATCCAAAGGAATCATGATGGAGAAGGGCTCCACTGTAAAGCTCCAGAGGGTGCCTTTGCGGACCGTGTTGTCCGGTGCAGCATTGACTTCATCCACGCGCCAGTAGTAGGTCTGATCGAAGGCAAGGGGGCCCGGCTCATAGCTGTTTTCTGTCTGCCCCAGGCTCATCTGGACATTCTGCGAATTGGTGGTGGCACTGTTCACGTCTTCCCATGTGGTGCCTACATAGACATTGTGGGTCTGTGCATAGATGCCCGGTGTCCAATCCAGGACAGTGTCCCTGGGTACATCCACGGCCTCATCTGCCGGATTGGGATTGTTGGCTTTGGTGGGATCCAGGGCCAGCGGTCCCAGAGTGAACACAGCCAGGACCTCATCGGGTGTCAGGGCCTGATCCCAGATGGCGACCTCGTCCAACACGCCATTGAAGGACTCCTCACCCCCGCGGAGGAACAGATCGGCATCCAGATTGTTTATGCCATCACAGTAACCGCCTGCGCCGGCAATACCGGTCTTGGGATTATAATCGCCGTTTTCCAGCAATTCTCCGTTCACATAAATACTGGCCGTGTCAGTAAGACTGTCATAGGTACACACAATGTGCACCCACTGGCCGTCGCTGTAGGCGCCCTGGGGGAGACGGCACTCTTCGCCCCAACCGCCGTAGGACTGCCAGCCTCCGATGCGAAAACGCAGGGGGCTGTCCTCGCCTGGGCCTCTGACCAGCATGTTGTATCCGTATCCGGAACCGGTCACAGACTTGTCCATAATAGTCCCGTATTCGGGATGATTGTCTATCATCCACCAGGCCAGTGTCAGATCCTGAGTCAAGGGGGCAGGGCCGGGGCCGCAGTTTATCTCGTCCCCGCCTGAGCCTTCATACGCGGCAGCACCCATCTTTCCGGGTGTCACCCAGGTGCCCCCGGTGATCTGGCCGTCATTGCCGTTGACCGCGTCATGGGCGACATCACCGGTTCCCTCATCAAGCGGCCAATAGGCAATCAGATCTGCGTGGGTGATGCTCACTGTGAAGCACAGCATCATAATAAACACAATGGCACACATCAATTTTTTGCACATAACATAACTCCTTCTTCACATTCACCATATTGAGTATACAATATTTACGTTTATGCATTGACCTTTATACGTACGGGCCCAGGCTGTCAGGGGTGTCGCCAAAAACAAGACCGGATGAACACTGGGATGAATTTTGAACCATTATCCAGGGCCGCATTTTGGGCCGTGATTGACGGGTGTAACTGGTCTACAGGGTTCAATTTCTCTGGATAACGCACGCAAAATTTCTCCAGTATCTTATCATCACCCCTACAATTATAGCGAACTGGCCGAGATTTTAAACGGTAAATTCCTGGATGCGGATTAATTTGCACTCCAGGGGCCTGTCGGGGGATTTCGGGACCGACCCGAGTGTGCGCCATTTCATGGCCCGGCATGGACAGAGAATCAGGTGTATGGGTACTATGGCCGATGAAGCCGGATCCAACCGGGTCAAAAAAAGGGCCGCTGGAAGCCAGATTCAGTCCTCCTACAGGCTAGAGGGATTGGATGTACTCGGCGAGGTCTTCAATCTCCTGCTCAGTGAGGTCTTTGGTGTTGCCGTGCACATTGGTTTTGTTGTCAATGGTGATCACATCCTTGATGGACACAGCACGGCCGTCATACATGTAGGGCGCTGTGCGCCAGCACTCGATCAGAATCGGTGTGGCAAATTCTCGATTTCGATCATCATCTGAACCCAGGCCAAGCACGTGTTTTGACCGGTCTCCATAATAGGGAGGCTTATGACATGTCACACAGGCAGCCTTGCCGTCAAAGATGGTCTTGCCGCGTTTGGCTGACTCTGTCAGTTGCCCCTCCTGGGTCAGGTATGGACTCGGGACCGGTTCCAGAGATTTCAGATACGCATTCAGAGCGTTGTCACGCTCCCGGGTCATCTGATGAAACTGAATGTGTGTCATGCCCGCTGTGATCGCTATCTCGGCTGACGCTCTGACGCCTGTGATCATGACCGGTGAGGTTTTGTGCGTGTAGAGCAGACTTCGCGATTGTTTGGGGTTGCCAATACCGTCATTGAGCAGGTCCCAGTTGACACCGTCCGAGCGCACGTCCGGGTGGCAACTGGAACAACTCTGCCATTGTTGATAGCAGAATGTGGCGTCATGAAAGGCCATCTCTCCGAGCCTGACCACGTCAGGCTGCGACGCTTCTTTGAGCGGCAGGGGAATCGCGGCGCCGGGACCGTCCTCCCACATGTCGATCATATTGACGCAGTCAGAAAAATACATGGGCACGTAGATCCGTTCACCCCTGGCCGCAATGGCACGCGCTCCCTGACCCTCGAGTTGTACCCGGGTTTTGATACCGTAAAGAAAGGCCAGGTCATTGACAATCTCATTGGGCTCTGTTGCGTTGTCAATCCGTTTGATCATCTCCTTGAGATCAATCGTCACCATCTCATGCGTACCGGAGGCATTGACGCAGAGCCAGGCATCATCATCAGTCGCTGCCATGCCCCAGGGATTGGCAGCGCCCTGCATGGTGTCGTCCAGGAGCACGGTGTTGATGTAGCGCTGTTCAATGGCGTCAAAGATGGACACCGCGCTGGTGTTGATCCAGCCTCGATCCAGATGCGTGGTGGGCACGGTAAACCGGCCAATGGTGTGTGACACAAACAGGTATTTTCCGTCATGCGTCAAGGCGGAGTCGCGAATGGCGAATGATCCGGGCGGCATATCCAGTTTGGCCACGGGCGCAAGATCATCCGTGCTGTAGATGTTCAAAGAGGCGAACACATGTTCCAGATTGGCTGCCATAAGGGGCAGGTGATTGACGACCCAGAGAGACTGACCGTCTCTTGACAGGGTCATGGTGATGGGTTCGCGGATGGCCCTGGCTGACGATCTGATCTTGCCTGTGTCCAGGTTCAAGGCAAACACGTCCGGTTGATCCGCTTTGGAAAAGCGATTGCAGAAGAAGAGTGTCTTTCCGTCTTCGCTCACGATGGGGGAAACGGGCGTGTGACCGACCGGGATACTCCGTATGACCTGACCATTCTTGGGATCGATCTCCGCGAGCCTGCCATTGAATTCCCCGCAAGCGGCAAAGAGCCTGCTCTCATCCGGCGAGAGCGCAATCTCTCGAACACCCTCAACCTTGAACTGAGCAGACACGGTCTCCTGTTCCACATCAAAACGCTGTATGCAGTCTCCTGTGGCACAGGCAAGGTACAGAGTGGAACCGTCCCTTGAAATCACCACGTCAGAAGGGGAAAGGTCATTAGGCTCTGCTGAAGCCCAAATGGACAGTGTCCAACAAAAAAGGCATACTAAATATCGCATTCTCAATTTTTGCGTCTCCAAGAAAGAATGTGCAGGCCTCCCCTCGGGCAGGGCGGGTACTAAACCCTGCCCTGCATGCTAACCGCCCATGTGCTGAAATCTCCCTCCTACTCCTCAATCACCACACGGAAGCCCACGTTGAAGACTCCCTGCCACGGTAGATAACCGAGACGGTAGCTGGAGGTGGCCCGGTACGGACGGTCAAGCCAGGAACCGCCTCGCACCACCTTTTCAGTGGTGACGTCCATGGAGTTGCTGGTGTCTGCCTGGTAGGGATAGGAGACATAATCACTGCGTGTCCACTCGGCCACGTTGCCGTGCATGTCATACACACCCCAGGCATTGGGCTGATACTGTTTTGTACCGCTCACGAGGAACTGGGTATCATCAAACTCGGCAATTCTCGGGAGGTAGTCATGGGTCGGATTACCCACAAGACCTCTGCTGAAGGTGGGGTTCACACCGCTGACCGCAAACTTCTCAATGGACTTGTCGGCCAGGTTGGCAAAGGGGCTGAAATCTGACTCTTTGGAGCCAAAGGCCATGGCCTTGTCACTGCCTGCACGACAGACCCACTCCCACTGAGCCTCGGTCGGCAGGGCCGCTTGTTGCCCGGTCTTTTTGCTGACCCAGACGCAGAAGTCGCGGGCGTCCTCCCAGCTCATACGCACAGCAGGCTGCTTGTCATAGCTGGCATAATAACCGAGACGCACGTGATCCTTCCATTCCTGATCGTAGATACTGACATTGTGGTCCGGCTTGAATGCGAAGAAGAGTTCATTCGTGATCTCATTCTCCGAGATCCAGAAGGCCTTGTCGATCTTGATCCTGTGGCGGGGTTGTTCCTGAGGGGTGTCCTCATCACTGCCCATGACAAACTCACCGGCCGGGATGCGCACCATGGTGATGCTGAGCCCGTTGCCAAGGTCAATCACCTTGGTCTGTACGGCCCCGGCCTGTTGCTGCAGTTTCTTGGCCTGTGCTGTAGAGAACGGCCAGTTTGCCGCGGACACACTGATGGGGTCGCTCAAGTCAGGGCCCGTCTCCTGGCAGGCTGTCACAGGATATGAGGTGGTGGGCACATATTCCCAATCCGTATTGACCAAAGCATATTTTGCGCGCAGAGACGCTGCTTTGGCAGAGATCTCCTCGGTCCATTTTTCGCGTCCTTCATCTGCCGCGTAAGCGGAAGTCCAACTGCCGTAGAAGGGCACGTTCAGGTCAATCCAGGTGTAGAGTCTGCGCCAGGAGTCATCGTCCAGTTTTACGCCATGATGCCCCTTGGACAGGAGTTGAATCCCCTCAGAGGTGGAGGCATGATACTCATAGGGATTGTTCATCGTGCCGTTGCTCTCAGGCCCGGGCCGGCGGAAGTACTTGTGGAAGGCAAAGTAGGCATTGCTGAAGTTGGCACTGAAACTGCGAGGGCGTTGGACCGTGGTGTCCTGGAAATTCGGTCTCCCGGCATCTTCGCCGTCATGGCAGCGAACACAATACGCATCCAGAATCGGCTGGATCTCGGCGTTGAATGAATAGCCTTCCACGCGGTCACGATACGGTGTGATGCGCTGCGGTGCCTTGCCAGAGGCCACGGTTCTGTTGGCCACAGGGGGTTCAGATGGGGATTCATGACATCCCACGCAGGAGAGCTCTTCACCCGGCATGGCCACCAGCCAACTGCGGAAGAGCTGCAGGGCGCGACCTTCTTTGTCCAGCGGTTGAATGGAGATTGTGGTGTTGGCCGGGATCTTGAACATGGCGGATCCGTCTTTTTCCACCTTGACCGTACCCAGCAGACGCTTCACATCCCAGCCGCTTTCCACGCCCAGGTGATGGTGATTGCCGACCCGGTAGTACCCGTAGGCATAAGTGAAGATGCGCAGCGCATCGACCGTGCCCACAGGCACGCCTTTCAATCCCGGGCCCCGATAGATGTTCTGGATATAACAGGTGGCCTCTTTGTCATACAGATTGACACGCTCGGGGATGACTGGCGGCCGTTCCCGTTTTCTCAGGGGATAGGGCTCAATCATGAATCTGTAGTCTACATCAGCCTGAATCGGCACGAAATTGTCAAAGGTGTCCACCAGGTAGAGGCCCCAGTCGCTGTTTCTGGTGGGTTGGACGACCGTCAAATAATACTCGGCACTCACCGGGTAGGGCTGGTAGAACTGAGGATACACATCGTTGGCCAACTGGTCAAGATCCAGGGCCATTTCATCGGGATAGTACTCACGCAGTCTGGGATAGCACCGGTTGAAGAAGTCGTTGTTCAGGTCGTGATAGTCTTTACCACTGTTGGAAGAATCAGGCATATACCTGTTGATCAGCTCTGTGACCTTGTCCTGCAGATCAGGAAATACCTTCAACAGATCCTTCTTGACAGTGGGGTAGAGCTCGTCTACGGTGACATGCGTCACCTTCTTGCCGTAACCTGGGATGTACTGAGCCACGCCATCCGCATGGGCGTATCCCTTGTTCGTATCAAAAAGGGTCAATTTCCCGGTCCGTGCGTTACCGTGATGGCCGGTCACCACGGCCGAAAACATGCCGGGTTTACCGGGCAGCGGGCGTGCGAACATCATGGAGTTGGGCCAGAGACTCTGAGACCCGTAGATGGCCCGCTGATTGGTGCCGTCGGGGTTCATGGTCATCATGATGCGTGAGTAATAATGCATGATGTCCGTGTACTCCCATCGCAGGTACATGACCTTGCCGTCAGCCGTGACCGTGGGGTACCAGTCGGCATCCTGCTCGAACGTGAGCTGCCGCGTGTCCTCGCCGTTGGGGCCCATGACATACAGATTCGGTACGGATGTGCCTCCGCCAATGCAGGGCACTCCGATCAGAGGTGCTGTGGAGCTGAAGATAATCTTGTCGTCCGGCAGGTAGATGCCGCCATAATTGTGTATGTAATCCCCCAAAATGGTCGAGACTCTTCGGGGATGGGAGCCGTCAATCCCAACCTCCATCACCTGGTACATGTTGTGTTCATCCACTGAAGAGAACAGCAGTTTCTGGCCGTCGTAGTGTAGGTCCAATTCCCCCACAAAGGCATCGTCTTTGGGGTCATACACATCTGTCATCCGACCGGTCTTCAGGTTGAGGCGGACAATCTTGTTTCTGTGGCCTCTGGGGCCGATGGCATGGGTTCCAAGCCAGTTATTTGTATTATGCAGGGAGTCACTCAGGACCACCAGGATCTCGTCGAAGTCCACATAGGGATTCTCCGAGACCAAGGCAGTGTATTTCAGTGTGTTGTATTCCTCCATGGCCTTGACCGCTTCAGGGTCACCTGCCGCTTGTTTCTCCAGGATCTCCGGCAGGGTCTTCACATAGAGCTCGGCCTGTTTCAAGAACTGGCGGCCATTTCTGTACTCCCGCGGTTTTGTCTTCAAGATATGCCTGATCGACCTGACCAGGGCCTCCGGATTGGCAAAGTCGGACTGTACTTGTCTCTGTTCAGTGGCCTGCCTCCTGCGGTCAGCCCTTCTCTGCTGGGCGGCGCCCTTGAGTGTCGCCTCTCTGAAGTTGCGCATGTCCTGTTTCTGTGTGCTGGGAGAACACAGGGAGGCCAGATCCTGAGTCTTGCCCTTGGTATCCTTCACCGTGGCAGTGAGGGCATGGCCGCCACTCCGATTAAAATAGAGCAGATTGACCTGATGCTTGCCTGCAGGCAGGGTGAGGGTATTGGTCTTTGAGACATCGCCGTGCGGCCCGTCATTCATGATGACGAGTTGGCCGCCAATGTACAGGGCACTGCCGTCATCGGAGCTCAGGACAAAGGTATACTGTCCGGCGGTGTCGAGATCCATGATCCCGGAAAACTCGATGTTCCAGCCGTCACCGAACTGTTTGTCCGCCATGGAGTAGATCCTGTCGGTGGTTCCCTGACCCACCTCTTTGCCCTGTCCAATCAATGCCACTGTGTCCAGTTGTCCGTTATGCGCAAAATAGGTCATTTTCGCCTGTAATTTTACGGTGAGCATACACGTACATACGACGATTGCAATTAACCCGTTCTTTAACATATTGTCTCCATTTTACCTGTCCTGCCCGACACAAAGTGGACATTCAATCAACTCTCTTCAGGCTGCCTTGTCTCGTGGCTTTGATGCTTCACAGTGTCCTTTGTTTGTTTCCGTGGGCCAAAAAAAGGTCCAAGGTTGAATCACGGCCTGTTAGATTGTAGAAGATTTCAGTGTGTTTGAAAATATCTGTTTTCTGATCTTTATGGTTTTCCATCTATTTTCTGGCAAAATGCCAATTACACTGTACATTTTCGGGAAATCCTGCTAGATCAGTTAAGGTATCGGAGGCCACAGCATGAAGACCTATAGAATACAGATCGGTTTGATGGTTGTCCTGGCGGTCACAGGCGTCGGGGTCGCAGAGACTTATCTTGAACAGGCATTCGGCGAGCGACTGCCGGGTTCCAGTCCGGATGTTGACCTCTGGTGGGCGTCGTCAGGCTGGAAGGTTGGCGTTGACAAGGCAGCACCTGAGGCACAGGGTACGGCGATTCTGATCCGTGCTGCGCAGGACGAATCTGAGGCTGCGCAGGTGGTCATCCATCCTGCCCGAACCTTGACGCATGTCAGTGTGCAGGTGACAGATCTGCAGGGCCCTGATCGCGCTGTCATTGCGTCGCAGTGTGTGGATGTGCTCCGCGTCGGCTACGTGCATGTGACACAACCCACGGATGACGCCGGTGCGGCAGGCCACTGGCCGGATCCCTTGCCTCCGTGGAAGGATGGGACAACGATCGCTGCACACAAAAATCAGCCCCTCTGGATTCGTGTGCATGTGCCGCGTGACATACCGGCAGGGCTGTATTGCGGTACGCTGGAGATCCGAGCCGACGATTTTCACGCTGCGGTCCCATTGCATGTGGCCGTCTATGGTTTCACCCTGCCGGAGCAGATGACCTGTGTCACGGCATTCGGATTTTCTCCGGAGAACGTGTTTCAGTATCAGAAGCTGCAGGACAGTGAGCAGCGACGTGAAGTCCTGGACAAGTACTGGGCGAATTTCAGTGCACACCACATCTCGCCCTACAATCCTGCACCGCTGGATCCGATTCGTGTCCAGTGGCCGGCAATACAGCCGCCGCCATCGGCCTGGGACGACTGGGACAATCTCCGTCGGGTCGACAATGAGTGTCACGAGGGTCGCCAGGCCGCGCTGGTATTCGATGCGGATCCCCAGGCGAATGTGACCCTGTCCTACAAACCCCTCATTCCTATTCCGACACAGGGATTGCGTATTCGCTTCTGGTATCGGACAGCCGTACCGGGTCAAGAGTTCAATGTGGCCATGAATCACTATGATGGGCAGGGACAGTGGATCTCAGGACGTAATCAGGATATGACATTCGCGGGAGATGGCCATTGGCAGGAATTCGATGCCACGGTCACTGAATTTCCGGAACAGGCTCGCTCCGTCCGTTTTATGGCTCGTGCCACCCCATGGACAGAGTCCGGAGAGGACATCGGGCTCGTGTGGTTTGATGACCTCTCCATCACGAACCCTGAAACCGGTGAAGCATACATGCCCCATGGTGATTTCGAAAGCGAGCTGCGCACCGCGCCACTGCGGCCTGCAGCCGAGCTGCGCCCTGCGCTTGATTTCACTGCCTGGGATCGTGCCATGACCCGTACCTTGAATGAGTACCATTTTAATTCATTTCGTCTCAGTATTCCCGGGATTGGCGGCGGTACGTTTCATGCACGATCCGTGCCCAGTCTTCTGGGATTTACGGAGGAGACACCGGAATACCCCATTCTGTTTGAGGCGTATTGCCGTCAGATAGAATCGCACCTGGCTGAGAAAGGGTGGCTGGACAAGGCCTTTGTGTACTGGTTCGATGAACCCCTGCCCAAGGATTATGACTACGTGATGAACGGCTTTGCCAGGCTGAAACAGGCTGCACCGGACATCACGCGCATGCTGACCGTGATGGAGGGTGTGGATGAACGCCTTTACGGCGGGCCGGAGATCTGGTGTGCCATTTCCAATAAATACGACCATACCGTGGCCCAGCAGCGGCGACTGGCAGGCGAGACATTCTGGTGGTACATCTGCACAGGGCCCAAGGCACCGTACTGCACGCTCTTCATTGATCACCCGGGCACAGCACTGCGTGCCTGGCTCTGGCAGACGTGGCAGCGAAACATCGAGGGCATTCTCGTGTGGCAGACCAACTACTGGACCAGCCCTACAGCCTACCCCAATCAGCCGCAGAATCCCTATGAAGATCCCATGGGCTGGTGCACAGGCTATGGGATTCCCCTGGGCGAGAAGCGTGCCTGGGGCAATGGTGACGGTCGATTCATCTATCCGCCCGAGGCTGCTGCACAGGCACAGTCGGACAGCCCGGTCCTGGCCGGGCCTGTGGACAGTATACGCTGGGAAATGCTGCGTGACGGGATCGAGGATTATGAATATATGGCCCTGCTCAAACGCCTGATCCAGGCCCGCAAAGAGACACTGACGCCTGATCAACACCGGCACTACTCGGTCTTACTCAGCGTGCCTGATGAGATCACCTCAGACATGACTCACTTTACAGAGGACCCTGCACCCATTGAAGCCCATCGTCATAAAGTCGCCCGAGCCATAGAAGAATTGGTACGACGTTGACCTGTGTTGAGTGTGTCAGAGGTCTTCGATGAGTGATTTGATCTGCTGGTAAAACACGGGTCCTGCATCCGGTCCCAGAGAATTGATTTCGCCGTACATGGCCTTCTTTTTGCCATAGGTGAAGGGCGGTTTTGCATCCCAGTGCGTTTTTGGCATGATGTACCCGACTTCATCATTGGCCAGACCCACGGCAAAATTGATGTCACCCTTCATCAGATCACGCACGGGCGGGACTTCGACAGCCTGGATCTCAAAATCTCTGCCTTCAGGCGTTTGAATGCCGCCATTGACGATCTCCGGATTCACCTCGCCAGGCAGGGTAATGAACCAGGCCGGACCGATGGTCAGTACATTCACTTCACTGCGCACGTATTTCAAACGCTTGAAGCCGCGGTCAAACACACCGGCAATGCCGCCGAGTGTGAACATCCTGTTCTGCAGTTTGAATTGAAATGTCTTTGCCCTGAGTCTGATGGCTGGCTCATCGATGGTTTGCCAGTCACCCTGTTCAATGTGATCCAGAACCAGATTGGCCAGTCGATACCCCTGCGCGCGGGCCTTGTCAAAGGTTCGATCCTGTGGGGCAAACGTGGTATCGAGCCAGGGATCGTGCGTGCTGCAGCCCATGGCAGTCATCAGGCCGCCCACAGCACCCTGTGCGTAGATGGCCATGCCGCCCACACCGTCTCGCTTTTTATCCCCTCCATACACAATGCCTTGTTCAATACCGCTGAGCCAGTAATGCGCATAGTCGGCCGTGACGAGCAGGTTTTTGCTGCCCAGTGTTTCAGGGTGACAGCCGTAGTTGAGAAGCAGGCCGAGATGCTCCCCAGTGTCGGCCTGTTCCACCTTCATCATTCGGATCTGATCGTCATACACCTCAGGCGGACGTCCATCTTCAATGAGATCCCGTTCGACCGGGTCACTCTTGGCGATTTTGAGAATGGCGGGCTGACGGTTGTCAAACGCGTCACCAATGGCCTTGACGGTCTGATCCTGAACATACTTCAGGTAGGGCTTGCTCACGCCGGTTTTGAATTCGCTCTGACCCCACATGCCCATCAGGTCCGGCACTTCGTGACAGTGTGTGGCCGTGACAATGACGTGATCGATATCCGGGCATTCTTTGGCCACACGCTCCCGGATGGTGATCACGTCATCATGGAAGAGCCCGATGGCATCCAGTGACACCATGGCCACTGCGACTGTCCCGTCATCCCACACCATGGCGCGAGCCCAAAGGTCATCATGGACACCGTTGGCTGCGCGTTTGTTGCTGAATCCGGCCAGCCAGATCGCATCAAAGCGTCCGTTGCGGTTGCCGTCCACAAAGGTATCGCCCTTATCCGGTTCATACTGTGCATTGTCGTCCACATCCACCCAGGTGTCCGGCAGGGAGGGCGTAATCACGGCCTTTGCCAGTCCTACCTGAATCCCTTGGGTCGGTTCGTGAAGACCCTGCGGCAGTGTCAAGTCCAGACTGTAGCCCGGGTGGCGATCCCGCGTGTAGTACAGCACATGTGCGACACCCAGAACAAGGATCACGAGAATAACACCTGATATGATTTGGAGTACCTTTTTTATCATGTCGATCCTTCAGAGAGAGTGACAAAGAAACGCTTTGGTGCTAGGGCCTCCGAGCCTTCTCATGCGCCCGGCCCTTGGCCATGAACCTGATGGGGTCACGGTGGACCTCTCGAATACAGGTCATTGTCGGTCATTGGGTGTTATGGTAACATACAATGCTTCTAAAAACAGACATAAATCATGGCCTGAGTGCCAGAATAGTGAGGTTTTTGAATGCATACTCAAAAAAAGATCGTGCTTTTGTGTGTCCTGTCCGTATCGTGGTTGTTACCCGACCCGGCCCATGCCCAGGCAGACAATGTCGGCCCTGACCCTGAGATACGAACACAGGGTTCCGGTGAGTCCATGCACTTTGTGATTGTGTCCAAAACCCATTTTGATATTGGCTACTCTGCCCTGGCCCGTGATGTGGAGCATGAATATCGAACCACCATGATCGACCGTGCCCTGGCCACGATCGAGGCGCACGGCAAGGGCGCAGAAGGGGGCCCCGGCTATGTCTGGACAGTCCCGGGCTGGCCCATGCGTCAGATTTTGTGGAAGGGCCAGAATCCTGAGCGTCGCAAGCGCGTTGAAGCGGCGCTTCTGGGAGGCAATCTGGTGCTGCATGCTTTACCCTACACACTGCACTCAGCCACCGGCGATGTGGAGACCCTGGCACGCGGTTTCGGCTATGCCAGTTCTGTGGCCAGAGAATATGAGCTTGATTTTCCTGTGGCAGCCAAGATGACCGATGTGCCGGGTCACGACTGGATCATCCCCACCTTGCTGGCCCATGCCGGGGTCAAGTTTTTCCACTTCGGGTCCAATCCAACCAATGTGCAGGTTCAGATGCCTCGGATTTTCTGGTGGCAAGGCCCTGACGGTTCGCGTGTGCTCACCATGTTTTCCTCAGGGTATGATTCCGGTTTGCTGCCGCCGGCGGACTGGCCCCACAAGACCTGGCTGGCCATGGTCATGTCCGGGGACAACCAGGGCCCGCACACTGCAGACCAGGTGGCAGGGTGGATCAAACAGATTCGCAGCAAATTTCCGGACGCCAGGATCACCATGGGCAGTATGGACGACTTTGCCGAGTCCCTGCTGGCCGAGCATCCCACCCTGCCGGTTGTGCGGGGCACCATTTCTGACAGTTGGATTCACGGCCCCATGTCCTCACCCAAGGCGGCCATCGAGTTGATGAACATCCGGCCGGCAATACGGGCCATGGAGTCATTGCGCACGCACAACATACTCCGGGGCATCAAGTTCATTCACACGCCCGAGATCATTGCCGAGGCCTATGCAAACTCTTGTCGCTGGACCGAGCATACCTGGGGGCTGGCCAATCAGCATTTTGTGCCAAGCCAGTATGGTGAGGTGTTCACCCGAAATTATGCAGCCGGGCTGACGCCCAATTACCGGCATATGGAAGTCTCCTGGCAGGAGCACGATCAGTTCGCACTGCGCATCCAGGATGACGTGATTCCCACGCTGGCCGATGACCTCAACACCCTGGCCGAAAATGTCAGCGTGGATGGCCTGCGCGTGGTGGTGGTCAACCCCTCACCCTGGGTACGCGATGGCGTGGTGGATTTCGCCTTTCCATTTATGGGCAGCGTCAAGGGACGCAATGCGGTTCAGGATGTGTTGACCGGCGAGGTCTTTCCAGTGAAGACGTGGGGCGGTGACTCGCACCGCAACGGGCAGTTTGTGGCCCAGGCCATTCCTGCCATGGGGTACAGGACCTTTGTGTTTGTCACAGAAAAGACGCTGCCCAAGAGTCGTGTGTCAGGCGATGCGGCAGGCAGCATGATCGAAAGTCCCTGGTTCAAGGTGATTCTGGACTCGAGCCGGGGCTGCATCACGAGCATCATCGATAAGAAAACAGGGCGAAACCTGGTGGACACGTCGGCCGCACACGGCCTGGGACAGTACCTGTACCAGCAGTATGACCGTGAAGAGTGTGACGCGTATGTCAATACCTATGTGTTGCCGCAGTATCACGGCTCGCACCGCAGAATCACGGGCAAGCACCACTTTGTGCCGCAATCTGCAAAGCATGTGGATTTTTCTCCCAAGGGCATGACACTGGACATCGAGCGCACAGACTATGCGGTCACGGCCAGACTCCTCCCTGACCTGTCCGGGCATGAGACGGCGCATACTGCCTCCCTGTGTGTCACCTTGTACAGCGATCTGCCCTATGTGGATTTGCAGCTGCACGTCATGAACCATGCGCCCACGGAAAATCCCGAAGCAGGGTGGTTGTGCCTGCCGCTGAATGTGGCGCAGCCTGAGTTCCGCATCAAGGGGCCGGGCTCCATTTATGACCCTGCCACAGAGGTGATTCAAGGCAGCAATTTCGCCTACCTTTGGACGCAGGGCGGTCTGGCCCTGTTCGATTCCCGGGACAGAGGCATTGGGATTGCCTTGCCGGATTGTCCGGCCATCAGCCTGGGCAAACCCGGCATCTATCGCTTTCAAGGCGAGTGGGATAAGCCGGATTCGCATGTGTATGTCAATCTGTTCAATAATACATGGAACACCAACTTCCGGTCTTTCTGGCAGGGGAATCTGATGGTTCGTGCCCGCCTGTGGGCCATCGAGACCTATGACGCGGAAGAAGATCTGACCACCCCGGTGATGGAGACGCTTTCACCCATGCTCACCGGGATGTGCAACTACAAACAGGGCCGCCTGCCTGCCAAAGCCCAGGGGCTGAGCCTGTCTCGCAAGGGTGTGCTGGTCACCGCATTTGGCCCCAACCCGGACGACCGGGGCACACTCCTGCGTGTGTGGGAAGATGCCGGGCAGTCCGGCCCGTTAACGATCACCCTGCCTGAACAGATGCAGGTGAGCAGGGCCCAGCCTGTGGACCTGCGAGGTCGGCCTGCAGGCCAGGCCCTGCCTGTTGTGGATCACAAGTTTACATGCCAGCTCGGCGCATTCAAGCCCGCGTCTTTTGCGATGCAGGCCCAACCTGGGGGTGAAAACTAGTGCTGTTTATTTAGATAGATACCCTGGAAACTTGGCCATTTTACGGTGGTCTCATCGTGCCTTTATCAGTATAAATGGTCTGACAAAAGGGGCCGGATACCTGTTTTTACAGCAGGGGCCCGGCATTGAAGGAGATTCAAAATGAAACAGTCCAATTACCGGAATGCCAAAGTCGATTCACCCTCCATGATGCTGGCACACCAGACATTTTCGCTCATCATGACGGTCTGGCTTTTGTGCGCCAGTGCCGGAGCAGCGTCCGACTATGTCCCCCTGAATCGGTACCCGCACATGGTTCAGGAATACTATGTGCGTCAACTGGGCATGGTGGAACGCAAGGCGAACGAGCGACGAGAGGCCCTGAAGACCCATGCCGATGCGGAGGCCTATGTGGCAGACGTGCGCGACAAGATCCAGCAGTGCTTTGGCCCCTGGCCGGAAAAGACACCGCTCAATGCCCGAATTACAGGCATTGTCGAACGCGACACGTATAGAATCGAAAAGCTCATCTTCGAGAGTCGACCGAATTTCCTGGTGACAGCCAATCTCTACATCCCCAAGGGCAGGCCCTTTCCTGTGCCCGGCGTGGTGGGGACCTGCGGGCACTCCGACAACGGCAAGGCCTCTGAATTCTATCAGGGTTTTTCCCAGGGATTGGTGCGTCAGGGCTATGTGGTCCTCATCTACGACCCCATCAGCCAGGGCGAACGCCTTCAGTATGCGGATGAGAATCTCAAATCGAAAGTGGGCGTGGGTGTTCGCGAGCACCTGGTGGCAGGCAATCAGCAGTTTCTCGTGGGCGAGTCCATCGGCGCATGGCGCGCCTGGGATGGGATGCGTGCACTCGATTATCTCCTGACCCGGCGCGAGGTGGATCCAAAACACATCGGCGTGACCGGCAACTCGGGCGGGGGGACCATGACCACCTGGCTGTGCGGAGTTGAAAGACGATTCACCATGGCCGCACCCGGCTGCTTTGTCACCACGTTTCGCAGAAACCTCGAAAACGAACTGCCTGCAGACACCGAGCAATGTCCACCCAAGGCACTCTCGCTGGGCCTGGATCATAGTGACTTTCTCGCGGCCATGGCCCCCAAACCCGTCATGATTCTTGCCAAGGAAAAGGACTTCTTCGATGTGCGGGGCGCTGAAGAGGCCTGCGCCCGACTCAAGCATCTATACGGCCTGCTTGGCGAGGAAGCCAATGCAGACCTGTTTACAGGCCCGACCGGGCATGGCTATTCCCAGGAAAACCGCGAGGCCATGTACCGTTGGTTCAACCGGTGTACAGGCCTGTCAGACGCAGGGGCCGAGCCGACTCTCGTCATAGAAAAGGACGAGACATTGTGGTGCACCCCTAACGGGCAGGTTTGTGAGCTCGACTCAGGACCGGTTTTCGATTTTACCAGGACCCTCTCGAAGGAACTGGCCGCACAGCGTCCTTCCAACGTGCCAGCGGCAAAACTTCAACGGCTCATCAAGAGCAAGCTCAAGCTGCCCGTGCGTGTGCCTGAATCTCCGCCGGACTATCGAATCCTGCGCAACTGGCCTAATCGTGCGTACCCCAAGAAACGCTGGACCTGCTATGCGGTGCAGACCGAACCGGGGATCCAGTCGCTTGTGTACAGGCTCTCAGACGAGCAACTGCTGGGACGCCCGCCGCGCGACCAGGGCCGGGCCATCCTCTACATCGCGCATCAGTCCAGCGATGACGAGCTGCGTCACGAGACGCTGATCAGGGACCTGATGCAGGCCGAGCCGAGCGCCACGCTGTACACGTGCGATGTGCGGGGCATTGGTGAATCGCAGCCCGACACCTGTGATTTCAACAGCTATCGATCCCCCTACGGCAGCGACTACTTCTACGCCATCCACGGGATCATGCTGGACAGGCCCTACATCGGGAGGCGAACCTCAGATGTCCTGCGCGTGATCGACTGGCTGATCGCCAATGGTCACACCGACGTCCATCTCGCAGGCAAGGGCTGGGGCGCTTTACCAGCCACATTCGCAGCGGTACTGTCCGACCATGTCACCAGGGTCACCCTGAAGAATACACTGAGCGCCTACTCGGACATCGCTGAATCCGAAACCTATGCCTGGCCCCTGTCCTCGCTGGTGCCCAATGTACTGGACGCCTTTGACCTGCCGGACTGCTACAGGGTCCTCCAATCAAAGCAACTCAGCATGACCGACCCGTGGGGTCCTGACATGCAGGTGATTTCCCATACGCCTGAGTAGACTGACGACGATTCAATTCCCTGACATCATAAAGAACTGGAATTAATATGCAGAGCATCAGATCTCATTCGAAGTCCACTGCGTCAGCCTTTTGGCTGATCCTTCTGTCCTTGACCGTGTCAGCCCTGACTCAGGCTCAGACCGCGCCGCGTGTCACCCAGTCTCTGGATATCTCGCCGGTCTGGTCAGGACACAGGGTGGGGTTCGCTCTATTGACCCAGGGCGACCGTCAATATGTTGCCTATTACAACCAGGACAGGCAGATGACCGTGGCCTCGCGCACGCTCGACTCGAATCAATGGCACACCCGGACGCTCGATTCCCATGTGGCCTGGGACAGCCACAACTACATTGCCATGACCCTCGATGCCCAGGGCTTCATCCATGTGAGCGGCAACATGCACTGCGTCCCGCTCATCTACTTCCGGACCACCAGGCCCTATGATATCAGCACATTCAAGCGAATCCCCAGTATGACAGGCGAACTCGAAGCCAGATGCACGTATCCCAGGTTCTTTACAGGCGCTGGCGGTGAATTGATCTTCACCTATCGCGACGGAGGCAGTGGCAACGGCAACCAGATATACAATGTCTACGACGTGACAACACAGTCGTGGCGCAGGCTGCTGGACAGTCCCCTGACCAATGGCCAGGGATTGATGAACGCCTATCTCGTGGGTCCGCACTTGGGTCCGGACCACTATTTTCACCTGTGCTGGGTCTGGCGGGACACACCGGACTGCGCCACAAATCACGACATATCCTATGCACGCAGCAAGGATCTCGTGCACTGGGAAACGGCTGCAGGAGACCCCATTGTGCTGCCCATGACCCTGCAAACCAAGGGCCTGATCGTGGACCCAGTGCCGGCCAAGGGCGGTATCATAAACGGCAACACACGCATCGGTTTCGACAGTCAAAATCGACCCATCGTCAGCTACCACAAATATGACGGCGCCGGCGTTACGCAGCTCTACAATGCGCGCCTGGAACAGGGGCAGTGGAAGATCTACCAGACCAGTGACTGGACCTACCGCTGGGCCTTTGAGGGAGGCGGGAGCATCCCCTTTGAAATCCATGTCTCCCCTGTGGTCCTCAGGGCCGACGGCACGCTCACCCAGGCATACAGTCATCGCAAACACGGTTCCGGCACATGGCAGCTGGACGAGGCCACGCTCAAGCCGATCGGCCGGATGCCGGTCGTAAAGCAGTGGCCGCCGTCTCTGTCAAAACCTGAATCCACGTTTCCAGGTATGGAAGTACGCTGGCAATCGGATGCCGGCACATCCGGAGAGCCTGAAACGAAATACGTCCTGCGATGGGAGACCCTGGGCCCCAATCGTGACAGACCCAGGGACAGCGTTCCGGAGCCAACCATGCTGCGTCTCTACAAGATACAGGTCACACCCCGGTAAATGCCGGAAAGATGTTTGAAATCAATTTGAAGGGAATGAGTGTATGAGAGGGATCATGCGTGTGTTCATCACAGGTTTCTTTTTTGTGCCGGCCTTTTTGGGGCAGGCCGCAGCCGTGCAGTCGGACGTTCCCACATTCAACCCGGCAGGGGATGAGGCCTACCGCTTTGACACAGGCACGCTGCAGGGGACACTGAGATCCGGGGGGCAATCCAGAGGTCTGTCCTCGCTGATTCATGTGCCATCCGGGATCACATTGGATGGCGGCGGGGCCGGCATCTTGAGCCACTACCGCGTCTTTACCACAAACCACCGTTACGGGCAGGCTGCCTGGGGCTGGCCGAGCCAGTCCAAACGTCTGGCAGATGGGGCCGTACAGGTGCTTTGGCCTGCAGGGGACGACCATCCGTTCGAGCTGACTGTGGTCTATAGATGGCGTACACCCAATACACTCGATGTTGAGACCACGGTGAAGGCACACCAGACGCTGCCCCAGTTTGAGAGCTTCCTGGCGTGTTATTTTTCAAAGGACTTCCCTGCCTCATCCGTGTACGCGAAGCACGACTCGTCAACAGACACAGTCGCGGGCTTTGCCACCACGGAGCAGGCATTCGGTGACTGGCAGATGTTTCCGCGTGACCGCCGCGCAGTAGGGCTCATCCAGGACGGACGCTGGGATAAGGAGCCCAATCCTGTGGCGTGGGCCATTCGACCGGACATGGCGCTGCCGATCGGGATCAGACGCCACGCCCGGAGCGGTCTGACCGCCATTGTCATGGCGCCTCCTGAGGATTGTTTTGCGATTTCGACACCATATATTGGTGAGGGACATTTTTCGCTGTACCTGTCCCTGTTTGGTCACACTGTGTGGGCCGGAAAGACTGCCACTGCGCATTCCCGTCTTGTGGTGGCTGATGCGCCCACGGACGCGCAGATCCTGGCCTTGTATGGGTCTTATATGCAGGATCTATCCGGTCAGCATAAGAAGGCGGCCATGACCTCCTGTTCGAACTGGCCTTTTTATGCCCTTTGCATGGATACGCATGATGCCGAAAAACGAACACTGGCGCAGCAGGCGGCCATGCTCAGAGAACTGGGCTATGCAGGCTGTGCTCACCTGTGGCTCGATGATTTGGAAACGCGCGTCAAGACACTCACGCAGGCCGGGCTGGGTCTCTTTCAGGTGTATCTTCAGATCGATCTGTCCAAGGCGCAGCCCTTTGATGAGCCACGGCTAACGCAACTCCTTCCCCTTCTAAAGGCACACCACACGCAACTGGCCCTGTTGATGACCGGAGGGACACCCTCGGACAGAGCCCTGGACAATCAGGCTGTGGCTGTGGTGAAACGCCTTGCAGATCTGACCCGGCCCTATGGTGTCCCAATCGTGCTGTATCCGCACACCAATGACTGGCTGGAGACCTGCGGCGATGCAGTTCGTATTGCAGCCCAGATCAACCGGCCCGGAGACGTGGGTGTGATGTTCAATCTGTGTCACTGGATGAAGGCCGATGCCAGTCGGGATCTTCGGGCCGTGCTTGAACAGGCTGCACCCTGGTTGATGGCCGTGAGTCTGAGCGGCTCCGATACGCCGGATCAAGTGCGTGCCGGATCCGGCAATTGGATTCAGCCTCTGGATCAGGGATCGTATGACATCAAGGATGTCCTGCGCATCCTGCAGGACATCGGCTATGCCGGGCCTGTGGGCCTCCAGTGTTATGGCATCGGCGGGGATGCCCGCCTGCACCTCAAGCGGTCGATGGCGACCTGGCATACACTGTGTGACAGTGTGTCGTCAGGACCGGACACCGCAGGTCAGTGACATCCTGCTTATCTTTCAACGGGCATGATTTTCATGGCCCAATCTTCCCTTGATGCAGTGTCTCCACCGGGGAACGGTGGAAGGCGAAGTCTGCCTGTGTCATCGGCCTGCATTACCTTTTGGGCAGGGGCTACCCACTGCCCAGTGCGGGGATTGAACCATTGCAGGCTGTGGCCTTCTCCTGCATGGAGTCCTGAGAGCACGGCCATGGGGCAGTCCCGTTCAAAGTACAGAAGATGGAGCGACCCTGACTTGGTGCGTGCGCAGTAAGCCCATCCGACATTCGTCTTGGGCTTGCCGGATCGGTTTGGTGACAGCCCGTCATCCGAGGGCACGAGGTCCTGATAGGCCTTGCCTTCTGACAGGATGAATGTCTTCAGGTGGCGCATCTGATCTGCAGAGGGCCACTGGATCACCTCCCAGATCGGCCATCTGGACGCGGTCTCCACCTCGCCGCTCCACAGGCCCCCTTGCCAGCCGCCTGCACCATAGATGTGGCCGCCCAGGCCGCCGGACAGCACGCTGCCGTACATGGCCGAACGGCAGTACAGGGCTGCCAGTGCGCTGCCCGGTTCTGCGTCTTCCATGCCGTCATAGTAGGGCTCTCCATTGATGCCCGGCACTGGGGGCGACTGGTCGAATATCTCGGTCAGAAAGGCGTAACAGTCGTGCGTTCGCTGATTGCCTATCTGGTGAAATTGCAGCCATTTCGCCTTGTCCACATGGCCCCAGTTGCGCAGGGAAGAGGGATTGGAATTCGTGCCAAGCAGTGTGCCGAATGGAGGGAAACCATAGTCCTCGATGACCCTGTTGGCTGCGAGGTTCCACTGCGCCGCCGGGATGCTGGCCGAGGGCGTATCAAAGTGAATCGGGCTGTACAGGCAATTGTTGGCCTGGTACCGACTCCACACATATTGGATGTACCGTGTATAGGAGTCCGGCCAGGGGTAATATTTTTTCCACACCTGACCGATGTCACGACGTGCCACCTCCATGAACGGAATGACACCCCGGGCATTCAGATAATCGATCTTCTTGTCCAGCGTCTGGAAATATCTGGGATTGATCCGTTCCAGATCGGGCACCGCTTGTTCATGACCGGGCATCTTTCCCGGAAAAAGAAACGGGCGTTCTCCAGCTTCGTTGTGCATGTCTTTGGCGCTCTGGGTGCCTGCCTGTTGCCATGCGGCGCGCACCACCGTGCCATCCGGGAGTTTCCAGCCATTGGGTTTGTCATCATTGGCCCAGTGGGGAAATGCCACGATCAGGGCCAGGCAGTTGTACTCTTGCGCCGCGCGATATTTCACCATGTCCTTGAAACCCATGTCCGGTCCGATCGATCGAGAAGTGTCGTCCTCATACCACCGATAGCGAAATGTCGGGATCGACCACCAGGTGTCACCCAGCATGAAAAAGGGCGTGCCGTCCGCATACTCGAAGGCGTGACCATTGGCAGTCGCGCGAACCGGGCCGCGCCGGCAGGCGTTCGCTGTCAGTGCCTCATTTGTCCAGGCTGCGGCCGTGAATTCCCCGGTGGCCCCTGCGAGTCCCGGATCGCTCGGATTCGAACCACTTCGCCATTGCCATTCGCCCGGCGCAGTGGCCATCACGCGCACTCGAAAGGTGTCGCCGCCATCCCAGAAGCCATAGCATCGTTTGGCGAAACCAGGACCGGTCAGATCCACCCAGACTGTCACATCCTTGTAGGGGTTGTCGTAGGTGGTTTTTGCATGCAGCGTAATCTCCACCTTGTCCCAGACGTGC
>JAIPFM010000083.1 GCA_021736645.1 Phycisphaerae bacterium | reverse complement strand
ACCATTGCCAGTACGTCCCAGATGATGGACATGCACACAGGCCAGTGGTCTGACACGGTGCTGGATGCCTTGGGCCTGCCCAAACGAATTTTGCCTGCGATTACTCAACCCGGCACTGTCGCCGGTCATCTCAAGGTCGATCTGGCCAGGGAACTCGGGGGGACGTCCGTGCCGATCGTGTCTGTGGGCACACACGACACGGCCTCGGCCGTGGCTGCGGTGCCAGTGACACACGACAAGACCTGGGCGTATCTGTCCAGCGGCACGTGGAGTCTGATGGGCATTGAGAGCGCTGCGCCGGTCATCAATGACACGACCTATCAGATGGACTACACCAATGAAGGTGGTGTGGGCCGAACCATTCGCCTGCTCAAGAATATCATGGGACTCTGGCTCGTGCAGGAGTGCAAGCGTCACTGGGCCTCTGAAGGCACTGATCTGGATTACACACAGATCACACAAATGGCCACAGAGGCCAGGCCGTTTACGGCAGTCCTCAACACGGACTATGCGGACTTCATGGCACCCAAAGAAATGCCGCAGAAGATCAACCAGTATCTCAAGGCCACGGGCCAGGCTGCAATCACGGACAAGGGGCAGATGGTGCGTGTGGTGCTGGAGAGTCTGGCGCACAAGTATACCCAGGTCATCGAGAGCCTGGAGACCCTGTCCGGCAAGCCCATCGACGTCCTGCACATTGTGGGCGGGGGTATTCAGAATGAACTGCTCAACCAGTTGACAGCCGACGCCACAGGCAAGCACGTGATCACAGGTCCGGTCGAGGCCACTGTGATAGGCAATGTCCTGGTGCAGGCCCTGGCCCAGGGACAGATCAAGTCGCTGTCCGAAGGCAGGGCCCTGGTGGCCAAATCATTTGCAGGCAAAGAATATACCCCGGGTCCGGCAGAGCCGTGGCAGGCATTTGTGAAAAAGGCACGAGGAATTTTGGACAGGTAAAACTAAACGGTTTCTCGCAAAGGCGCAGAGGACGCAAAGAAATGAACAACCTAATTCATAACACTCTGCGTCCTTTGCGTCTTTGCGAGAGCCAATTTTAACCAGGATGACATTATCGTCGGAGAATCGAGATGAGTCAGGATAAACACATTGAACGGGCCTTTGATCTGGCCAAATCGCAGTATGCTGAACTGGGTGTGGATGTGGATCAGGCCATGAAGAAACTGGCCACTGTTCCTGTGTCCATGCACTGCTGGCAGGGCGATGATGTGGGCGGATTTGAAACCGCAGGTGCGGAACTGTCCGGCGGCGGGATCCAGGCCACGGGCAACTACCCGGGCAAGGCACGCACCATTGACGAACTGCGCATGGACATCGAACAGGCCCTGACCATGATCCCCGGCAAACACCGCCTGAATTTGCACGCCAGTTACCTGGACAACGGCGGATCCTTTGTGGATCGTGACGCCATTGATGTCACGCACTTTCAAAGCTGGATCGACTGGGCCAAGGCCAATGGTCTGGGCATGGACTTCAACGGCACGTACTTCTCCCACGCCAAGGCTGCGGACGGATTTACCCTGAGTCACGCGGACAAGGGCATTCGTGACTTCTGGATCGAACACGGCATTCTCTGTCGTAAGATCGGGGCGGAAATGGGCAGGCAGCTCGGCACGCCCACGGTCACCAATGTGTGGGTGCCGGACGGGTACAAGGACATGCCCATCGATCGTTTTGGACCTCGCGAACGTCTGGCCGATTCTCTGGACAAGGTGTTTGCCGCCCAGATCGATCCCAAGGTTCACCTGGATGCTGTGGAGTCCAAGCTGTTCGGTATTGGTGCGGAAAGCTGTACTGTGGGATCCCATGAGTTTTATATGGGCTATGCCATTTCACGCCAGAAGGTATTGTGTCTCGATGCAGGCCACTTCCATCCCACGGAGGTGATCTCCGAAAAAATATCGTCTGCTCTGATGTTCCTGCCGGAGCTGCTCCTGCACGTGAGCCGACCTGTGCGATGGGACAGTGACCATGTGGTCATCCTCAGCGACGAACTCCAGGCCATTGCCCAGGAACTCGTGCGCAGCGCCCAGCTCAATCGTGTGCACATCGGTCTGGACTTCTTTGATGCCAGCATCAACCGTGTGGCAGCCTGGGTCATCGGCACGCGAAGCATGCTCAAGGCCCTGCTCATGGCCCTGCTCGAACCCACAGCGCAATTGAAGGATTTTGAGGCAGCAGGGGACTACACGTCACGCCTGGCCATGCTGGAAGAACTCAAAACACTGCCGTTCGGGGCTGTGTGGGACACTTACTGCGTGAAGGCCGGCGTGCCCGCGGGCAGGGCCTGGCTCGCCCAGGTCAAGGATTACGAAGCCAAAGTACTCAGCACACGTGTGTAAGCAGAAATGTTGGTTCACGGTTAATTAGGTTCACGGTTCACGGTTAGTGGACAGTCAAACGGGTTAGTTCGATTAACTGTGAACCTGGAACTGTGAACTGTGAACCACTTTGGCGAAATGCTTCACTTCGCCAAAGTATTACGATGTTTGGTTTTCTGAAGGAAGAATCTATGGCAACAGAACAGGAATCACAGCAGGTCTCAGGCGGTGAATTCGAGCGTGAGCCCGTGCCGCAGCATGCGTGGATGGGCTTCAAGAATTTCATAGGTATGTACGCGGGTGAACATTGCGCTGGTACAGAACTGATGCTTGGTCCGCTATTCGTTGCGGCAGGTGCCAGTGCCTTTGATCTGGTGGTGGGGCTGCTTTTGGGTAATGCCCTGGCTGTGTTGAGCTGGATGTTCGTGTGCGCACCGATTGGTACCCGATGTCGACTCACGCTCTACTATCAGTTGGAAAAGATCTGCGGACGGCGCCTGGTCACGATGTACAATCTGGCCAATGGCCTGATGTTCTGTTTCCTGGCCGGTGCCATGGTCACGGTGTCTGCCACGGCCCTGGGGGTCTGGTTCAAGTTCCCCATGCCCGCTTTGGATGACATGTATCCCAACAGCGTGGGCTGGGTTCTGGCTGTGGCAGTGGTCGGTCTGTTGATTTCCATAGTGGCTGCCTTTGGGTACAAGACCGTGTCCAAGTTTGCCAACATTGCCTCACCCTGGATGGTCCTGGTCTTTCTGGCCTTTGGATTTGTGGGGCTGCGGCAGTTTATCACGGCCACTGGCGTGGAGATTCATTCTGCAGGAGACCTGTGGTCACTGGCCAAGACCCATATGTGGAAGGGCGGTGATGCCCTGCCAGGCCAGGTCAAGTTTACCTTCTGGCATGTGACATTCTTTGGCTGGTTCTGCAACATGGCCATGCATATCGGCATGAGTGACCTGTCCGTGTTTCGATTTGCAAAAAAGAGCTGGTATGGTGTGGCCTCTGCGTCCGGCATGTACGTGGGTCACTTTATGGCCTGGATTGCTGCGGCCTGTTTGTACGCGTACCAGTTGCACCTGGATCCCATGGACACCAAGGTCCTGCCCGGTCCTCTGGCGTTTCGTGCGGCAGGTCTGACCGGCCTGCTCTGTGTGATCATTGCAGGATGGACCACTGCCAATCCCACCATCTACCGGGCCGGTCTGGCATTCCAGGCCCTGACACCGAAATCTTCCAGGTTCAAGGTGACACTGGCAACCGGTGCCCTGGCCACTGTTGCCGGCATGTTCCCGGCCATTGCCATGAAGCTGCTCGATTTTGTGGCCCTGTATGGTTTGATTCTCATGCCCATGGGCGCTGTGATCTTTGTGGACTTCTGGCTCATGCACAAGCTTGGCCTGCAGAGCAGCTATGCCGAAAAGAGCGGCAAGCACTTCAACCTTGCAGCCGGTGTGGCGTGGATTGTGACCCTGGTGATCGCATTTCTGCTGGTCAAGTATGCTGGGATTCAAATCTACTTCGTGTCCCTGCCGGGCTGGTTCGTGGCTGCGATCCTGTACATCGTGGTGAGCAAGTTCTATCAACAAAAAATCCGCCCTGCGGCTTGATCCAGGAGATAAATTATGCGACTGATATTGAGAATCGTCTCGCTACTGTCATTACTCGGTTTGATACTGCCGTCTTTCCTCTTCCTGATCGGTCAGGTCACGGATCTCGACAAGGTCAAGTGGTACATGGTGATCGCCACGATCGTGTGGTTCGTCACAGCCACGCCCGTGATGTGGAAGGAAAAGAAGGCCTGACACACAGCCAGGTATCCATCACCTTTATAGACCTTCCTAAGGCCGTATGCGGACATAGGAAGGTCTATTTTTGTATGTTATGTGTTCTTAATGTTTAAAAACCATCCAGGGTAATGTCTGTGATGGTCATGGGTACGATGACTTTGTAGGGCTGGACTGCAATGGAATAGCGAAGTGTAGCGATGCCGCTGCAGTCAGAAATATAGCCTGTATTTGTCATGATTGTTTTTCCTTCAGGATCATATGAAGTCTTACTGCCAGTATATTCACGATCAGAAGAGGTCGGTTTTTCCTCGGAATCCATCAAGGTTAGGCTAAAGAGATAGTCCCGGGTATATAGATCTGCGATTTTGGGAGAAGAAAGAAGAATAAAGGAAGTGAGTTCGTCGTACGGGCTCAGTCCTAAATAGGAGTTTGGCGGCCCGGTCAACTCTTGTTGGATTTGGTATTCACAAATACCATCCTTGGAGACTGCTTTTTCAATCAGCACCCTGAATCCAGGAGCGAGTTCAACCCAATCGGCTGTCACCTCAAAGGGCATGTCGACAGTGACAAAGGGCCTGGCAAACAGGGCATGGGCATAGAAGTCGACCCGAGCCAGGGCCGTGGGGACGATCTGATCAGGTGTCAGTTGAAGCTGTAGTGTGATCTCCCTGGGCCTCCAATTCAAAAGTTTCCATTGATACACGGGCTCAAACGGGCTGACCCTGTTTGGCAAAGCCATCTCATTGCCATCTTGATCAAATGCCTGGCATACAAATGAGTTCTCAGTGTCGAGACCGAGCAGGTCATTGGTGTCGATGACTTCAATCCTGCCTGAAATGGTCAGAATTCGCTCTGGTGAGTTCAGGCCAACTCCTGAATCAATTACAGAATTGTGAGCGATCGTCGTGAGGGCCACAGAATCCCAGCGGGCATTGAAATAGTCAGAGGCATTCCATAGGACATCATTGGCATCTCCAGATATTGCCAGGCAGGGCCCTGTCAATGCAGGCTGCCCACTGCTGAAGACACTCAGTTCCGGATAACCTCCCCCCTCAGGCATCATCCAGGTATCGTTCGATGCATTCTCTGTTTCGCCCAGAAAATTCCAGCCTGCATCCAAAAATGTGCCAATATCCTGCATTTGATCGGTATTCAGACCAGCCATGTAGGTTCCGGCAGGAATACCACTGGTTTCAACATCCCAAAAACACCCAATTTTGCTTGTGAGGCTGGGGAATCCACTCAAACCATCCAACGCTATTCTGGCATCAACGGTGCCAGTACTGTAGCAATGAGTCAACAGTGCCATAGAAAGACTTCCGACTAACCCGCCAACAGATGTGTCTCCAGTTGTATGGGCATGACTATAGCAACGAGTCATCATGCCATGATAAAGCTCCCCGACAAGTCCTCCTGTTGACTTTTGTCCGCTGATATGCCCTGTACTGTAACAATTAAGCACATGGCCTTCTGCATAACCCACCAGGGCCCCAATAGAATTGCCCGTTCCTAGAATACTGGCATCTTCAATACCTATGCCGTGCATCTGGCCGTTTACACTGAGCACACCAATGAAACCAAGATTGTTCGTCCCTGAAATTGTCAAGTGGCGAATCACATGGCCGCCGCCACTGATTGTACCCGAAAATCCAAAATGGCTGCCAATTGGGTCCGTCTTCATTCCCGAGACCTTCGGGTCAAAGCCGGCTATGGGGGCCTTTTCAAAGGTATAGCCCGTCAAATCAATGTCATTGGCCAGGATAAAATGCTTGTCATAATCCTGGAGAGTCTGCCCCAGTTCAATCAGGTCATCCGGCGACGCCAGCCTGTAGGGTACCTGGCGTGTGCCCAGTCCTCCTGAATACCCCCAGCCTGCTGTGGGGAACAATGCAAGACCACACCATGCCAAAACGTGCAGCGTAGTCTGGCCCAAGGAATACGTCTTTTTGGGTCTATGGAACGATTTTGTGCTATTTTTCATCATATTGACTCCGTATTAATACCCTTGATTTGGAAAACGAAAACACGCCAATCCAGTTTCTACTTCATTCAAGACACATTTAATCCAATCATCATGTTTTGTGCCGCTCAGAATGATCTCTATCTAGATATGTCCAACTTAAGGGATAAAGGTAACAAGGAATCATTGATAAATTTCATAAAACCACCTATGGTTAGGGATTACACTTTTCTTTTCGATGAGTAGCATCCAGGTGCAGGATTTTGTGGCTTTATGTGGGCCTGGTTTTCTGTCAATAAAAAGGGGGTATGATGAATTTGATTGAGAATGGCCAATTGAGTACAGGTCCTGATGGATTTGTGGCTGATGTGCCTACAGCGCAGGAGGCATTCGTTCGTAGTGTGTATGTGTCTGTGGACGACGCGATTGCCTGCGAACTGGATCGGCTGCAGAGCGAAGAGGGCATTGTACCGTCCTGTAAGAAGGGGTGTTGTCATTGCTGCAGACATCACATCCTGACGGACATAGCAGAGGTCCACACCCTGGCCCAGTATGTCAAACGGGAATTCTCCGAAGATCAGATAAGCGAGCTTAGAATCCGAACCCATCAATGGCATGCGTGGGACAATTCCAGACCGGGCAGAACTCCGCTGGCCAGGGTCAATGAACAGGTCGATCTTTCCAACTATGTGCGTACCTGCCCCCTGCTGGTGGAAGGCGCATGCAGCGTCTATCCGGTCCGGCCGGTGGTGTGTCGAGCGCATCTGGTCTCTTCGCATCCCCAATTGTGTCTTGCAGTGCATACTCGGGATTCTACGGCGGCAGATCCGGCAGTGCTCAAGTCTGTGATGGTTGCGACAAGCCCGTTTTCACAGGTCATAAAGGATCACATCGAACACAAAGGCCTGAATTTTCCTGAGTCACAAATGCTCCTGCCGCATGGTTTGGCCCTTGAAATGGGTTGGGATTTTGCCATTGTGCTCTGATTTGTGAGTCAGAGAGTCATTCTTGAAAAAAAATAATTCCCGGGCTTGACTAATGATTACAATCGTAATACAATAGTGCTTGTCAATATGAACTGTGGAGGTTTATTTGGGAGTTTATAGATGGAACAGGTCACGCAGGATCAGGATCAGGGGCGTGTGCAGGGCAAGGCCCCGCACAAGTTTGATGAGGGCCAACTGGTAGAACGCCTGCACCGAGGGCACAGTCTGCTTAAGAAGCAGGTCCACAAGGTGATTGTGGGGCAGGATGCCGTGATCGATGCGATTCTCTGCTGCATGCTGTCCGGTGGGCATTGCATCGTGCAGGGCGTACCGGGCCTGGCCAAGACCCTGATGATCAACGCCATTGCTCAGGCCATGACCCTTGGGTTCAACCGAATTCAATTCACACCGGATTTGATGCCGTCGGATATCATTGGGGCGGATATCATTCAGGTGGACGCCCAGACCAAGAAACGCAAGTTTGAGTTTCTCAAGGGGCCCATTTTTTCCAACGTGATTCTGGCCGATGAGATCAACCGAACCCCGCCCAAGACCCAGTCCGCCCTGCTGCAGGCCATGCAGGAGCGTGAGGTGACCCTGTCCGGACGCACGTACAAACTGGATCAGCCCTTCTTTGTACTGGCCACGCAGAATCCGGTCGAGCAGGAGGGCACCTATCCCTTGCCTGAGGCAGCCCTGGACCGGTTCATGTTCATGATCTTCATTGATTATCCCACGATCAAAGAAGAGCATTTGATTGTCAAGCAGACCACCACGGACACGGACGCGCGTATTGAGCCGGTCTTGGAACACAAGGACATGCTGCTGTTTCAGAAGATTGTGCGCAGGGCCCCGGTCAGTGATACGATTATTGCGTATGCCATTCGACTGGCCCGTGCCACACGTCCCATGGATGACCTGGCCACGGACCACGTCAAACAGTATGTCAAGTGGGGTGCAGGGCCCAGGGCAGGCCAGTATCTCGTGCTGGGTGCCAAGGCCATGGCCCTGGTGGACGGCCGTGTGACGCCGAGCTTTGAAGACGTGCAGGCAGTATTCAAGATGGTCCTGCGTCACCGGATCATGACCAATTTCAGTGCAGAAGCAGACGGTGTGACACTGGATGCCATACTGGATGATGTCATGGCACGCCAGAAGGTGAGTGCATAAAGGGAGCCGCTTTGCGGGGTTTACTTTAATAGATCCCTCACGTTCGTTCGGCATGACAGAGTTGCATCGATGTGAACCTATAAGGTGATATGATGACCCATAGGCCGCAAATTAAAAATCAAAAATCCAAAATCAAAAATTATCTCGATCCGGTCTTTCTGAGCCGGCTGACGAATCTGGAACTCGTGGCCCGGTGTATGGTCGAGGGATTCTTTTCCGGGGTGCATCCCAGTCCGTTTCACGGGTTCAGTGTGGAGTACAGTGACCACCGCGAGTATGTGGTGGGCGATGAATTGAAGTTTGTGGACTGGAAGGTGTATGGGCGCACGGACAAGCTGTACATCAAGCAGTATCAGCAGGAGACCAACACCACCGTGTATCTGCTCCTCGATTCCAGCAAGAGCATGGCCTTTCATGGCGCAGGCGCAGTGAGCAAGCTCGACTATGCCAGCTATCTTGCAGCGGCCCTGACACACATGATGCTCAGGCAGGCCGACAGTGTGGCGCTGCTGTGTTTTTCCGATCGGATCTTGAATCATGTGCCTGCCAGTTCCAGACGCACGCAACTGCACGCCGTGCTGGCAGGACTGCAGGCCAATCGATCCCAGGGCCGGACCCGTCTGGCCGATATCCTGCATCAGGTGGCTGAACTGGCCAAACGCCGGGGCCTGATCATCCTGTTGTCCGATCTGCTCGACGATCAGCAGGACATTCTCGACGGGCTGGCCCATTTGAAATACCTGGAGCACGATGTGATCGTGTTTCAGACCCTGGATCACCTGGAACTGAACCTGGACTATGACGGGGCCATTCAATTCGAGGACATGGAGTCTTCGGACAGGCTGCGCGTCAATGCGCCGGCCATACGCACGGCCTATCAGGATCGGGTGCAGACCTTTCTCGATGACATTCAAAAGACCCTGGGCAATCGTGCCATCGAATACTGTCTGTGTGACACGTCGTTGTCCATGGATCGGGCCATGATCGCTTATCTGGCCAGACGCAGGAGACTGATGTGACCTTTGTGAGTGCCATGTTTCTGTTGGGGGCCCTGGGCGTGGCAGGCCCGATTGTCGTGCACCTGCTGGCACGCCCCAAGTTCAAGCGTCTGCCCTTTACCATGCTCCGGTTCCTGCGTGAAGGGCAGAGCGAGAGTCAGGCCAGACGACGCATTCGGGACTGGATTATCCTGCTGATGAGATGTCTGATCATTGGCCTGATCGCGATCCTCTTTGCCCGACCCATCTGGCAGACACACTCGCCTCGGCCGGCCGCGCACGAGGTGTGGTTCGTGGGTCTGGACAATTCCCTGTCCATGACGGTCCGCAGTCAGGGCGCCGATCTGTTGACTACTTTGAAGACGCAGGCCAAAGACCGGATTCGTACCTGTCCGGAGGACAGCGAATTCCATGTTTTTTTTGCAGGGGACAATCAATGGTTTGCGCCGATGAACCAGGCGCAGGCCCTGGCCCTGGTCCATGGCATGGCCCCTGCGCAGGCACCGGCCCAGTTTGGTGAGTTTCTCAGAAAAGTGCGCAGCCAAAGCAGGACACTGGACGAAGAAACGCGTGTGAATGTGGTGCTGGGCAGTGACTTTTCCCCGGATGTGATCATGGGACTCCGGGGCCTGATGCCCAGTGTGGGCGTGGATCAATTGCAGGTCTTGTGTGTCCAGCCTGATCCGGGCGTGACCAATGCCGGGATCGTGAATGCCTCGGTCTCTGCCGTGGGGGACCAAACCGCTCAGATTCACGTGACCCTGCGCAATACCGGAACCCAGGCCGTGACACGACGCCTGACAACCCTGCCCCATGATGCCAAAGCCCCTGTTGAGGTCACGCTCCTGCCTGATACGTATCAGGTGTGCGCCGTGACTTGCCCCTTACCAAGTCCCCTGGCAAGTCCCCAGGCAAGTCCCCTGCCCGAGTTCGCCAGGGGCCGGGCGCACACGATCACGGTCTCGTTTGACGGGCCGGATGATTTTGACGCGGACGATGAGATTCAACTCAACCTCATGACACCGGATCAGGGTACACGGCATTGCCTGCTCGTGGATCAACGTGCCACAGACCGGTTGTTTCTGTTCAAGACGGCGATTGAAAGTCTGGCCGATGTGTCCCTCGGTGTGATCTGGGACACGCGATGCGTGACGCTCGACAACTTGGCCAACACGGATCTTGCGTGGGCTGACACCATCGTTCTTGCCGGAGTGTCGGAGGCGCTGATCCCTTGGATCGAGCCCCTCAAACGGGGCGTGATTCAAGGCAAGCGTCTGGTGTGTTTCATGACGGAGCTGCCCGAGTCGACCACGGTGTTACCCATGAATCAAAGCGGCCTCTGGCCGGTGACGTGGATTGAACCCACGCCTGAATCGACTCAACCGGAGATACAACCCCAGGACAGTGAATGGACGGACAGCCGGGCAGGGGAATCCCTGATCCAGTACGGATTGGATCGTATGGTCCTGAGGGAATCGTCCCATGTACGTCTTGAGCCCGAGGCGCAGTGTGTGTGGCGATGTAAAAACGGGGCGCCATTTGTGGCACTCCGATCCCTGGGCCAGGGCGTGTCGATCTGGATCAATACCAGCGTGGATGCGTCCTTGAGTGCGCTGGCCAAGTCACCCGGTGCCGTGGCCTGGGCCCAGTACCTTGTGACGTCCGGCCAGGGATCGAGCCTGCCTGAGACCCATGACACCTGGCGTGATTGTGAGCCTGTGCTGCAGGTCACCTCTCCGGAGCGCATCGACCAGGTGACGCGTGCGCTGTTTCATGAGGGACGATCCGCTGCACATGAGCCCGAGGCCGCGTCCGCCGCCCAGGTCACTCACCCGAGACCTCTGTGGCGGGAGACTGCGTGGCTGCTGCTGGTGCTGATGCTGCTGGAGCCGTTTGTGGCAGAAAGGATCAAGCCATGAAACCGATGGATGCAGAGTCTTTGCTGGAGGACCTGGCGGATCGTGTGCACGGCGTCCGTCAGTGGCTCATGGCCCTGAAATGCCTGCGTGCCTTGAGTGCGGCCTTGGGGTGTCTGGCCTTGACAGCGGCGGTCTGTTGGGTCTTGTCCCGGTCTTTGGGGTGGCAGGTGACAGGCCACTGCCTGGCAGGGGTGGTGGTGTTCTGCTGTACTGCCGGCGCGATTCTCTGGACAGCGCACATTCATGCAGAGTCCGTGACCTACAGTGACGCAGGGGCCCACATCGAGGCGTACAAGACACTGCATCGCCAGCTGGTCACGGCCATGGAGTATTATGAAGATCGTGCCCACTTTCCCTATTCCAGGGGCCTGACCCATCACATGATTCGTCGTGTGTGTCAGCGGTCCCGCCTTCAGGACTTTGACCGATGCGTGCCCAGGCAACGCACCTGGGCGTATGGCCTGATCATTGGTCTGGAATTGCTGATTGTCGGGGGATTTCTGGTTTCGGAATCCCTGTTCTGGCACGATCGATGGTCTCAACAGGTTCAGGCCGCAGATTGGATACAGCACGCAGACCCTGCGGCTCAGGCACAAAAGCCTTTGGCCCCTGTGACAGAAGACATCCTCACAGAACCCAACACACTGGTCACCTTTGAAGCCGAATCCGGTCTTGAGATATCTGACACGGTTCGCTTTGTGATGCGGGAAAAAGAGCCCAATGGTCTGCCCGGCAAAGCCGTGCTGGCACGTGACGTGTCGGGTGTGCCGAATGGTGAGACCGGCACCCAGACCTTTTCAACCCAGCAGTTTTGTGAGACGCCCGGTGAGTATGAGTATCGATTTGAATCCCAGGCCACGACCACGGCCTGGTCCGATCTCACGGTTTCTCCCAGGCCCCGGGTGCAGGCCGTGCTGTCTCAGGTAAGCCCGCCCAGTGACGGTGAGAAGCAGACTTCGTGGCAGCCTGTGGATCAGGGCCGTGTGGACGCGGTGCAGGGCAGTGACGTAGCGATCAAGATTCAGACGGATCAGCCCATGAGCCGGCTGGAGGTTCGAGCCAATGGAGAGGTGATTGATACTTTGACACCTGATGGAAATGAGGCCCTCTATCCATGCCAGTCTGACAAGCGCCAGTCTTTGACGTTCACGCCGATCAATGCCCTGGGACAGGCTGTGCACACACCCGTGACTGTGGATATCGTGGTTGCCGAAGACCGCCCCCCGAAATTCGAGCTTGTGACACCTGGAGGGGATGTCCCCTTGACCGAGCCCGTGCCCGTGCCTGTGACATTCAGGATCAAGGATGACGTGGGCCTGGCCAGGGCGGCGTTTTATTATGAAGTCAAGGATCGTCCGGCCCAATGCCTGGAGATCCCAGTGCCGGACCAGGGGCAAGCCGTTGAATTTTCCCATACCCTGGTGCTCGATCAGTGGCATCTGGTTGAGGGTGACACGGTGATGTTCTACTGCCAGGCCACGGATGTCCCTCTGGACCCCTGTCAGCCGGCACAGGCCGCGGCCAGTGAGATCTATCTCATCGAGATTCAGCGTGAGATCCAGGTCAAGGAGCCGCAGCAAAGCAATTCGTCAATGTTTGCCGAGACCCTGATGGATGCCCTGGAATATACACGGGCCATCATCAAGAAGACCTGGACCTTGAGCCACGTCTCGGAACAGACGGTTGATTCTATGGAAACGGGCCAGGCCCTGGTCAAGGATCTGGCACACACTGAGGGGGTCATCAAGAAGAATCGCGACGATGACGACATGGGTTTTTCTGTCCAGGACAAGGTGGTCCTGAATCAGGTGATTGATGCCCTGTCTGAGGCTGAGGCGTTCCTGCAGGAGTCGCGCACCGGTGATGCCGTGGATGCAGAAAAAAAGGGGTATCGCATCCTGAGAGACTTTATCAAGGAGAGTGATCTGACGCCTCAGCAGTCACCAGGTGCGCCCACGCCGGAGGTGCCGGAAAAGGTCAAGCTGCAGAACACTCCGGAGATGCCCCCCACGATGAGTGAACAGGAGGCCAAGGCCCAGCTTCAGAATATCCAGAAGCAGCTCCAGGCATTGGCCCAACAGCAAAAGCAGCTCAAAAAGGCATTGGCCAAGACATTCAAGGCTGAGGACGACAGCAAGGTGAAGGCTGTTGAACAGGAGCCCATGAGTACCTATGGGTTGGAACGGGAGGAACAGCCGGTACAGGATCCCTCTACATCCTTTTCCCGGCAATCACAAACTGAGCAGACTGAATCACAAATGCAAGAGACGTCTGAGGTATCTCAACAGAGCCAGGGTCAAAGCCAAAGTCAGAGTCCAGGCCAGGGCCAGAGTGATTCGCAAGGCGAGGGTCAATCTGCCTCCCAGCAGCGTTCTCAATCCTCCGGGACCAGTCAGAGCAAAGCGCAGGGGCAAGGCCAGGGGCAGGGCCAATCCGAGCCCTCGGCCCAGACGCAAAGCATGACTCAATCCAGCGAGGGCCAGGGTCAAGGGCAATCCTCACAACCGTCTCAGGCACAGAGTTCAGCTCAGTCCGGCGAGGGGCAGGGCCAGGGTGAACAGGGCCAGAGTGACTCACAGGACCAGGGTCAATCGTCCTCCGGTCAGAGTCAAGGTCAATCCGCACAATCCTCTCAGTCACCGAGTTCAGCTCAGTCCGGCCAGGGTCAATCACAGGGCCAGTCAAAAAATGCTACGTCACAATCATCTCCCGCAGGCCAGGGCGGTAATTCGGAGTCATCGAGTGACCCGCAGCAGATGTCACAGGGTCAAGGCCAGGGCCAGGGGGAGGGTCAGAGTCAGAGTGACTCACAGGGTCAAGGCCAGTCACCACCATCCTCTCAGTCACAGAGTGCGTCTCAATCCGGCCAGGGCCAGAGCGAGGGACAAACTGATTCACAGGGTGAGGCCCAGGGCCAGGGTCAATCACAGAGTCCCGCATCAAAGTCATCTCCTGGAGGCGAGGGCGGCAATTCAGAGTCATTGAGTGACCCGAAGGATTCGTCCCAGGGTCAGGGCCGTGGTCAGCCTCGACAGGCATCGTCTCAGCAAAGCATGTCACCGTCCCAGGGACAGGCTTCACAGGCCATGCGTCTGGCCATGTTGGAGGCCAGGCAAAAGGCCCTGCAGTCCATGGCAGATCAGATCCAGGAGGCACTGGAGCGCGTGGCCAAGGCCGCGTCAGGCACTGAAGCACAATCCGGTGAGCAGGCAGCGCAGCATATGCAGGAGGCGTCCGAGGCCATGGATCAGGTCGAATCCCAGTTGGACTGGATGCAGCAGGCTTCGGATCAGGTGGATCAGGGCCGAAAGGCCATGTCCATGGCCGAGATGGCCAGGATTCTGGACCGGTTGACTCAGGCAGACGCTGCCATGGATAATGCCTTGCTCAATACGGCCCTGGACAAGCAGATCAAGCAGGCACAGACACTGGCAGACCAACTCATGGAGGACATGCAGTCCATGGGCCAGATCTCGGAGCAGGACTCGGAGCCATTGGATGCCGAGGCCATGAAGAGGCGTCTTGAAAATGCAGAGCGCCTGCTCAACAGTATGATCCAGGCGCAGAGTAAGGTGGTACAAAGACAGCCCCATACCCAGGCCTCTCCCATGATGCATTCGCTCACTGATCAGCAGGAGACACCGCCGGCAGAGGCGGCCCGGCAGATGGTGTCTCGATTGTGGACTGCCATGACAGCATTGCAGCGGACCGAGGGTCGTGCCCTGGAGAGGCCGGGATCGGTCAGTCATTTTTGGGAATCCGAGAACGCCTTTTTTGAGCGTGCGTCTCAGTTTGAGGAAAGGACGGATCAGTGATGACATGGCTGGACTATCCGGGTCATGGGTGGGCCCTGCTGGCAGGCGCGCTGGTGTGTGTGCTGGCGGGTCTGGGCTTCTATCGATTGTTCCAGGTTCGCCGACTGCATGGAACTGCGATATTCGCGGCAGGTGTGTGTCAGGGGCTGTGTGCTCTGGGTGTGCTGCTGATCCTGTGGAATCCATGCGCCACGCAGGACGTGCCGCAGGTGGCACGCAATCGTGTGCTGGTGGTGATGGACACCAGCCAGAGCATGTCTATTGAGGACACGCCCCGGGGATCGCGTCTGGATGCGGCCATCACAGCGTTTGAAACCCATGCCCGGCCCGGCGATGAGACCGGACCTCACTTCCAGATCCTGGGCCTTGACACGACCCTGTACGGATGCGATGACATGGATCAATTGACGCGATGGGGCTCGCACTCCCGTATCCGGGCCCTGTCCAGGCGTCTGGCGGACCTGATCCAAGAGGCCAATGACACTGATCCCGGTGCGGAGATTTCCGGCGTGGTGCTCATGACAGACGGCCAGTTTGAGGATACCTGGCGATGGCCCGGCACACTGGCCTGGCCGGACTCGTTTGAGGCTGTGGTCATTGGCGTGGGATCTCCGGACCTGCCTTCAGACGTGAGTGTCACGGAACTGCGTGCGCCCGGTCAGGTGCCTCAGGGCAGTGTGTGTCCTGTGGAGATCACCGTGTCGCGCACTGAGGACAGTCAGGACCCCTTGATCCTGGACGTGGTCCTGGACGACGTGACAGTCCAGCAGGTGTCACTGGAGCCGGACCGCTGGGTCTCGCACCAGGGACAGGCGCACCAGACTGTGACATGCCAGTGGCCCATGCAGGCACCGGGCCGGCATGTGCTGGGGGCTCGGATCAGGCCCATGGAGGGGGAGATGAATCCTGCCAATAATGAGGCCTGGACCGTCATCGAGGTGGCTGAACCCCGGACCAACCGTGTGCTCCTGTACAGTCGTCGGGCCACCCTGCAGGTGGGGAAACTCCGGCGCGTGCTGGAGGCCGATCAGCGCGTGATTCTGGATGTGTGTCTCGATGCCATCAAGGACCGTCGTCTGGCTCGCAAGTCGAGCTATGCCGGCCGGTCCGTGGCCTTTCCCTATGAGCCCAATGAGTTTGCTGTGTACGATCTGATCGTGATGGTCACTCAAGATGAGACACTGTGGGATGCTGCTCAGAGGCATCGATTGTATGAGTTTGTGACCCGTCACGGAGGAGGGTTGATGGTGTTTGCCGAGGCCGAGGGCCAGGGGGCTTTGAGGTGGCCCCAGGAAATCCTCGGGCGTCTGCTGCCTGTGACGCCCATGCTGACGCAGTCCGAGCCGGCCATGGGTGTGCTGGGGCCATCCCAGGAGGCCCAGGAGGCGCGACTCTTTCAGGGCGTGTCTCTGGCTCAGCATGATCTGCCCGTGCTGGCCTGGCCCATGGGCAGGCCCAAGCCCGCAAGCACGTGCCTGGCCGTGGTGGATCACACGCCCGCGGTGTTGACACATCGTGTGGGCGAGGGCCACGTGTGTGTGGTGGGGCTGTCCAAACTCTTTCAACTGTATTGCGAGGATCAACAGGGAGGCACACTCTTTGATTTGATCAGTACGCTGGTACGCATGACTGCACCTGAGCCGGGCCAGGATTCCGGACTGCGCGTGTTTGCCGAACGTGTGCCTGACCAGCCGGATCAGTTATGGATCACGGCCTGGATCAAGGATCAGGCTGCAGGGCCTGTGGAGGATGCCGCTGTGCTGGCGACGGTCGAGTCCCAGGTCGTGACTCTCTCGGCCATGGGACGGGGCCGATACCGGGCCCTGGTGCCGTATGCAGGGCCGCCGTGTGTGGTGGTGCGCGTGGAAGCCCAGGTCCGGGGGCAGTATCTGGGCCAGAGTGTGACGGCTGTCCGTTTGCCGAGTGTGCGCACTGAAATGAGTCGCATCCAACTCAATGAACCGGGCCTGGCGGATTTGAGTCAGGCCATGCAGGCCGAGTACGTGAATATAAATAAGGTGGATCGATCCACCTTTGAACGCTTTGAGGGGCGAAGGACATTGAGTCCCACGATGCTGGTGACAAGCCAGTGGCCCCGATGGATTGTGTTGTGCCTCTTGTGTGTGTTGTTGTGCGCCAGTTGGAGTATTCGACGGTCATTGGGGATGGGGTAAGCAAAATGGAACCGTTAAAAACAAGACGTGACTTTTTGAAGGATGTGTGTCGGGTCGGTGCGGCGGCTGCCACCGGTCCCCTGCTCAATGCCGGGGCCCAGGAGTACGTGTCCATGGTGGACGATCTGGACCGTTACGACTTCATTTTTCCCAGGGTTAGATTTGTGGAGGGCCAGCCTTCAGGCCGACTTCCAGGCCCGGACGTGTGGAATGTGCGCCCCGGCGGGGACGCGAACCTGCTGGAGGAACTGAGCTCCGTGATCCGGTGCAGGGTCAAGCCGATTGTCAACACGCATGAGTGGCAGCCCCAGTACGCAGCCGCAGGTCAGCTCAATGCGGTGGTGACATTCGATGACTTTGACACAGTCAAGCCGTATCCGTTTCTGTTTATGACCGGGGAAAACTACTTCAAGTTCGATCCTGCAGCCAAGTCCAATGTCAAGGCCTACATTGAACGCGGGGGCTTCATCTTCATGGACGATTGTGTGATCGGCAATGGCGGTGACTTCTTTTACCAGAGTGCCTATGCCATGCTGGAGGAATTGTTCGGTCCTGGTGCGGTCAAGCAGATCCCGCTCACGCATGAGGTGTTCAGCAATGTGTACAACCTGTCCGAGTCAGGCCTGCCGGGCATGGAATTCGTGAGACGGAGACAGGTCGGTCTGCCCTACATGCACGGACAGCACCACGGTGCGCGCGGCCTCTTCGTGGGCGACAGACTGGCCGTGTTTCTCAGCTCCACGGACCTGCACTGCGGCTGGTGCGATCGCTCCGGCATCGAGTTCGGCCGGGAAAACTACCTGCGCGCCATTCAGATGGGTGTGAATGTCATCATGTACGCCATGATGCATTGACCCAGCCTTGACCCCAGGATCATGGTGTTGCCGAATGACGGGTATCAGGGACGTCACATTTGTTGTGTACAGCGTGCTGATGGGCCAGCGTCTATTCGGTCATCCACCAGAGCTGCTTCCAGAGCTTGTCACCGTCATTGTGCTGCGGCGCACCAGGGGTACTCCTGCCTTCAGCCACATATCGGGTCAACAGGGCCTTCAAGGCCTCGACCTTGTCAGGGTATTCGGCCTGCAGATTCTTCTGTTCACTGGGGTCGTCTTTCAGATTATAAAGCTGGACGCGAGGCAGCTTTGCCAATGCGGCATTGTCTTTGCCGGGTCTCGGGAAACTCCATCCACCGGATCCTGGACACAGGGCCAGTTTCCAGTCTCCCTGACGAATGGCAAAACTCCCGTTTATGGAATGGTGCACTGTGGCTTCTCTGAGGCTGCCGTCTATCTTCGCACCCCGGAACAGGGGCAATAAACTGTAACTGTCCTCTGCCTCATTATCCTTCAATGGATAGCCGACAATATCTGCCAGGGTGGCCAGCAAATCGGTGGTGCAGATGGTCTGGTGGTTTTGTGTGCCAGGCTTGATCACCTCGGGCCATGCGGCGATAAAGGGGACGCGATGACCGCCTTCAAAAATATCGGCCTTGTGCCCCCGGTATATGCCGTTGGGGTAATGCCCTCCGGCAATCAATTCTTCAATTTTTGCTGCAGGTGAGCAGCCGTTGTCTGTGGCGAACATGATCAAGGTGTTGTCTTCGATCCCTGTCTGTTTCACCGCCTCCAGGAGCTGGTTGATGTAGTCGTCCACCATCATCACAAAATCACCATAAGGATTCAAACCACTTTTTCCCTGCCACGCTTGGGTGGGGAGAATGGGGGTGTGGGGTGAGGGCAGGGGCAGGTACAGAAAAAACGGAGTGTCACCATTGGCGTGTTCCCTGACATACTTGATGCCTCTGCGGAAGAAATTGGGTGTCACATCTTCATGCACGAAATCCGGCGCAGTGAGTCCCTTTCGCCACCAACTGTATTTGCCTTGGTTGACTGTGGTCTCGGTGGGTATGGCCGTGCAGTGTCCGTTCTCCACATACACATAGGGCGCCATATCCAGAGAGCCGCAATGGCCGTATGCATAGTCAAACCCCAGGTCATTGGGGGTATGCGTCACCTCTTTGCTGAAATCAATCTTGCCCTTGTCATCCTTGGCAAAATTCCATCCCAGATGCCATTTTCCGATATAGGCTGTTGTGTAGCCGGACTTCTTGAGCATGGATGCCACAGTGGTGCGTTCCAGTTCAATCAAGGCAGGAGACGATCCGCCCAGCACGCCGGACTTGAGCTTTGAACGCCAGTTGTATCGGCCGGTCATGATACCGTACCGCGTGGGCGTACACACAGAGGAGGACGTGTGCGCATCCATAAAACTCATGCCGCTCGACGCCAGTCGGTCAATGCCTGGCGTTCTGATCTTTCCCTCCTGGTTAAAAGCCCGCACATCTCCGAATCCCATGTCATCGGCCAAAATGAAGATCACATTGGGTTTCACGCGCTTTGACTGCTTGGTCATACCTGGCAAGGCCAGGGTCAGGGAAATCATCAGTACACACAGACATAATTTCGTTCTCATAAAGGGATCTTTCTAACTTGAGTGGATTTCGCTTTATCAGGATACCTGATCTTGTATTCATTGACACGCATGTTCAAGCTGTCATCAGCGAAGCCTATTCGCTCTGTACCTGCCTTCTATCAGCAGGGTGCCGTCGGCCTGGATGATGTGGGTGTAGGCGCCGATATTGGCCTGATTTTTACCTGCAATCGTAAAGGGCTTTTTCCAGTTCACCTCGGTTCCCCGCCACAGGATACATTCACCATTTGCCTCGAATTCTCGGCGGTAGGGTATGTTGTCATATGTGTATTGCCAGACACCAAGGATTGCGTGATCTCCGGGAATGGGTTTGGGCGGCGGCGGGGGAGGCGGGGCTGTATAGGGAGTGCGCGTTTGCAGGGCCCTCAACCGGCTCCAGTCTCGCTGATGCTTGTCAAAATTGAGTGCCCGGATCTCTTTGGGCGCCAGGGTCAGCGTTATGGTGTCACCATATTGGTACCCTTTCTTCAGCCCTTTGAGGCTCTCTTGAATTGGCGATGAGAGATAAAAATGACCACGCGCCGGCATCAGGCCAAACGCTCGGTCCAGTGTGAAGCTGTAGGTCCTGGTTTCGTCTGAGGGATTGTGAATGGACACATATCCCTGATCCTCGACCCAGGCCGTGTACCCATAGACCTCATTTTTTCTGGGATTGCCGCCATGCATGCGCGACCGGGTAAAGGTCGGAAAGATCTCATGGGCCCACTGAATGCCCTCTGCCAGGACATCCCAGTCGTAGGCCTGAAGTGTCTGCGTCTTGAGATACAGTTCAATGAATCCGGTGCCGCGAGACATGTTCATGTAGAGGTAGTTCCGAAAGGTCTCTTTGGACTCTCCGCTTCGGGTCTTTTTCGGTTCGTGGTTGAACAGGGCGCAGATGGGGAACTGTGTTTTTTCTTGCGCCACAATTTCATGGTACACGCCATCGCGGTACACCAGTTCTCCAGTGCGGTCTGCGCCGCCCGCTGCATCACCAGCCATGATCATCCAGCTGCTGTCCACATGCATCAGCCACCAGGGGCTTAGAAAGGCCCCATTGGAGATCACAATGTACACCTTGGGATTGGCGCGGGCCATGGCTTGAAAGATCTGAATCAGCTGCTCCGTGCCGGCCACCAGATAGTAGGTCTTGAGTTCATCATATCTGGCATCGTTGAGTGCCTTGTCGGATGTCCCAATGCCCTCCAGGCCAAGCTGCGGCATGCCGGGCAGGCCGTATCGCTCGCCGTGCAGCTCAAAGTCGCGTGTGTTCAGGTGGCCAAACAGACCGTCCAGCTTGAAGTAAGTGACTCCGGAGTCGGTCAGTTCAACCATGCGGTCTTTCAGCAGACCCATGTACTTGGGGCCGGCTAGTGACATGAAGTTGTCCAGGGCTTCAAAGCCCTCCTCTTTATAGCGAGGCACCATACGGCGCGCACCGAAGTTGCACCCGGGACTCATCCACAGGCCCAGATGGGACTCGGCGTCACGGGTGGCCTTGAAGCACGTCGCAAAATCCGGGTCGAACTTGGCGTTGACTTTCCATGCCTTGTCCGCCCATGTCACGCCCTGGCCGGTATCCTGCCACCCGTCATCAATCACATAGGCCTTGAGGGGTGGACAACCGCGTTCCATGACGAGCTCGCGGTGAAGGGTATTCACTGTGGCGGCAAACCTCTCTTGGTTGACGCCTGGCCCAAAGTCAAACCAGCTGTTGTATTGAACCTGCAGTCGCAGCGCACGGATACGCACCTGGTTGATATACTCAAAGAAGGTGTCCTGAGTATAGGCGGGATCATCTGACACACCTGTCACGGCTCTGTAGGTGGTATAGGTCTGACCCGGTTCCAGCACGCGACCCCAGAGATACCCGCAGGTCAGACGCTGCTTTTCCACATAATTATAAGCCGCAGGAAACTCAATGCCCCAGAACATTCCGCTTCGGGTCGTGTAGAGCGGCTGGCCCAGACCCGGGCTCCATTTGCCGCGTGCGTAGATGCACTTGATCTGATAGGGCTGGTCCGCATCCTTCAGCGTCATGACGTCTACATCAATGCGTTCCAGGGTCACAGCCCTGTCCGCAGTGATGCGCAAATACTTGTGCATATAAAAGGCGTCCGGCCCCAGTTCGTAGCAGACCTGCACCGAGAGTCCGTGCGTCGTGTTACACAGCGTGACAGCCAGGCCCCTGTGGTCTGCCTTGCCTTCCGGCGTGTAGGCTTTGGTGTTTCGGATTTCAAAGTCTGCGCTTGTCAGGATCACGTCCGTACCGGTTTTGTCAGTTCCCTCGGAGAGGCGCAGGCGGAATTCATCGCACTGGGAGGGCACTGCTTTTGTGTCGGCGCGTTTGTTGACCATCATGGCCGTGGTCAGATGCCCCTGCGCAGTGTCAAACAAACGGGCCATGTGGGGGTTGCCCAGTTCACCTTCACCGGGCACGATGCGGACCTCCACCGCACACAGCGGTCCTGAAAAGACCGTGTAGAACAAGATCAGACCCACCTGAACAGCCAATACGCCCCTGGCATGCATAGCACCTCCTGTCACGCTTAAAAAAGCGTGCTTGCTGAGTTAGCGCGTCTTGGAGAACAGCCTGTTTTTCTCTTCACGTTGTGGCTCGTGCGAGCATCGGTCACGTGCGAAACAACAGGATTTTCCAATGTCAAGACCAAAGCGATTCACCATACTCCCAGCCTTTTCGCACAGGCTCCTTGACGAACACATTCAACTCAGGGTGGTTGGTGATGCGTGCATTCTTGGCATCCCACTCTATGCGTGTATTGAAACGCTGAGCCAGAACGCCGAGCAGGATCACCTCCGTCAAGTTGGCGGAGTAGCTGAAATTGGAACCCGGTTCAGGGCCTGTGCCCTTGATGGCACGCAGCCATTCACGGAAGGGGCCGCCTTCCACACGCGGGATGGACTGGGCCGGCGGGTTTTCCTGCCATTGCTTTCGCAGGTCGCCGGGAATGATGGCCGGGGGCCCGGCATGGGTGCCGCACCCCAGCATGCCCTTTGTCCCCACCATCCAGCATGCCAGATCAAGATGTGCGGCGTGCTCCGCGCCGAACTTGTCAATGCGCCCCACCTGGGTCCAGTCCTGCGGACCATCAAACCAGTTGAGCGTCACCGGGCCGCGCTTGCCCTTGGCCGGAAAATGGAATCTGAGACGGCTGCCCGCGGGAATAAGGCCTGTGAGCGACTCCTTGCGCTCCAGACATTCCACCACAGTGGGCGGATCCAGATCAAGCGCCCACACAGGGGTGTCCAGTGTGTGGCAGCCCCAGTCGCCCAGCATACCGGATCCAAAATCATAAAAGGCCCGCCATTTGTAAGGGAGGTATCCCCTGTAGAACGGACGCATGGCTGCTGGCCCCACCCACTTATCCCAGGACAGCCCTTCTGGCACTGGCGACGAGGGCGGCGGCATGGTCGCCGGGTTGGCAAAATGCTCACCACCCATCTGCGGTCCGCTGTTGCGTGCATAGACCTCGCTGACCTCGCCAATCACACCGGCCCTGTAGGCCTCCACGGATTTGCGAATCCCATTGCCTGCATGGCCCTGATTGCCCATCTGGGTCATCACCCCGTAGCGATCCTTGGCCTTGACCAGGGTGCGCGTCTGCCAGATGTTGTGCGCCAGGGGTTTTTGTGTGTACACATGGATACCACGCTCCATGGCAGCCAGCGTGGCAGGAAAGTGCGAGTGATCCGGCGTTGAGATCACGATGGCGTCAATGTCCTTGTGCATCTTGTCGAGCATCACGCGGTAGTCATCAAAGAAGGGCTGGGTGGTGCGCCAGTTCTTCATGTTTTCTGCGCAGTGGTTGCGGTCCACATCGCAGAAGGCCACGAGATTCTCCTCGCTGCAGCCCTGGTTGTAGGGCTGCTGGGCAATCCAGCCCCCGGATCCAATAAAGGCCACATTGACCTTGTCATTGGCCGATTGGCCGGATTTCCCAATGGCAAATGTCGGGAACACAGTGCTCGCGGCCAGGGTACTGGCTGCTCCAGATAAAAAGGTTCTTCGATTCATCCTAGGATTCTTCATGGGGTTCTTTCCGATTTAGTGGGCGATTTCTTCAAGACTCATTTGTCAGACCGCATTAATTTATGGATAGATATTCTGGTTAGACCAACTGAGATATGATTATATGCGTCGGTGGCAGGCAGATCAATGGAGAAAACTGCCTCAAAACTGCCACAGCGAACCGCCCTGGACAATGGCCATGACTTGCTTTATCATCTATGAGTTGACTTGACTTGATTAACCATTATGACATGGAGGCCATGTATGGAGGTCTGTTTGACAAGCGAGGAAGTGCGCGTGTTGGGGTGTTTGCTCGAGAAGATGATGGCCACGCCGGAGTATTATCCATTGTCCTTGAATGCCCTGGTAAATGCCTGCAATCAGAAGGTCAATCGTCACCCTGTGGTTGCGTATGATGAAGCCACCGTGCTCGGGGCCGTGGAGAGTCTGAGGCACAAGAAGCTGCTGTGGGCCAATACATC
>JAIPFM010000082.1 GCA_021736645.1 Phycisphaerae bacterium | reverse complement strand
ATAGACGTTGCGGAGCGAAAAACCTTTGTGAACCCAGGTTCACCACTGCAATACGTCATAAGACGCTGCCATGGCAGGCCCATCCTCCCGGATGGGTCTGCTATGACCATGGGGTTCCCTTCATGGGATGCCAACCGTTCACCTGTAATTCCAGGCAAACGATTGACAGGCCCATCAATGTAGGAAAATGCACGTCGCTGCTTTCGTGGTCGATCTGTGCCCGGCACCATCCGTGAGCACTCGAACGGCCTTTGACTGCCTTGCCAAAGACACGCTCCCCCAGAGGGGACTCCTACTCGCAGCACACTCCCAGACTTGAGCGTTTGAAACACCTATTGACGACAGCGAAACACTGTTTCACTGAATATAACAATAGCTCATTTTGAAATCTTAGTCACGTTTTCTGAGGTAGAATAGGCAAGAAAGCAGTCCAAACGCCGCTTTAAGGGCCAAAAGTGGTCAATGACCACATTTTGTGGTGTACAACCAGCCGGTGCGGCGGGGGAGCGCAGGCGCATAACCTCATGTAATCCTTTACTCAGAGCCATTTTACATCCTTGGACGGATGCAATGAGGCTGGCCATTTCCTGGCAGATCGCCAGCTACGACAGCTTAGTTTAGCTCGGTTTTGTTTCCTGATCGGCGATTCGTGCGATCTAGCCTGGTTACCGACCTCACCGAATAAAAAATCCCCTATGCCATAGGTTACGGGGCCAGTTCCAAGTCAGCCAATACACCTTCAATCTTTGCGATATTCCAGATGGTAATATCCCCGTCAGAGCGTGAGACCGCCAGACGCCGCCCATCCGGACTCCAGGCGAAGTAATATACCAGTCCTTCTTGCTCCGGCAGTGAATACAAGAGCTTTCCGTTTTTAACGTCCCACAGGTTAACACCAAGAGTACTGAATGATGTCAATGCCATTTTCGTGCCATGGGGGTCAAGTTTATGTATCGTGTACGTGGGGTATTCTCCGGGCTGGCGTACAGTGCCCTTCTTGAGTGTCGAGAATGAGGCCAGTTTGTTACCTGACTGAACGTCATAGGTCACGATGCACAGATTGGCATCGACCACCAGTATCTGCCGACTGTCAGGTGTAAAATTGATAAATTGGGCAGCGCCAATAACGTCATTCGCCAGTCGCTGTGGCTCGTTGGTGCCCGTCGGGTCCCACTGATAGAGTTCTTGCTTTCGCCCATCACCGCTCGGTTTAGCAAAGGCAATCTTTCGGTTATTGGGGGCCAAAGCTATATCCGAAATGTTACCAGGAAAAGTCTTAAGTTCGTCAGCGTTGAATTGTCTTTCCGACGCACCTGACTCGTTCACTGTGCAACGCCATACTGTAAGCGATCCCTGGTCTGATGTCCAATTAAGCGTACCAGTCACAAGGTAACGATTATCGTCGGTCAGTACGGGTGCCTGTGTCCGAATGCTTTGTTCATTCCCCAATTTCAAAACCCGCTCAGTCGTTTTCGTATTCCAAATGCATACGCGTTCCCAGTCATGGTCATTCGTGACAAGCCATCTTCCATCTGCGCTATAGGTAATCCCTTGACCCACTCCCTCCAGTTGTTGCTCCCACTCTACGTGCCCCGTGGTGCTACTCCAGACACGTATTGTTCGATCTTTACTCACGGACGCAAGAAGAGAACCATCCGGACTAAAGGCGATTCCGGGAACTCCGGCTGTATGACCGGAGAGAATCAGCTTAGATTCACTCTCCTGAGCAAATGTAGATCCAATATTGAGCACCGCTCCAACAGCAACAACAGCAAACAATAACCTTCTCATACAACACGTCCTTTCTGCCCTTTGGGTAATTTGATTGGACTATCCTTGCCTAACTTTCAAGGCGTACTTGAAGACCAAAGGGCTATCAGCCAAAGTCAATAGCCCTACTCCTACTAGGTTTTTATGTGAGAATCCTTATCCTGCAATAAGCAGAGGCTGCAAGCCTCCACGCTTGAAATCAACTTCCATGCCCACAGCCACACTATCTTACAGCTCCTCATGGGCGCACAGGTTCCGTAAAATCAAATGTTCTTCAATAAAACATGCGTCGTTAAGCTGGAATTTGGGCCAAGATTTTTGATATAAAGTGAGATTTTTTGAAAACGACCCCTACGCTGCGGAGGGAGACCTGATTGCCGGATTCCAGCCCCCCTTTGGAATGGAATGCTTATCAACGGTCCACTGGGGCAATTACCATGACCAGGGCGAAACCCTGGATGCTGCGTTGCCGCAAAACATATGCCTGGAGTGAACAGAAACGAATCTTGACTGCCCAGCATGTTGAAGTTGCCTGGAAAGCACTTTTCGCCACTTTTCGCCAAAGGCTGGCTCGGCCAGCAACATTTACAGGGCTATTAAAGTCGATAACGATCTCAAGCCAAGCGGAAGGGTCAATTCAATAAATGTCGCCACACAAGTGCTCTCAGTCAAAAAAAAACAGATTATTGGCAAAAATTGGTCAAAAGCCCACATTTTAGAGCGCGAATCTTGCAGATAGCTCCGCACGCTTGAGGACTTGGCAAGAATGGAACAATGTTCTACTTCCAGTCAGTATTCAACGATCATGAGAAATGATGATTCCCAACTAACACGCCATACCGTTTTATACCGTTTTGCGCTTTGGATACCGCGATAACGTGCGAAAAAACGCGATTGGATAATAACTCTTGCGAATTGATAAGAACTTGCTAAGATACTGAAAACACAAGACTTTTGGGCTTTTCGGCAGTCCTCTCAGGGCTTTCTGTTAACCGCTAGGTTGTAGGTTCGAGTCCTACTCGAGGAGTTACCTGTCTGAGCCGCCTTCTGGCGGCTTTTTTTATGTCTATTCTGTTTGGGGCTGGATGGTATTTCTTCGGTTTTGCGTGGCCCCTCTGTTCAGATTCTGATTTGGAGTTTTCCCTGGCCCATGGTGTCCATCTATTTTGCTCATTCTGTGCTGTCAGGCCAAATATTACCGGAATAGAGGGGGTCCTGTGTGCCAGGCATTGGGGTGGAGTTTGGCTGGGTTTCACCTTCTATAAAATCCTCATACAATAAAAAATGAGCCTATAAAAACAAATTAGGCAACATAGGTAATAAAAAAATTGACTTAGCTTGCGTGAATTGGTATATTGAGCTCACCTGAAAGTATGGGCTAAATAGGACTCATAGGGTATTAACGAGAGATGTTGGTGTCTCGGGTTTTAGATGGCTTTTGGGGCTTTCGGAGGTTGTGGTTGGAACGGGTGTGGAGGTTTGATGAATAGATGTGGTTGTAACACGAGGGACTACATATAGTCATCAATCCTAAGCGGAGTGTTCTCATAGCCTTCTGTGAAGGTATATTTCTTGGATTGCCTGATTGGACATCATGCAATTCATACAGAATAGAATTGAATAAGTAAATGATTGCCCAGGACTTACGTGAAAGCTGCTACTCTGAAGATTGTTTTCCTCTTTTAAGGGAAAGGGGAGAAAGGAGGTGTGGTGCTGAGAAGGCTGGCTAATAGCAGGCAGTTGTCTGCAGGACTTGTTTTATGAGAATGGCCTCTTGTTTAATGGGTTTATCAGTCTGGCTTCGTTGGTTTCGGTGATTGAAGTCGTTTTAGGCCTCAGCTCGAGTATTTTTAGCAGGTGATTCTTGAGTTGAAAAAAAAGGGTAGCCTGCATTGGCGTATGTTTGGATTGGGGTATATCCGAACGTAAGGTTTAATTTTGTTCTGGAAATGTGTTAAGACGTTTTTGGAGCGTTGGTTAAGAAAGGAAAAGAAGATGTTGAAGAAGAGTCTAATTGCTGTTGCCTTATTGGCAATTGTCCTGCCAGCCTTTGCGGCTGATCCAACTGTATTGGATCAGAAGTTCCACAAGCCTTGGCCGGGCAAAATCGTCAAGACTTACAATTGGCAAGATGTCCAGACAATCAACGTTGTGATGGATGTTGGTTACTGGATCGAAATCAAGTACACTGGCGATATCAAGATTGCCCAGGATGCCACTCTCGGCGATCCGTTCTTCAGTTATTCTGGTTGCATCAACAATGTTCAAGTCAAGAGCAACTTTGCCGCCACAATCAAGGGATCTGTTGCCACGACACAGGCAGCCAAAGATCTTGGCGTTACAGAAGCTGAATGGGCTGCGACCATCAATGGCGCCTCTTCATATGACGTGCTGAATGGTCTTGGCACAGTGAACATCTGCGTGACAGGTAAGAAAGTGGCCATTGACAAGCTGCCACAAGCTGATAACTACCGCATCGCAGTCTTGACGATCTCTGTGATTCCCACAGAGTACAAGAATGGTTCAACCACGACATTCTAATGACTGATTCATGGCGCATTACCTTTGGGTAGTGCATGTGAAGCAAGATACTGAGGAGGAAGGGCTTTATCGGCCCTTCCTCCTTTTGCGTTTCGCATTGTGATAAAACGTGCGTAGTTAACATTAAAATGGGAAAAATGCATGAAATAGGTTGACATGAGAGCAAATAAAGGATACAATGAGGACGCTGCAAATGTAATGGGGTTTGCGGTGATATGAATGGGGTGGTTTTCTTTTTGTTTGCTTGGGGGAGTCGTAGCTGCAGGGCATTTTGTAGTGGTTTTATGCCAAGTGATAAAGGTGTTGTGCCGAATAGGGAGTAGTCGCTTGGGTGTAAAATCTTCGAAAGCCGGCTAATGGTTTGTAAGTACAATTTATTACAGCCGTTAGGAGTAAGCTAGGAGTCTGGGATCAGACGCAATAATAAAGATTGAGGCAGAAACATGCAGAAAAACCTGATTGTGAAATCCAATTGTCAGCAGTCCTCTGGTGCCATGGGAAGATCATTCTTTGGCCGAGTGGTTTTGGGAATCGCCATGGTTATGGCTTTTTCCTTGGATGCGAGCGCTCAGTTTGTGGTTCAGCCCATGCAGATAGTGGCCCAGGGACGTCGCGGAACGATTCTTCGCAAGGTATTCAAGCTTGAAAACAGAGATCGTTTTGAGTCTCAGTTTGTGACCATGGAGGTCGTGGATTTGATTCAAGGCAGAGACGGCAGTTGGGTGGTATTGGATCCCGATATGTTGACACAGGCCAATAATGGGATCGATCTTTCAATGCATTCTTCCTGCAAAGATTGGATTCTCATCGGACGCACAGATGTCGAGGTGCCTGCTTATGAATTCACGCAGGAGAGCATGCAGATTCGTATTCCACCCAAGGCAAAGGGGTTTTATTGTGCAGGATTGAAAGTCAGTCTCGAACCGCGTCCTGGCCTGGGTGGTGTGGTTGTTCGATACGATTTTGTTGTCCCGATTTGCATCTCAGTGGATGGACCTGCTTTGAGGGCGAATGTCACTCTTGATTCCGTGGATTTGAAGTACCTTGAAGCGAGGGAAAATCAAAGGGAGAGTACCGGCCTCATCTTGACGGTGAAGAACAAAGGCGGCACGTATAGCAAGCTCTCACCCATGGCTTCGGTCTGGCAGGTGTTGCCGGAGGGTGGTACCCGTTTGATGAAACGTGACATTCCACTGCCTGAAGGGCATATCATTCCTGGCGCAGAGTTGGAAATAGCCGTGAACCTGGACAGCAGTTTTCCGTCCGGCACGTATAGGATTTCGGGCCGTTTGAATGTGGATGGCCGGCGCGTCAAGCCGTTGACGAAGGAGATTGACTTTGTCAATCCGAGTTACACGGGTGTGGCCCATATGGACGCGGCTATGCGACTTGTACCTGACAATATTGATTTAACGATGACTCCCGGGACTGCGAGCAGTCAAATCATCACGATTCACAATTATTCGGACGAGGACATTGTGGTCAAGGCGATTCCCGTTATCCCCGATGCATTGGCCAGTAAGTTTACAACAGTACGCGGAGAGGATATCGCCTGTGCGGATTGGGTTGAAATTCGTCCTAATGAGCTGCCGATTCGTGCGGGGGGTGAAAGAAAAGTGTCTGTGGTCGTGCGAATGCCAAAAGCAGAGCAACTGCCCTCATTGACGGAGGATATTACCAACTACTACGCCTCTGTCAAGCTGTATGGTTTTTACCGTGACCGCACCAGTGCAGGCATGACGTCCGCCATGGTGAATGTCATGAAAAAAGGAGCTGCCCCGATGCCCGTGGTCAAGGATATCGAACTGACGCTTAATGCACTGGAGGAAACACGGTTTCAGCTGGTGGGTGTGTTTGCAAACATCGGCACCATTCATGTGACGCCTTTGTGTCTCGGCAGGATTGAAAGCGAAGGGCCCATTGGGGCCAGAACCCTGTATGGCACCTTTAAAATGGTCAATGAAGATGCTGACCGTGCACTGATGCCTTTTGAAACCAGGGAGTTTTCAGCGGAGATAGATTTCGACAAGATTCCAGCGGGTCGATACATTGTGTCAGCCAGACTGGATTATGGACCGCTGGGCACGAATGTTGTAATTCAAAAACCATATGAAGTGTTTAAGCAGAATGGCGAAACACTGATATTTGCCATGGCGGAAACTTTGGGACCATAGGCTAACAGCGGAGGTTAGTCCGGAAAAGAGGGTTATGGATCGGTCGTCTTATTTTGTTAAAGTGCAAAACTACTTTGCCGATACAAGGTAAGATATTCTGGGTGTGGGATATGCCCGACACCGACGGTAGAAAGGGACGTAGATTTATGGCAAGGAAACATATCGATACGATTATATCGAGCGGTATCCTCATATGCTGTGTGTTACTGATGGCATCTGAAGTGAATGCCCAGTCCTTAAGCAGTGTCACTAAAAAGCAGTATCAGATCTCAGGGTCTGTAGGTGTGGCCAATGTGGAGATGAAGGGCTTTCCTGTACCTGTGATGACGAATGCTTCCGGACAGTATACAGTGACTGTGGAGTATGGCTGGCAAGGGAGTATTACCCCAACACTGGCAGGCTATGAATTTACGCCGAAAACGCGCCCCGTGAGTCCGGTAAAAGTTGACTTACCCAATCAGGACTTTTCAGGTGAGATTCAAATGTTTGTCATTTCAGGCACAACTGGGCAGGCCAATGTGACGCTTCGCGGCTTCTCTAGTCCTGTGGTTTCTGACCCTCAGGGGAATTATGAGATCCGGGTGCCTTATGGCACGTTGGTGGTGATTACACCTGAGCTGGAAGGATACAGCTTTACCCCTCCGAGTCTGGACTTGGGGCAAGTTAACAGGAATTACACGTCTCAACGTTTTGTGGCTGAGAAGAAACGCTATACCATTTCAGGTCAGGTTTCGTCCGAAGGTCTGCCCCTTGCTGTGGTTACTATGAAGGTCAAGGGAGTGTTGAAGGAGTTTAAAAACGGTCCAGACGGACGTTACAAGGTGGAGGTCGCTCACGGTGAGTCTGTGCAGATTACGCCTGTGAAGGAAGGCTATAAGTTCTATCCTGAAACCAGTACCTATTCCAATGTCACGACTGATCAAATCACCAATTACGAGGGCACTCAGGAACGATACACGATCACCGGTAATGTGGGCGTTGATAATGCGTTTATCCAGTATCAGGGTGGAAGTACGTTGTCCAGTACGACAGGCGACTATTCTATAGAGCAGGCTTATGGTGCAAGACTGACGATTAAGCCGGAAAAAGAGGGATGGCGTTTTAGTCCGCCGGAATTGTCATATCCCAAGTTGACGTCCCACCTGGTGAATCAGAATTTTCAGGCGGAAGAAATTCTTGTGACGATTAGTGGCAATACCGGAACTCCGGGAGTGCTTCTGGACGGCTTGAATGACATCTCCGGCAAGCCGGTCATTTCAAATGCCCAGGGATATTTTGAAGCCAAGGTGAAATACAATTCGACCCATGTTGTGATGCCGATCAAGGAAGGATATACGTTTACGCCTGGCGGGAAGTCCTATCCCAATATGACAAAAGACATGCGCACGGAATCCTTTGCTGCGGAAGAAAAGTCCTTTGAGATTGCCGGAAACGTGGGTCTGCGTGATGTGGTTCTGACCGGCGTCCAAGGGCGGTTTACCAGTGATCCTTCCGGGCACTATACGGTGCGCGTGCCCTGGAACTGGAGCGGTACGATTACGCCGGAATTGGCTGGATATCGGTTTGATCCACCTTCTAAATCGTATCAAAATGTGAAGGACAATTTCTATAGTAGTGAAGACTATACTGTCGAGAAAAAGACGTATATTATTTCCGGTCTGGTGACTTCACCTGAAGGGCCTATCGAGGGTGCTGTCGTCAGATTTGGCGGATTGGGCGGCAAGTCTGCTGTGACTAACAATCAGGGACGCTATCGCCTTGAATTGGAGCATGCCGAGTCTGGCAAGCTCCAGGTTGAAGACCCAGGTTACATTTTTGATACCTATTCCATTGATGTACCTGCCGTGGTTCAGGATCTTGAATTCAGTTTTGCCGGTAAGGTGAGAAGGATAAAGATTACAGGCAGACTCATGTTTAACGGTCAGCCATTGAGTGAAGTGCGAATGACGGCGGACAATGGCGGTACTGTGACAATGTCGGATACACAAGGACGATGGAGTCTGGAAGTGCCTTACAATTGGTCCGGCCAGATCGCCATGGAAAAACAAGGCATGGATATTAACGATGTGCTGTCGTTTCCCACGCCCCTGACTGAAGACCAGGACTTGACCAAGCCTGAACCTGCGGTTCCTGTCGAGCAGCCCATGACCAGAGTGCCGCCCGTTCGCACTACGCCAGGGCAGACGCCAGTTCTTGAACGGCCTGTTGACACGCCACCTGCGATAGAGCCTGACCTCCCCGGGGGTGTCATGCCTTCGGACAACGCCTTTAATGCCCTGGATAATGTGGGCACCACGGAAGAAACTACGTCTTCGACAACGCCTCCGGCTACGACGCCAGGCGTGGATCCCCTGGTCGCGGCGCTCCGAGATGAACTTGATCAACTCAAGAGAAATTTTGCCAAGCAAGTGGCTGGACAGCCAGATGCCGAGGGTAAGGTTATCGATCGAGGTCCCGTGGTGACACCAAGGACCATCGTGTCGGAAGAGCTGTCTGAGGTCTTGAATCGGATCGGCGATGAAGTGGGTATATCCATTATCTGTGATATGGATGTGATTCAGTTGACCTCGGTCAGTATTGTTGATCCGGTACCCTTGGAAGTGGCCTTGGACATGTTTGTCGCGGGGACCAATTTTTCCTGGACCAAGACAGACCACTATTATCTTGTCACGTCCATGACGACCCCGGAGAATCCATCGTTTATTCAAGGTACAATTACCAAGAAAGTCAAAATGGCCAATATTCCTGCGGCAAACGCCGTGGCGATGTTGTCACAGTCCATGGCCAAATTTGTGAAGGCGGAACCTGAAGGCACCTATGTCACTGTCACGGCAGGCCCTCAATTGGTCGAGCGCATAGTCCAAGACCTGAGACTGTTTGATGTCCCGAAAAAGCAGGTTCTGCTGCAGTCCAAGGTGGTTGTGATGGAAGAAGGCGACCTGTTGAATATGGGCATCGAATGGAGCTGGCCGCAGGTCAGTACCGGCCTGTTTGCAGGTGATGCAAGAGCCACGGGTGTGAATGCTGATTTTGACACCGGTGGTAAGGGGATCTGGGGCGTCCAGATGGGATATTCTCTGGGCAACACATTCACCAATGCGTTGACCATGGGATTGAATCTACTCAAGGAAAATGACAAGGCCCAGATGATCGCCAATCCTTCGACCATGGCGTCAGACGGAAAACTGGCGACCATGAGCGTCATGACGGAAGAGTACTACATGCTCGTCCCTCCGACGACAACCAACCAGATCTTCAGTCAATCGGAAATGCAGAAGATAGAATCCGGTGTGAGTTTGAAGATTACACCACACATTGCAGACAATAATGACATTGTGATGGATATCGCGGTTGAGCTCAGTGACAGTATTCCCAGCGGTCGCGCCAGCGGTTTGCCAGTGGTGACAAGGCGACTGGCCTCTAATACCGTTCGAGTCATGGATGGCGGGTCTGCGGTGATTGCAGGCCTGAACGAAAACAGAAAAACCATCAAGGAGAAACGCACGCCTGGTCTGAGCAGTATTCCGCTTCTGGGATATCTGTTCAGTAATACGAGTAATGATACAGCCTCCAGGGACGTGGCGATTTTTGTCACAGCCAACATCATTAAGCCCGAGGGGCCTGCTCCCAGACCCATGAGATCGGCAGCACCGCCTGTGAATCCCATGACGCAGCCCCCACTGGGAAATCAGCCTCCCATGGGAAACATGAATAATTATCGTGCTGGAAACATGGCACCCGGGTCGATGCCAGGGACGCAGTACAATGCTCCGCCCAGGACACAGTACAATACCGCGCCTGACACGTTTAATAGCACGCCGAACATCAATCAGCCCGGGGCGTATGACAGTTTTCAGGCGGAACTTCGCAGGACGATTGCTGAGCAGCGTCAAAACAATCCTGCTTACAACTAGGCAATCGCAAGAAAGGGACCTATCGTGAAACCACTGACATCTAAACGACGAACTCTGCAGTGTGTACGAATACTGCTCGTTGGATTGTGCATGGCTGGGATCATGGGCTGTTCACGTTCTGCTCCAGAGGAAACGACTGGTATTGATGAGATTAGCATTGTGCCCAAGAGGAGCGGTAATGCGGTCGAGTTAAATGCCAATGCCGTCTATTCCATCATGAAACGCTGTGGTTTTACAGACGAGCAGGTCTACTATCATGGCACAGCCTTGAAAGAAGCCTTAAAGAACTATGGAGGGGCCTGCATTTACGTGGGGAAAGGGAATGCCGAGGTTCTATTGAGGGTTCAGGGTGAAGAGGTTCAGGGTGTCTCTCAATCCTATGGTTACTTTGTCTATGATGTGAAGGCCAGTGACTTCAAACTCGGGGGTGTCCCCTTGCCTCAGACTCAGGCACCCCAAAGACCCATTGCGCCGCGTTAGGGTCTTGAAGGCAATCATTTTCCCGGTGAAGGCTTGACGTGTCGCTGGCTTTGATACGCTTCCAGCGTTGGAAAGTGGGGGCAGGTGCCCGTCAGGACCCGTGTGCCTCTGGCCGTGATCATGACATCTTCTTCGAGGCGAATGCCCAACTTACCCGGCAGGTAGATGCCCGGTTCTATCGTGACGATCTGTCCGGATTTCAGTGTGTCGGAGACATTGGGATTCAGGGTGGGGGCTTCATGGATGTCCAGGCCGATGCCGTGCCCAGTGCCGTGACTGTATACAGGAAATCCACTCATCTGAATCAGACTTCTCGCTGCGTGGTCCACATCTGACAGCTTTACTCCAGGGCCCATGATCGCGATGGCGGCCTGTTGAGCCTGCCTGACGATGTCATAGACTCTGTTAAAAAGGCGAGGTGCACGTCCGATTGAAAAACTCCTCGTGATGTCACTGCAGTATCCCTGTGTCCTGGCGCCAAAGTCCATCAGAATTGTGTCGTTGGCTTTGAGTCTGCGTGACCCGGGTCGATGGTGAGGACGAGAGCCATTGGGGCCAAAGGCTACAATGGTATCAAATGCATTGGTGGCGCCCTGTTTGTGGATGTGATAATCGAGAAGCGCTGCCACTTCGAATTCCCGCATGCCTGGTTGAATCTCCTGAACCGAATGCTCGAATGCAGCAATGGCAAGGCGCACTGCCTGGCAGGTGATCTTGTATTCCCAAGGATCTTTGACGCTTCGCAGGCCTTCCAAGAGAGACGTGGTGCGCACTGAAACCGACACGGCTTTCCTCAACGCCAGGAAGCTGGCACAGGTGATGGAATCTTCCACGTGCAGCGTTGTAAGGCTGCGAAGACGCTGACACAGGCCTGCTGTCAGTTGCGCCATGGAGCCCGAACGCACCATGATGCGGCAATAGGGACATTCCTTTTCAGCCTGTTCCACATAGCGGCTGTCTGTGAGCAGGTACACCTGGTGCGGCGTGACAGCAGCCCAGCTATCATGGCCCAAGAAGCCCGTGGCATAGGTGACATTGGCGGGATTGGTCAGCAGCAGGCATTCGGCCCTGTTGCGTTTCATCAGTTTTTGTATCTGATGGGCATGCTGCTCAATAGACGGATGGTTCATAAAGTCTTCCAATTTACTACGGTTTCTCATGAATTAGACCATTGATTAATGGCAATCCTTGACAAAATAAAGTATTTTTTGGCAAGAAAATGAACTGACAGGATGGTTAGAAAAATAGAAAGACTATGCTACTTCCCATACGCACCAGTATTAAAACACGTCAAACGCCTTATGCCAATTACGCGCTCATTGTCCTGAATGTGCTGATCTACACCATGGAGTTCATGGCAGATCCATACTCAGGCAGGGCCATATACAGGCCCTGGGTCCAGACCATGATGCTGATACCTGTGCAGTGGCAATATTGGCAGCTCCTGACCTATGCCTTTTTACACGCCCATTTATGGCATATCATCGGAAACATGCTGTTCCTTTACATATTTGGCAACAGTGTGAATGACACGCTCGGCCATGTAAAATATCTGTGTTTCTACCTTGGGGGTGCCATTTTCAGCGGTATGGGACACGTACTTCTGAATATGAACTCCGGGGCACCCACCCTGGGCGCCAGCGGAGCAGTGGCTGCTGTGACGGGGGCCTACCTGGTGCTGTTCCCCCAGACACTGGTCACTGTGTTGTATTGGTTCATTATCATCGGCACGCTTGAAATTCCAGCGATCTGGTTCATCGGGCTCAAGCTGATTCTGATTGACAATATCCTGGCTGCGTCCGCTGACGGTGTGGCCTATGATGCCCATATTGCAGGGTATGTGTATGGGATCGGCATCATGGTCCTTTGCGTGGCTGCCGGGTGGATTCAGAAAAGCCAGTTCGATTTGTGGGCCATGATTCAGCAGTGGAACCGACGCCGCCAGTACAGGGATGTGGTGTCCAGCGGTTATGATCCCTTTGGTGCGAATGTCGGAACCGCGGCAAGACGTCAGGTACGAGCCCGCGTCGTACCGAAGACGCCGGAGCAACTTGCCAGAGAGGCTCAGATCCTGACCTTGAGGCAGACAATTATCAGTCGTATCAGTGAACGCAATCTCGCCAGTGCTGCGCAAGCCTACCTTGAACTCATGGCCGTAGACAACAGCCAGATTCTTGCGCATAAACCCCTGCTCGATGTAGCCAATCAGCTGGCCAGCGAAGGCCGGTATGCTGAATCTGCCAGGGCGTATGAACAGGTTTTGCAGCATTATAAACAGTCTGATCACCCGGATCAGGTAATGCTCATGCTGGGGCTGATTTATGCACGTTATCTCCACCGAGCGGATCTGGCCATTGAGCACCTGTCCCGGGCGAGCGAGCGCTTGACCAATCCTGACCAATTGGCCCTGTGTCAGGATGAACTCAAACGCCTGAAAACGGCCCTGTAAAGGCTTGGTCCAAAAACACATTGACAACCGGTCATGCCAGTGGTAACTTCAGCTTCCAAAAGAAGATCATGGGACTTTCCAGTATTGAAAAGCTGATAAGCACTAGTTAAGGAGAACCGAAATGCAGGCTCGTCATGATACAATCCAGGACGTTGGTCAAGAAAAAACGAGCACCTTTGCTTGGACATGGATATTCGCCATCCTGTTGGTAAGTGCTTTATTATGCGTTGCTTCTGCTCAAACACCCACCACCTCGCTGCAACCGGGTTTCCCTTACAAGGCAGAAGTGACTGGTCAGGATGTCAATATTCGTGCAGGTAGTGGCAGGCAGACCTACGAATGTGGCAGGCTCAATGTGGGTGATACCGTGGAAGTGATCGGAGAGGAAGAAGGCTGGGCCAAGATTGTACCGCCACCTGGCAGTTTCTCATGGATCGCAATGCAGTATATTGCCATCAATTTTGAAGAACCAACCTTTGGCACTGTGACCGGAAAAGGTATTCTGGTCTATGCGGGTTCGGATTACAGAGAGCCCAGCAGTTCGAATGTGGTTCAGGCCACCTTGAATCGCGGGGATAAAGTGCAGCTCAAGGCAGAGGAAAAAGACGGGTATTTCAAGATTCATCCCCCCAAAGGCAGTTGTTTGTGGGTCAGCACACGATATCTCAAGCAGATCACCGATCCCATGATTCAGTCCCCGATTATCATTCCAAATCCGGCTGAACTGCCTGAGGATATCAATGAGCCAATCGTGACCGTGGTGTCCCCGAAAGACCCCAATGCAAATCAGAATATCTTGTCTGAATCGTCACTGCTCAAACAATATTATGAAATACAGGCCAAAATCAAGGCGGAGCTGGCCAAACCCATTGCAGAGCAAAATTATGCTGAGATTAAAAAATCCCTGACAGAGTTGAGTGCCAGGAAAGACACCCTGCGTGCAGCTCGGTATGCAGAATTCACGCTCAAGAAAATCCAGGGGTACGAGCTCGCGATTTCCGTGTCCCAGCAGATCGCTGTGCAGGACCAGCAACTCGCCCAGACCAAAACCAAGATTGAAAAGGCCCTTTCCGAGCGTATCGCTCAAATTCAGAATTTGGGAAAATTTGCAGTGATTGGAATTCTCACGAAGTCCAGTGTCTTTGAAGGTACTGCCGGTATGCAGCGTTTCAGAATTCTGGATGACAATGGCAAAACCATCTGCTATGTCAAGCCCGTTGGGGTTGCCGAGACCAAGGACATGGAAGCCTATTTTGGGAAAAAAGTGGGACTCGTGGGCACCATCAAGGCCTATCCCAATTCCGGCGGTGCCTTGGTTGAATTCACTGAGATTGAGTTGATCCCGTAGTTATCCACGAACAAACCAATCCAGGCCTCAAGTAGAAAGATCTGCTTGAGGCTTTTTTTTTGCCTGGCATAAACGCCTGTGAGAATGGGGCGATTGACATGCCATGTCAATATCGAGATAATCGAACCTCTTGAACTATAGATGCCGGGCAGTCAGCCTGGTCAGAATAAGGTGAACCTATGAAAATTGTCATCACAGGCCCAAAGGGGTCGGGTAAGAGTGCATTGGGACGCGAACTGGTCAATCTCACGCACCTGCCCATTATTGAAACCGATGCCTTGATTGAGACGCTGCACCAGGAACGCGACGGCCATTTCCTGACCTGTCGTGAAATCTTTGTGGAGCATGGCGAAGACTACTTTCGAAACCTGGAACGTGAAGTCACTCAGCAGGTGAGCCATCTGGATTGGCATTTTATTGTCACCGGTGGCTCCATTATGGTGGATCCGGATAACCGCAGGGCGTTGCGAACCCAGGGCTTGATTATTCTGGTCTCGGCTCAGGCGGAAGTCTTGTGGCATCGTGCCACAGCCAATGGCGTTCCCCCTTGGCTCAAAGGCCCCCAGGGGCGATCCCACTACGAACAGCAGGTCGCTCTGCGGGACGAGGTGATTCGGCCTTTTGCTGATATACTGGTGGATACCTCTGAAAAGTCGCCTGAAGTCCTGGCTGATGAGGTGATGCAGCAAATCACCAATGAGTTGAGTATTCGCAGCCATGCAGCCAATACGTATGGTGATGTGATCCATCTGACGACCTTTGGTGAGAGCCATGGTCCTGCCATTGGTGCCATCCTGGACGGCGTGCAGCCTGGCCTCGACATCAATGAAGCGGATATTCAATTGGAATTGAACCGTCGACGCCCCGGGCAGAGTGATGTGGTGACACCCCGTAGTGAAAAGGACCGGGTGCATATTTTGTCGGGTGTATTTGAAGGAAAGACGACCGGCGCACCCATTGCCATGGTTATTTATAATCAGGATCAGGACTCCTCCAAATATGAGGGCATCAAGGAATTGTTCCGGCCTGGCCATGCAGACTTTACCTTTTACAAAAAGTACGGCATTCGTGATCATCGCGGCGGCGGGCGGTCGTCCGGCCGTGAAACCGCGGGGCGTGTGATGGGTGGGGCGATTGCTCGGAAGATTCTGGCGGCTCGGGGCGTCACCTTTGTGGCCCATGCCGTTGAAGTGGCCGGGATCAAAGCTGAGACCTGTGATCATGCCGTGATTGAAGCCAATGTGGTGCGATGCGCTGATCCTGTGGCTGCCAAGGCCATGGAAGCTGCCATCCTTGCGGCCAGGGACGATTCAGATTCCGTGGGCGGCGTGATCCAATTGGAAATCTATGGGGTACCTGCGGGATTGGGTGATCCGGTATTTGACAAGCTTGACGCCAGATTGGCCAAGGCCTTGTTGAGTCTGGGTGCCACCAAGGGATTTGAGATTGGCAAGGGCTTTGCCCTGACACGGCTGAGGGGCAGTCAGTCTAATGATGGCATGAGCAGCCAGGGATTCATCTCCAATAATGCCGGTGGGATTACCGGCGGCATCTCGACCGGCGAACCCATTATTGTGCGTATGGCAGTCAAGCCTACCTCTTCGATTGTGACGCAGCAGAAAACGATCGATATAGACTTAAAGGATCAGACCATTGAAGTACACGGCAGGCACGATCCCTGCATTGTGCCGCGCATTATCCCTGTGGTGGAAAACATGGCCGCCCTGGTTATCCTGGACGCCTGGGAGATCCAGGAACGTTTGAGACCGGATTGGCGGCAATAAAAAAAGATCCCAAACTCAGGTTGGAAGTTTGGGATCAGAGTGAATGAGTCTCCAGAGGAGGCTGTGAAGGTGATCTGAGTGCTTAGAATCCGTAAGCACTTTTTAACTGTCTGTTACTGGGGAAGGGTGTGTAGTATTCCCCTCTGGGGCCCCAGTATCCCTGCGGGGTTTTCGTCAGAACCACAGGCAACTGGGATCCATTGGAATTGGTGATCCATACGGTCACGATGCCCGGTTTGACGCAGGGTTGTGGCATTGGCTGAGACAAAGGCCGTTGATACATTACTGGCCTGTGCACAAAAACACGTCTTCTGGGAACTACGACCCTCGGTTGCGGGATCACGATCCTTGGTTGTGGGGCTATGATCCTGGGGAAGGCAGGTATGTGCCGGTCATATTGACAGAGGACAGGTCTATTCGATGCTGAAAAGTGAATGCCGCGTCCACCGATGGAAATGGACAGGCTGGATGCCCGGGCAGAAGCCATTGCAAGCAGAAGAACCACCACACTGATTTGAAGAAGTCTTTGCCGTACCATGTGTCTATCCTTTCAAGAGAGGTTAGCAGTCCGTTTTCACTCTTAAAAGGCCGCATGGCAGGGATTTGTTACACAAAAAGTTGTAACACTTTTGCCATATGCAGCAAAGGTGTTGGTTCACGGTTAAAGTGTTCACCGTTCACGATTTTTGGCCGACAAAGTTGGCCTATTAGATCAACCGTGAACCTGGAACCGTGAACCGCTTTAGCAAAGTGCTTCACTGGGCTAAAGTACTACGAAATGTTTATGTTCCGGCCGGTGCTTCGTTCACTGAGGGCTTGTGCCGCGCAGGGTCACTCTGTTGGCATTTCCCTATATGAGGTCGAGTCATAAAACAAGACTACCTGTGGAACAAAGCCGGCCGGAACATCTTCAAGTCCGGAACGGTTGAAAAGCAAGTCTGAATTGCCTGACAGGGTCATCGGTTCATCCGAGTAATTAACCACGGAACCATTGACCGTACCGCCGGCATTGCCATGGAAGGAGATGCCGTTGCCCGCAATGGAGCCTGCCACCGTGGAGAAGCTGCCGCCAATGGATATGGCAAATCCAGGGGCAATGATGAAGGTGCCGGTTTCTTCTTGCAGGCCATCAAACTGTGCTTCATCCGGTAAATCCGCGATGGACAGACTGGTCATATTGCCTGTAATGTTGATTTGATTGGTCCCTGAATTGTCAGTCCAGTCTCCATCTCCCACAATGATGCCTGTCATATCAACATTGCCGGTAAATGTGACTACATTGGGTGTTTCAATAAAGATCACGCCGCGCAGTGTCACGTTCCCTGAGAAATGCGGATTCAGCCCGGCAGGGATCCGCAGATTGTCATAACTGGCGTTGGCCGAGGTGTCAGTGTCGGCATCCATGACATTGACAGCGTAGGATTCAAAAGCTGAGGTGATGGGTTCTGGGAATTCTGCAGGAGGGACGCCGAAATCGACGTGTTGGTCAATGGCATCTTGCCCCGTTTCCCCACCGATGCCTGCCTTTCCGCCTTGGAGATTGACTGTGGCAAGAGGATTGCTGATCTTGACATCGCCTCCAATGTGAGAGTTTCCAATGATCTCAAGGGCCAGGATATCATTAAGACTTTCAATATAGGCATTTGACTCCACCGCGATATTGAGTCCGTCCAGGTCTATATTGCCTGAGAGGGATAAGGGACCGCGCGACGCCACGCCATAGTTGAATACAGAATTGGCGCGATTCCCAAATTTATAATCTGTTTGGATTGTTCGTGTGATTCCTTGGTACTCGCCTATGACAGTCATACGGAGTGTTTCTGTGTCAGACAACACAAGCGAGGCGGAAAACCTCTGCTGGCCCTGACTGTCCAGAGACACCACGGGCAGGGTGATACCCAATTCGCTCAGGGTGGGAGAGGAAGGGAGATTGCAGTCTGTCTGCAAGAAAGAATTCACTTCTGTAAGGTAACTTGTGGGGCTGCTGGTTCCCGACATCGTGACCTGGCTGAGCCAGAATTTCAAGACTTCCACACCAGATTCAGCGGCATATCTGGCACTGTCACCACAACGCTGATTGTTTGAAACTTGAAGATTGATGTCCGATAAAGTTGTCATGGACACGGCAAGAGAGGCAAAAACGACCAGGATGATCATGGTCAGAATCAATACGATACCTCGTTGCCTATGACAGGACACGGGTTGACTGGTCATTTTTGTCCCCTTGCGTGCGATGACGTGTTATATCAAAGAAGCTCTTTCCAAAGCCAAGGAAAGTATAGGTTTGAATTGTCACGAGGCCAAAGAGAATGATTGTTTTTCCGCCCTGGAATGATTTTGTCATGACAGTTTGGTGCTGGCCAGGGGTTTTGATGTGTCAGACTTTGGAAGTCAGAGGGTGACGCAGGATGACCCGAGCGGTCCTAATGAGCCTCTTGAGATCCAGGCCTTGAATAGCTATTTCTCGATGTCATTTTTTCGGTACTGGAGATAGGCATTCTTCATGGCGGAATACGGCTCAATGGCATCTGCCTTGAAGGCTTCGTATTCGCTGCCCCGAATGGAGTACGTGTTGGTGATGCGAAGGGCGGAAATGCCTATGTAGGCCTCTGTGGGTTCGACATAAGAGACCGGGCTGAGGAATGTGTCACCGACACGGCCAGCGGCGTCCCGCAATGTGGTGGGGCCCAGAAAGGGCAGGACCAGGTAGATCCCGTCGCCCACGCCATAGGTGGCCAGGGTCTGGCCCAGGTCTTCATCCACAGAATACAAACCATGCCTGACTGTGGCAGGGTCTCCAAAGCCCAGACATCCGGCAGACGTATTCACCAGAAATCGTTGCATCTCGATCCATGCTGCATCGCCTTTGCCCTGCAAAAGACAATTGGCAAAACGTATGGGTGCGCCCAGGTTGTTGAAGAAGTTACGCAGTCCCAGGCGCGCCGGTTTGGGTGCGACAGCTTTGTACCCCCTGGACACAGGCCTGATGACTTTGCTGTAGGCAAAGTCATTGAAATTGAACATGAAACGGTTGAGAGGTTTCAACGGGTCTGACAGGGAGGCAGCAGGTTCTGTTAGGCCTTCTTCCAGAAGGTCCAGATCGGCGTCGTCCATGTCCTGGGCCAGGAGAACACACCAGGGGAGTATTGCAATGAAAAAAGCGGTCCATAACTTGTGGCTCATATCGGGTTTTCCTACTCAAGATTCACTGCCAAAAGGTTTGGCTAGTATGATCAATTGGGGCAGCAGTGTCAAGGCTGCAATCAGGGCGATCACCATGGCAAGGCCGGTGAGCAGTCCAAAATAGATGCTTGGGATGAAATTGGACAGGGCCAGGATAGAAAATCCAATGATGATCGTGACAGATGTATAGTACATGGCATGCCCAATACTGCTGTGGCATCTGTGTAATGTGTTGAGGTAATTTCGGTCTGTGTCAAATTCTTCTTTAAACCGATGAATGTAGTGGATCGTGTCATCCACAGCAATGCCCACGCTGATGGCTGCAATGGTAATGGTCATCATGTCCAGCGGAATACCCATCCACCCCATAAAGCCCAGCACAAGTCCCACAGACAGGACGTTCGGAAAAATGGCAATCAACGAGATTTTGAGCGATCGGAAGAGCACCAGGAACATGGCCATCAGGGCCAGGATTGTGATGCCCAGGGTCGTGATCTGTGAGCGAAACAGACTCTGGAGCATGTTGTTGTACAGCACCAGCATACCCCCAAGCCGCACCTGATCGGGCTTGAGGCCGACCTTCTCCGGCAGCTCCGTGCGAATCCTCTGGAGCAGGGCATTGCGACGCAATCCCTTTTCTGAATCGCGTATGCGGGCGGAAAAGCGGACCTCATCCTGCGGTACAGATACGTAGGGCCCAATCAGAAGCTCTTTGAGATTGTCCGGTGTTTCATTGTACAGCAGGGCCATTTCAAAGCTGTCCAGGGCCTTTCCGTGGTTGAGTTGTTCAGTCACCTGAAGTGTGGTGGCCAGGGACAGGACCTTGCCAATGGCAGGCAGGGCGTCCAGATACGCATGAACCTGTTTGACAGTATCCATTTTGGATGCGGTAAACCAGTAGGTTTCCTTGGCGGCCGGTGCGGTGTCCTCCACCTCGTCAAAGAAGGACAGGTCGTCTTCCTCTGTGGCTGCAGTCGTCTGGGGCTCTGGTTCGGGTTTGGATTCGACTGCAGGAAAATTGACAATGACATCCAGAGGCGTGGTGCCACCGAGCTGCCGGTCAATGACCTTCATGCCCTGATAGATTTCCGTGCTCTTCTTAAAATAGTCAATAAAACTGTTTTCCACTTCCAACTTCGAAATACCCACCAGGCTCAACACCAGGGCCACCGTACTGGTCACCACAATGAATCCGCCATGCCGCTGCGTAAATCGTGCCAGAATCCCTGTGATGGACCACCGCTCCTTCACAGGGGCAGAGGGTCTGTCCTTGGGCAGAAGCATCAAAATTGCAGGGAATAGGGTAAAAGTCACGACCAGAGACAGGACCAGGCCGGCAATCATCATCCAGCCGAATGTAATGACTGGCAGGATGTCACACAGCACCAGTGAACCAAAACCGGCGATCGTGGTCAGGGCGGCATACGCACAGGGTTTGAGCTTGGTGGTCACTGTCTTGAGGATCAGGGTTCGTGTGTCTATGTCTGCGTCCAGCAACAGGCATTCTCTGTAGTACACGATCAGATGGATGGCCATGGCCATGGTCATGATCAGTTGCAGAGACACAAAATTGGATGAGATCACGGTCACATCCCAGCCGAACCAGCCCAACAGGCCGATCATACACAACACAGACACGCCACAAAAAATCAGCGGCAGGATGATCCAACGCTTGCGTTTGAAGATGATGCCCAGCGTAATGATCAGGAAGAACAGGACCCCAAATCCAAACAGATACAGGTCTTTACGGATGAATGTAATCATGTCGTCCGCGATCATGCTCACACCGCCGAGAAACAGGTCTGCCTGATCCCGATATTTGTCCATGATCGTCCGAATGGCTTCAATGTCCTGGTGACGTTGAGACCGCATGAGATCCTTGTGTGCCCTGAGTTGGATTTCGACGTCAGTCAAGGCCACCTGATCTGCCTGAGATAGAGTGCCTTGAGCACGCTTGTCTGTCAATACGTTGCGACGTTCTGTGAGGTCATGAGACAGGGTGTCGTCTGTGAAATTGACCAGCAGGGCCGTGGTTTTTAGATCCGGGCTGGCAATGAGGTTCTGGTACAGGGGGCTGTGCTTGAATTCTTCCCGTGCCAGGGCCCTGTCCGTGTCCGGCGATTCCAGGGTGCGCATACCCTCGGCGCTCAGCTCACTGATTGGGATCTTGGGGCTGAACAGCAGGGGCACATCCAGCAGGCATTTTACAGACGACACACGATCCAGGCTGTTCAGGTCTGTACGAAGATGCTTCAACAGTGCCATGGTGCTGTCGGACAGGAGATCCTGTTTGGGGGACACAGTGACCACCACATAATCCTGTTTGCCGTAGCGGTCACCGAGCTCTCTAAAGAACTTGAGGTCCGGGTCGTTTTCCAGGAGCAGGGTGTCTGCGGATGCATCCAATCTGAAGTTTCGGCCCTGATAGGCCAGAAAGCAGACGACCAAGAATACGAGTAATAATACGGTCTTGGGATGTCCGAGTATGACACGGTCAAAAAATCGTGCTGTCAGGGAAGGAGAGGGGGATTTCATATTATTTTGACGGACTGACCTGTGCCGACTCCTTTGGCTGGGGACTCTTGAGCTGCTCTAATAGGGCATCAATGCCATCTTTTTGAATCACCTCGCTGAATTGTGATTTGTAGCTTTCAATCAGGCCAATGCCCTGGATCTTGACGTTATAGATCTTCCAGAGATTGTTGGTCTTTCTGAAGTAGTAGATCACTTCAATGATCTTATCCTTTGACACGAACTCTGTGGGGATCTGGACGAGCCTGGCGTTGGTGACCACAGGATCTTTGTATTTGACTGATTCATCAGAATACAGCATCAGCTTGCTGCGATAAGAATCCTTCAGGTATGTGACAAAGAGCGTCTGATATCGAGTTTGTTGCTCGTCGCTCATGTCCTTCAGATGGTCTCTTATCGCCAGTTTGGCCATGACCTCAAAATCAAACAGGGGCATCACGATCTTTTCGATACTGGCAGCCATGACATTGGGGTCCATGTCCTTTTGCTTGAGCACGGTCATGACCTTGTCCATCCTGGATTTGAGCAGTACGTCAGGGGCGGCTTTAAGGTCATTGACATCCTCAGCACAAACCACACCCGCGAACACGAGTCCCAATACAACTGATACGAGTCTGATTCTCATAATCGGTCCACCTCATAATTGCTTTGAATTTTGAGGATTATACCCTATAGAGGGGTTAAAGTGTCAAGGATGAAACTGTTTTAGTTGATTTTGTCCATGACTCTGCGACAGAGTTCCCGGCCGTAGTCTGTCCATTGCCCCTCACCCCAGTAGCGGAAGCAACTGGTTTGGCTCAACATGAGGTTGAGCAGGGCCCGTTTGAAGCGGGGATCTGACGTGGGCATCGACGCATCCAGGATCTTCCGGGCAAACAGGGCACTGGCCTTTTGCATGGGGCCCAGCACGGATTCGTAGCCGTGGACCCATGAAATATCGTTGGTCCAACTGCCGCCCTCCATATGGAAACGGTCATCCTGCTTCTCCAGCGTCCGGATGAGACGCTCCATGGCCTCTGGTCCAGCCCCGGTGTCGAACTGCTCCCAGATGCGATGCTGCATCACTGGCTGGACCTGCGCTAGATCTGATTCTGTGATGCCCAGTGTATCCAGGTACTCCAGATACTCTGTGACATTCACAGGCGGTGTGGCAGTGCCAGAGGCCTCCTGCATGACCTGTCGGTACTTGGGGGGGAATTCATTCATCATCACACCGCCGTTTTCGCCGTCTGCGATCTGACTGGCCAGGGCAGGCACAGATTGCCCGGCCAGGGTCCTGCGGGTCTGGCCCATGGCTTCGTAGTAGGGCTGCATCTGGGCCACGAGTTTTGTGTCGCTGCCCTGGGTCTTGATGATAGCGGTGATCTGGACGGTCTGTCCCCGGGAGTTTCGAGCCACCAGACAACAGGGCAGATAGGGATCAATGCCTTGGCCTGTGATGCCCTCAATGGTGTGCTCCTGCACCAGAATCCACCGATAGCCACAGTCCTTCAGTGTCTTTATGAATTCATAGGCGACATCCGGGTGATTGGGCAGGGCCATTTCACAGGGCGAAAACCCGCGCACTCTGGACAGGGCCTCTGTGCCAAACAGGTCGGCAAAATAGTGCTGCCAGGCTGTCACGTGCAAGCGATAATCCTGAACCGGTGTCGAGGGCGCCACCGGGTGCCCCCAAGCCGTGCCGAGCCATTCCACGCAGGGGCGATACGCGGGATCCTGTGTGATGGTCCTCAGGCTCTCAATTACGTCTGAAAGCCCCATATCGATTAGCCCGTACAACAGTGCCCCGGAATAATCCAGCATGATGCGTGGCTGATAGCCTGCGTGGACCAGTTCGGGAATGAACTGGCCCATACGTTTGTAGCAGTCATGAAACACCGTGGCATTGTAGTTGTCACCTGATCCTGGATCGTCCATCATGACCTTGAGATTGCTCACCACCCTGGCGGTTGCCAGGACCTCACCCTCAGCAGGGATCATGGGTTGGTGCATGTGCAGGGCATTGGCGAAACAACTTTGAATACCCTTGAAGTCAATCCGACTTTCTGGCAGGTAATGGGGCCCCCGTTGAGCCATGGTCTGCGAAATCAGGGATTCATGACCGCAGATATTGGGGCCATTGTCAGTGGTGTGGGGTAGGGTCAGGATGTTTTTCATAGATGAACGCCTTAATTGAGAGTCATTGTTTGAATGTTATCTTATAAAAATTTTAGATCAGATGCGATAAAAATGCTTGATGCGTCCGGGAAAAAATAGGCGCACAGAGTCCGTGGCCTATTGTCGTAAATAGTTTTAAAACAGAGTCTTATAACCAAGCGTAGGCCATTGCGAAGGGAAGTCTCGTTTTCATACAATGTCAATCATAAGAGAAGGCCATAGCCCGCAATGGGCGGCAGAAGAAAAGAAGAAGAAAAGAAGAAGAAAAG
>JAIPFM010000081.1 GCA_021736645.1 Phycisphaerae bacterium | reverse complement strand
CCATTGGGTTTGATGAGAGTGGGCGACCTGGTTGAGTCCAGTGCCCAGCGTGGCAGATTGTCTTTCCATTTCAAGTCGCGTTTTTTGCCTCTGGGAGAGAGCCTGCGCTGTCATGTCAGCCAGACGTTCGGCACTGTCCGGCAGGGGAGTGACCGACAATTCGATCTTCACATCGCTGGAAAAACTGCCCAGGCTCCGTGTATACTCCCGAGAGGTCTCGATGATCGTGGTGGTGGTGATTTTGACGGGCTTGCCATTGACCCTCACGGTCCTGCCGCTCTCTGTTTTCTGGTAGGTCGTGCGAGTCCTGGGACGCCTGACGATCTCTGTCACGGTCTCTGTGCCACCATCCTCACTCACGCTTTTTCTCAGAGTCTTCCGGCCATAACCACTGTCGGACACCGTATATCCTCCCCCCTGGAAATGACTGACCAGTTTTTCGTGAAGGGCATCAATGACCGGGTTTGTCGATTCAGCTCTGGCAGTGCTCAGGCACAGGCTCCCACTGGCCAAGACCAGGCACAGGCCCCTCATAAAGAATAGAACTCTCTCTTGCATCTTCATATCTCCAATACTGTAAAACTCAGACTTTTGAACACCAGGCTCTCCTCTTTCATATCCCTGCATTCATACCCACGATAACAGCCCCATCTTGCAGACCGGTCTATTGGATTTCATCCACAAGATTTTAACTGTGACAAAAGAGCATCACAAGGATAAACGTGTCTCCGAGGCCCCAAAGAAGCAAAAGCGTGGTTCACGGTTCCTGAGAGATGAAACCGGTGTATTCGATCAACTGTGAACCTGGAACCATGAACCACTTTGGCCAAGTACTTCACTTGGCCAGAGTATGATGAAACATCTTTCCAGCCACCTCAACGGTAACATCAGAATAGTATGTCATCACGATGCACAATTTGACCCAATCCATAACATCTGATACACTTCCAGCGAGCGTTCATAAGGACTGCTGGCAAGACAAATGCACATTTTGTAAAAGGGATAGGAAGCCATCATGAAAAGACAAACAGGTTGGCAAGGGGTTCTGGCAGCAGTGAGTATAAGTGCAGTTCTATGCGTATTGGGATCCTGCCCAGCCTATGCCACGGAAGATCTTGGGGCTGTGAGAAAGCCGGTTCCCATGATCCATGCCACTGATCTTTTCCGACCGCACAATGACCCGGATGACCACTGGGATCTGGTCTGCGTATTTGCCCTGGCCCAACAGGGCTTCATTGACCTGAAAGGCATACTCATCGATTCTCCGCCCGTGGAGCGCAATGCCGACTACAATCCGGATGTCATGGCCGTGGCTCAGATGAATTTCATCACAGGCCTGCACGTGCCGGTCGCCGTGGGATCACCCCATCCCATGGCGTCGCGTCACGACACCCAACCTCAGGCAAGTGTCAGCGATCATGGGGGCATCCAGATGGTCCTGGACATCCTGGCAACCTCCGACCAGCCGGTGGTGATCAATGTCATTGGCTCGTGTCGCGACATTGCCATGGCTGCCAACCAGGCCCCGGATCTCTTCAATCGCAAGTGTGCAGGCATCTATCTCAACGCAGGGACCGGGTCTCCGGACAAAACCAAGGCCGCTCAACTGGAGTACAATGTCAGCCTTGCCCCGCACAGTTATGCGGCCCTGTTTGATGTGCCTTGTCCGGTCTTTTGGATGCCATGCTTTGAAGAGATGGCCTCTGGCAAGAATGTCATGGAATACGGCACTCATTACACATTCCGTCAGGATCAGATACTGCCTGATCTATCGAATCCTCTGCAGAACGTCTTCCTGTCCATGCTGGATCGCAGGCAGGATCAGGCGTGGCTGGCCTATCTGAAAGGTCCTGTGGATGAAGGCCTGTTAAAAGACTTCGGGGCCAAAGACCGGCATATGTGGTGTACAGGCGGCTTCTTTCACGCTGCCGGCCTGGCCGTGACACGGACCGGCGAGATCCTCCCGCGTCACCAGGCCGGTGACACAGGCGTGCTGTCTTTTGACCCCATAAAGGTGGCCTGCTCTGACACCGGTGTGACGCAGTGGACCCATGATGCAGGGAGCAAAGATCGGTCCATATTTCACGTGCGGGATATTGATCATTACCAGTCGGCCATGACTCAGGGCATGAAGACCCTGCTGCAGGGCCTTTCGAAAGGCGCCATACGGTCAGAAGCACAGGCACCAGATAAGGACCGTTTTGAAATGCATCCCATCGGAAGGATACAGAAAAAGGACGCACGCACATTCATCGTCCTGGACAAGGCGTATGAACCCGGCATGAAGGGATTGGAAAAGCACGAGTACGTGATCGTGATCTATTGGTTTGACAAAAATGACACACCTGAGAAAAGGGCCATTCTGCAGGTCCACCCCAGAGGGGACAACAGGAATCCACTGACAGGCGTGTTTGCAACGCACGCTCCGTTTCGACCCAATCTCATAGCCGTCACTCAATGCGACATCATTGGCGTTCAACAGAATGTGATTGAAATCAAGGAGATCGATGCCTTTGACGGTTCACCGGTGCTGGACCTCAAGGGGGATTTCTTCCGTTTCAACTAATGGACTCCAGAACCGATTTGAGAAGTTCCGGAACACGAAACAGACTCCCCGGTTTTGAGAATCCCGTCGAGAGACAAACATTGCACTTCGGATGACCGGGTCAGCCCTGGATGTTAACCTCTGCTGTGGGTCTGAAATTCTTGTGCCATTTTTTCAGCCACAGCTCCTTGAGCGGGACTCTTTCGGCGTGGGTATCTACGAAGCCGATGTTGATGGCATTTTTGTGACGGTCGATACAGAAACGGCCCATGAATCTACCGCCTTGATGGGGATAGCCGGGGTAACCGGTCTCGCCGGTCAGATCTTTGGGCATGGTATCGTCCTGGCTGGGCCACGATCCCACCCACACGGAGTCACCCAGCACCGGGACATCACCACTGGCGTCCGAGTACTTCTTGAAGTGATTGGCCTTGCCTTCCGGGTACAGTGTATTTTGGGGCAGCAACCACAGGTTCAGGCCATAGCTTCCTTCTCCCTCCATGAAACGCCAGGCCGTAAAGGCGGTTCCCCAGTCGTCTGTGGTTCGGCGTTTTTTGGCACTGGGGCAGAAGGCCACCTTCATTTGTTCCTTGTGCCCCTCCGGATCGTTCTTGTAGTCTTTGGCACTGAGGAACGGGGCCAGTTGATGGAACCAGTATTCACCGGCCGTATGGGAAAACGGCATGGTCTTGCCCCCGTTGTCTAGTGTGTAGAGGTTCATGGCCATGGCCATTTGTCGGACATTGCTCTGACAGGCCATGGAAGCGGCTTGCTTGCGTGCGGCGCTCAAGGCCGGCATCAGAATGCCCATGAGCAGGGCAATGATGGCAATGACCACCAGCAGTTCAATCAGGGTAAATGCCTGTTTTTGCGGATGTCGCGGTCTTTCGTTTCTACTGATCATGCCACTATCACCTCCAGGTTTACATGACCCCATGCCAGCCAAAAGGCCGGCTCGTTCTATTGGTCTTCGATTATATCAGAAACATACCGGCATTTCAGCATTATATTAGGACCCATTTCAAAACACCTTTCGGCTGCGCACCCTGGGTATCTTTGACCTCGCTGAGCACGAGCACGATGCTGGGGGCTCTTTGTGCAGTGGTTGCTCCTTTCGTTATCTGCTTCTGGGATTGACTCGCGGGAGTATTGAAGGGTTTGGGTCTGGTACGAATTCAAGCACACGAGAAGGCTCCCCTACTGCGGCCAAAATGTTTTGATTCTCATCTGTCAAGATCATCCAGGGCAGAGACCTGACACCCCATGTCTGCGCAAGGATGCCCACGGACTCCCTGGGTCTGTGGAGCACAGAAGGATTATTCCTGTCATTCCACCAGGCATCACCGGACAGCGTCCCTATGGGAAGCCTGATCTTGTTGTCTCTTTTCCAGGCGATGAATTCCTCTTCGTCCACCGGTGTAACCTGGACACAAATGATCACCATATGCCTCTGTTCAAGATCATAGCGCACTCTATTCAAAAAACGAATCGCGGACTGTGAGGCTTGCTCAGTGTAATCCACAAAACAAACCAGCGTTTTCTTATTCTTGATGCGCCTCGGGTCAAACCCTATCTCCAGGCTGGAAAGATCCGGCAAAGGCTTGCCCACCAGTGAAGCCGGCGGCATGTAGGTCTTGAAGTGATCGCCAAGCACTATTCTCACATGGTCTCCGGTATGGGCATACACATACGCTGCATCAGGGCCCTGGCCGAAACCCACCTGTACAGTGACTGGCCCCTCGGGAATCCGTTTAACTTTAAATCTTCCCTGCTCATCCGTGGTGGTGGCACTGCCCGTGGACAACCCCATGGACCTGCCTATAAACACAGGCTTGTGGGCCGCAGGCCGACCCTCCTGATCCACCACCACACCGGAAATGAAGGCGTCCAACCTGGTCAGTTTCATGTCAGGCAATGTCAGGTCCTCACCGGGTGTCATGGGATCCGTGACAACACGGCCTGTGTCTGAGAAATCCAGGGCCCTGAATGTCATTCTGTAGGTATAGCCTCCTTTCAGGGGAATCACCGTATCCAGGTGATAGTACCCTTGCGAATCGGTATGTACGGTTGCCATGGATGCGGCCCCGGACACTCCATTGCGGCCGCTACCCCTTCTGCATTCCAGACTCAGGTAAACCTCAGCCCCTGCCACACCGTGGCCCAGTTCATCTGTCACACGACCGTGAATCGAACTGCCCGGTTTGACGACAAGACGCTGTTCTCGCTGGGCAGTATAGAAAAAACTACCCCCCACGAGGTTGCGTTCTGTATCGCGTGCCACGACCATGTGAGACGGGTAGAGAAAGTTCTGCATGCCTTCAAACCAGCCATTCTCATCCGTTAAAACAGATTGCCCCCACCCTACTGATATGCACACGTTTTTTTGCGGCTGACCTTGATGATCCACCACAGTCCCCCTGACCAGAGGCAAACGCTCGGTCACAAGAATGTCCATGGGCGCGGGGCGCGTCCCGGCAATAGTCACCCCTGTGCCTTCGAATGTCTTCTTATCATCCCAGTTTACGGCCAGCACATGAATTTTGAAACGCCCTTGAGGCATCCAGAAGTGCGCTACGCCATTGGCGTCTGTTCTGGTCTCCTGTGCAAAAACTGCTTTCAGTTGATCATTCCAGCGGTCATCGATCATGATTTTGATATCAGACAGAGCGTTGCGCGTGGCCCGATCTCTGACCGTCACTTCAAATGGCACACCTTTTCCTATGACCATGTTTGTGTTTATGATCTTATCCATCCGGCTCACCGTAATAGGTACATTTTTACCCACATAAACACTCTGATCCATCTTGGGTGATACCAGACGAAGGATGTGTGTGCCGGGCGGCACACCTCTGATCTCAAACCTGCCTTGGGGCCCTGAGGTGATCCGGCATTCACGAAAACGCCACGCCACATCCCGTACTTCCTGTGAATAAAGCATGATGTCCAGACCCTCCATACCCTGATTCGTGTCCTGATTGATCAGGCGGCCCTGGACCGTGGCGGCTGAAGGCAGTTTTAATTCTATGTTCTCCCAATCCACATGATAACCTCCGGCCGCATTGCCTGTGAGTTCCTGGGGCGGGTAAATGTAATCAATGTCGCTCTCGGGCACATGAACGTAAAACTTCACCATTAAATCCAATGGCAAGTTGGCAAACTCAAACCTGCCCTGACGGTCAGTCTTCACAGAGAACCAATCCCTGGGTTCACACACAACGCCCTCTTCCCGCTTGAAGACCTGAACCCTGGCGCCGGCCACGGATTTACCTCCGGCATCTACCAGCCTGCCGACCAGTTTACAGGGTTTCTCCAGGACCACGGTCAGTGGCTCATTACCCGGCCTGGCCTGGAAGATGTGTGTTTTATGGACATAGGCCCACCCCAAAGCAAAACCGGTTTTTCTGGCCACTACATAGTAATCGTGATCAGGGTCTTTCAAAACCTCAAAGAGAAACTGCCCCTTGGCGTCTGTCTTCTTGAACGCATGCAGCGGTCTGGCCGACCTGGGAGCATAATAACCATCCCCATACAGTCCAAAGACTGCAACATCCGCTCCCTCGACCGCACGTGCCTGGTCGTCCTGAACCCGGCCTGTGATTTTCATCAATTCACCGGCCAGACCAATGTTCAGACCCGCCACCACAAAAACAAACACAAAGCCCAGTCTCTTTTTCATGGCTCTCACGCTTGTTGATTACATCTGTAATTCATAAAGATCATTTTATGACTCAGGTCTTGGGGAGGCAAGTTTTTTTTGAGTTTTTTCCTGGCACGCATGCGCGTCAGTGCCACACGCCATGAGGCTGCCTCACAATAGGGGTCTCACGGCGTGATTGGCCGGCTATCCTTGTGGTTGCCCTTGAGAATGTCAGGCCCCTTCGTACGGAAATATTCCAGCCAGTTTCTCGTGATAGCGCCGGCTATAGCGACATCGGGCTGGGAATATTCCTCGATCGTTTTGCCCCAATAGAATCCGATGTATCCATCGACACTCTCTTGTGACGCATTCACGAAGGTCTCGAATTCTGCCTCGCCGCACAATAGTGGAAAGGTCTCCTCGATTACGATCGGTTTTCCGACGTCGTAGACTTTGAGCGCAGCCAATGCCTTGTTGACTTCTCCCTTGCGTGGATAGAAATGGACGCTCACGAAATCCAGGTTTTCACTGACCGTCTCGGAGTAGAAGATCGGTTTGGCATTTGGGAAGGTGTGGGCCCAGGGTATCACGCCGACTGTGACCAAGTGGCGTTTGTCGTACTTGCGAATGGCGGTGACCAGTGTATCGACCCAGGCCCTGGCGACCTGCTCTCTCGTACGGCCTGCCAAGTCGAGCGTGATACGCTGAACAAAACTTTTGCCTCCGAACTCACCGGCCAACCACTCGCTCTCCGTATTTTTCTCACCGGGCAGGATGGGCTCGTTCATGAGGTCATAGCAGAATATCGCATGGCTCCCGGCGCAGGTCTTGGCGACCTGCGCCCAGAACATGGCCTGCACACGCCACCTCTGTGATTCATTGAGTGCGTCATACCATGCCGGGACATCCTGCTTGTGATAGCACCCCAATCCTGTGATATCGAGATACAGGCCCGTTCTCTCGGCCAGGGCGACCAGGCGACTGAGCTGTGTCAGCGATGCCTGGTTCGGCCTGTCCAAGGCCTCCATAAATTGCGACAGTTGCAGATGAATTCGAACGCAATTGGCGCCAAGCGCCTTCATCTCAGTGAAGTCTTCCTGCACCGTGGACCACGCATCGTACCAGTAGTCCTCGATCAGTCGGCCGGAGTCGTCGTGGTCATAATTGAATCCCCAGGCAATGAACCTGGAGCCGGATTCAGTCCCCACAAACTGGGTGCCGTCCTCACTGAGGCCGATTGATTCCAGCTTGGCATGGGTGACTGAATTTTGCAGAACCGACACATCGCGGCCCTCGATCTCCACACACAATGCCGTCGCCCCCGCGCATGCCGCCAGGAAGCTCACCAGGCTGGCAACATAACATAGTCTGGTCCTTGTTTTCATGATGCCTCATGTACTGCAGTCAAAGTTTTTTGGTAATGGGCTCAACTGAATCACCTTTACGATATGGGTCTGCCCCTGACGTGTCAACCTCAACCTGATGAAGAAACTTGTTTTGCCTCATGTTGCTCCAGGGCTCTGGTGTGTCGCCTCAAAACCAGTTTTGAAATGGATTCAAAAAAGAAATGAAAACATGACAGACAAAGAGTAAAATGTATGACATACCTCTGTGAATATTGGATTCTCTGAAATATGTCGGACCCTACAAATGTCAATGCAACTCCGGACGGCACCGGTCGGTTTGCCACCACACACTGGAGCCTGGTGCTGGCAGCCGGGGACACGCAATCGCCGCAGCATCGCGAGGCACTGGAGACCCTGTGTCAGAAGTACTGGTATCCCCTGTATGTGTATCTGCGTCGGCGCGGGTATGACACACATCGCGCCGAAGATGGAACCCAGGCATTCTTTGCGCGCATGCTTGAGAAACACTATCTGCATAAGGTGGAGCCCGCACCCGGCAAGTTTCGATCCTTTCTGCTGACAGCCATGAAACGGTTCCTGGCCAACGAATATGACCGGGCCCAGGCCCAAAAGCGAGGCGGCGATCGAACCATCCTGTCTCTTGACTTTGAGAACGCTGAACAGCAGTACAAGCTCGAACCGGCCAGTGACCTGACACCGGAAAAGCTCTATGAAAAATCCTGGGCCCTGACCATCCTGGACCGGATCATGAAACAACTGGAAGCCGAACTGGCCCGCAAGGGCAAACAGAGATTCTTTGAACATCTCAGGGTATACCTGGGCGTCGATGCAGACACCATCCCCTATGGCGAGGTGGCCGAGACCCTGGGCATCACTGAAGGCACAGCCAGGGTGGCCGTGCATCGCCTTCGGAAGCGATGCAGGGAACTCCTGCGAGAAGAGATTGCACAGACAGTGGCCGGTGAGGACCAGATAGATGATGAAATCAGGGGTCTTTTTTCCGCGTTGAGCGGTTAATTCACGGTTAAGAAGAAAAATGAATCGTTTCTTTGTAACATGGTGGCCTTTTTGCTTAGGTAGAGGGATGAAGAAGCAAAGATAAGAAAGGATGTGCTATCATGGCCGAAGAAAAACATTGTTTGCAGTGCGGCGCCGAGTTGTCGGCGAGTGCCCCGGGCGGTGTCTGTGCGAAATGTGTGATGAAACTCGGGCTGCCGACCGGTGTGGATCCTGAAATCCCCCCTGTGTCGGATGCCCGGGGTGTGGTTCCCACAACAACCAAGCCTGCCAGCGGCTTCATACCGCCCGACCCGGGACAACTGGGAAAGACGCTGCCCGGCCTCGAAGTCCTGGAACTGCTGGGCCAGGGCGGCATGGGGGCCGTGTACAAGGCACGACAGCGACAGCTCGATCGAGTGGTCGCACTAAAGATCCTGCCGCCGGAAGTGGGCAGGGATCCCGCTTTTGCAGAACGATTCGCACGCGAGGCACGCTCGCTTGCCAGGCTGAACCACCCGCACATTGTCACCGTGTATGAATTCGGCCGGACTGAGGACGGCCTGTTTTATATCATCATGGAATTTGTCAACGGCACAGACCTGAGGCACGTGATTCAGGCAGGCAGGCTGGGTGCCGGGGAAGCACTGGCCATTGTCCCTCAAATCTGTCAGGCACTGCAATACGCCCATGAGGAAGGCGTGGTCCACCGCGACATCAAACCGGAGAACATCCTCCTGGACAAAAAGGGCTACGTCAAGATCGGCGACTTTGGCCTGGCCAAGCTGCTGGACAAAACAGCCACACCCTATACGTTGACACAGGCCGGTCAGAAGATGGGCACACCGCACTACATGGCGCCTGAACAGATCGAGGGAGCAGGCGAGGTGGATCACCGGGCAGACATCTACTCGCTCGGTGTGGTCTTCTACGAGATGCTCACAGGGCAGCTGCCGCTCGGACGATTCACGCCGCCATCCCAGAAGGTGCATGTCGATGTGCGACTCGACCAGGTCGTGCTCAAGACACTCGAATACGAACCGGCCCGCCGTTACCAGCATGCCAGCGAGGTGCAGAGCGACGTGGAGTCGATTGCCGTGGATGGCGTGCTGCCCGTGTCGTCCGGCCCCACCGGCGCTGTCGACTCCGATGCCCCGGAGCCTTCTTTGACTGCGCAGTCCGGCAGTCCGGTCACCGAAGAAGAGCAGGGATGCATGGACGCCGCACAGAAACGACTCCAGATCCCCGGAATCGGCCTGATCATTGCCGGTGCCCTGGGCTGTCTCGTGCCTGTGTTTGCGATGGTCATGTCAGTCCTCGGACAAGTCGCTGTGCTGGAGCTGGTGATTTCCGGCCTTGGCGTGGGCGTGGGCCTGATCGTGATGGCAGGCGCGCTGGCCATGATCAAGCTGCGATCTCACCGTCTTGCTGTGGTCAGCAGCATCGTGGCCATGCTCCCCTTGTCACCAGGGTGTCTCCTGGGTCTGCCTATAGGGATCTGGTCTGTCATTGTCCTGAACAGTGACACCGTGCAGACGGCCTTTGCTGTTAAGAAAAGACAACTGGCTGCCACCGGAAAACAGAGACATGTCACCTCGGTCATGGCCGTGATCGGTCTGATCATCCTGGTACTGGTCCTGCTTGGGTCGGCCCTGCTCGTTCCCATACTCATGATCAGCTCGCGCGAGTCCCATCGTCCAAGAGCCCTCATCACGACCCGATCCAATCAGTCAACCCAGGCCCCTGCACAGAAGATCGGGGATCTGGATTTCCCTGTGGGTACTTGGGACTACATCGATCTGGGACCAGCCGGTCCCACGCTCACTGATGCCTGTGCACAGACCATGGACCTCAAGCCGTCAGAGCTGCTTGCCGTGAACTCGATTCTGCAGAAGGCCTATCAAAGCTATCTTGACCTGGAAGCCGCTCATACGAACATGCAGCACAGCGGGGATCATCTGGAAGCGACCATTGCCCCGTTCCGCGAACAGGCCCTGGTGTTTCTCGAACAGCTCTGGCAGGATCTGGATGCAGTCTTGGATTCGCGCAAGCAGGCCATTGCCCGAAGACACCTGCCGTTTGGCCGCATGTTCGGCCTGGTTCAATTCGGCGAACCCAAGGTCACGATGACCATTGAAAGGGAGGACAACGCATTCAACTACGAGATCGCGTATCAATGGCCCAAAGCAAGTGGCAAACAAGGCGGCGGAGGCAAGGGGCGGATGCCCACACTCCCACCGGAATGTCAACGGTTTTGGGACAGAGCCCAGATAAAAGAATAGTGGCCGTTTTTTTGAAAATCATGAAAGGTAGCCAGTATGTCGAACTCAGAACACAGATCACGGACATCTCAGACAAACTCCTTGTCACGCCGCAGCTTTCTGGCATGCGCTTCCGGTCTGGGTCTGACCTCGACCGTGATGTCGAATGCGCTGTGGGCCCAGGTCGGTGAAGACTTGGGCGCGCCAGTCACAAAGGCCATGCTGCAGGAGGCCGAACACCTGGCCGGATTGACGTTTACCGACGACGAACGTGACCTGATGGTCGAGGGACTGAACGATTATCTCGAAAAGTACCGGGCACTCAGAGAGGTCCGCCTGGACAACGCTGTGGCCCCGGCCGTCCAGTTCAATCCTGTGGTGCCCGGTATGACATTCGAGAAGAAGGCGAAGCAATTGAACATGAGCCAGCGCCCGCCTCGAAAACGCCCTGCTGATCTCGAGGCCGCGGCCTTCTGGCCTGTCACCGACCTGGCACATCTGATCCAGTCACGTCAGATCACATCCACAGAGCTCACGACCATGTATCTGGACCGGCTCAAGCGGTTTGACCCGACACTCCATTGTGTGGTCACCCTGACCGAGTCACTGGCGCTCGAGCAGGCCAAGCGTGCAGACGAGGAGATCGCCGCCGGACACTACCGCGGCCCCCTGCACGGCATCCCCTGGGGGGCCAAGGACCTGTTGGCAGTCAAGGGGTACAAAACCACCTGGGGGGCCATGCCCTACAAAGACCAGGTGATCGATGAAGACGCCACTGTGGTCACACGCCTGGAAAAGGCGGGCGCCGTGCTCGTGGCCAAGCTGACCCTGGGGGCTCTGGCCTGGGGCGATGTGTGGTTCGGCGGCAAGACGAGAAATCCGTGGGATCCGGACACCGGGTCCAGCGGGTCCTCCGCAGGCCCGGCCTCTGCCACCACAGCCGGGCTCGTGGGCTTTTCCATCGGCTCCGAAACACACGGCTCCATTGTGTCCCCCTGTACGGTCTGCGGGGCCACGGGCCTGCGCCCCACCTTTGGCCGTGTCAGTCGGCACGGCGCCATGGCCCTGAGCTGGAGCATGGACAAGATCGGCCCGATCTGTCGGTCGGTCGAGGACTGTGCCCTGGTGCTCTCAGCCATGGATGGGCCGGACGGCAAGGACACGACACTCATGGATGTGCCGTTCAGTTGGGATGCTGCGCGTGACATCAAGGGGCTCAAGGTCGGCTATCTCAAGAGCGCGTTTGACGAAGAGCGCAGTGACAAGCAGTGGCAGGCCAATGATCAGGCCACTTTGGACGTGCTGCGAGGATTGGGCCTGACATTGCAGCCGATCGAGCTGCCCGATTATCCGATCGATGCCATGGGATTGATCCTGAACGTAGAAGCAGCAGCAGCCTTTGACGAACTGACACGGAGCGGCCGAGATGATTTATTAGTGCGCCAGATCAAGAATGCCTGGCCCAACCGGTTTCGTGAGGCACGCACGGTCCCGGCCGTGGCCTACATCCAGGCCAATCGTGTGCGCACGCTGGTCATGCAGGCCATGCAGGAGACACTGGCCGGCATCGATGTGTATGTGTGTCCGTCCTGGGCAGGCAAGAACCTTCATCTCACAAATCTCACGGGCCACCCGGCCGTGGTGCTGCCCAATGGCAAGCGTCAGGAGGGCACACCGAGCAGTATCAGTTTTGTAGGCCGACTGTTCGGAGAAGACAAGATGCTCCTGCTGGCCCGGGCGTATCAGGAGGCCACGGCCTTTCACCGGACACACCCGACACTGTGATCAGCGGTCTGCGAGACATGCCTCCATATCGAGACTGCCGGAGTGGACCACCACACGATATTTGAATTTGAGCGTCTTGCCTTGCTTGATGGAGAGACCCTCTTGGACAAAATTCATGTTGGTGGGCGAAAAGAAACCGTAATCACGTGTGAACCATTTGCTGGGATACCATAGATTGTCAGGATGATCCTGGATGGCCAGTCCCTCAGTATTGCCATCCCGAGTTCCATAGTAGTGGCACCAGGCCGCAGGCTGCCCGGCCGTCCCCTTTTCATTCTGCTGGCCCACGGCATTGACCAGGTGACCGCCCTGAGTCACGGACAGGGTGGGATGCATACGTGCGGAAAACAGGGAGTGATTGGATTTCGCGATATGGACATCGACCAGGGGGATCAAGACAATCGTGAAGTCAAGGGTCCATACATCGTCAGACGGCATGGTGACAATGATGTCTCGCTCGTCCTTCATCACGGCCGCGGCCCCGGGCGGCTGCCAGAGACAGGAGTCGTGAAGATGAATCATATCGGGCCTGGCTGTGATCACCTTGGGTCCCTGGGAAATGATCTGCCCCCGGTCATTCCCCTCTTGCCAGAAGTTATACCCATTGACTCGGTCGCATCCAAACCAGAGCGAACGGTGATGGGGATAGGGCAGACTCGCATCCGTGGTCACGGACAGACCGCTCCTGGGTGCATTGACCGGAAAGAAATAGGGGTACTTCTGTCCTGGTCCAAAACGATAGCAGGTCAGGACCTGGTCGTTGTTGTGAATGATCCACATGTCGTCACGCTGACCATCATTCTTGACAATGCCGAGGTTTGCGCCATAGACGTGACCCCACAGGGTGGCCAGGACTAAAATCAGGATGACCCTTTTCATAGCTTTCTCCACAAGTTTTAGTATGAATGCAGGGATACAGTGTACACGTAAAACTCACGCAAAACAATGCCCCGCCCCACTCATTCTCAGCGGGGGTCAGACCCGGGCCAGGAGAACCACGTAGTTTTTGCCGTATTTCTTGGCGCACTTGGGGCAGGTGGTGTAATAGCAGTAGAGTTTCTTGCAGGCCAGCCCCTTGTCTGATATGGTCTTTTCCATGGCCTTGATCCAGGCCCTCATCTGGCTGTAGGGTCCTTCAAAGACACGGCTGAGAAACGTGCCTGAAATTGTGGTCATCACGGCATTGGGGATGTCTTTCTCCACTGCAATGTACACATCCGCACCCCACAGGGAGTTCTCGTCAGACAGAACCACCATGGTCGGTGATTTTGCATTGGCCGCTTCGAGCTTGGCCATGTTGCGTTTCATGACCGCCCCGAAGTTCAGGGGAATGTGGAGAAAACTCCTGACCCGATCCTTGAGAAACCTCTTGCCTTCCCAGGTAATCTCCTTCCCGTCCCATGGGTCCGGATTGAATCGCGGACAGCATTCAACGTCTTGATCTGTGCTCATGGCCATCTCCTTTGACAAAAGCGCCAGTTCTGAAACTGACTCATTAATCAATCGTGAACCCTGAACCGCTTCAGCGACACCCTCTCGATCACCAAAGCGCGACGTCTATTTTACCGCCTTTGGACGCGGCGCGGACACATTTTTATTGTTTTTTTGAGAATTGACTCTTCGAGGCGTGGGAGACTCTCGCTGAACCCAGTGGAGCTTATTATCCAGGTATGTTCGCGTCTGCATGAAGGGACTGAACGCAAGGCGCTGTTTCATGGGCGACACGGTGAACGTACCCGCCTCTGGCAGCGATTTGCCCAGATGGTCGGCCACAATAGCAGGCAATTGTGTGGCAGGATCCCACCGAAGGCCATAGGCCTCCAGAGTCATGTATTCATTGCCTTGATAATAGACGACCTGCAGTCTGTACTTCTGGGGAATCTGCCCGTCACCACCGGTGAACTCCAACTTAGTGCTGACATCAGCGTGTGCATCAATCCATGCTTGAATTGGGGAGACTGCCTGCGCAGCCACTTGAGCATCCTGAAACTTGAGCAGCACAGTATGGGCTTCAAACGGCCGGCTCCCGGCCCTGCCAAAGACACCGAACATGAGCAGTAACTGCAGGGGAATCATCAGCCGAACACCAATCCTCTGACGCATCGTGATCCTCAAAGCGTCACCTCTGGCCAGTCTGGCCATTTGCTTATTCAGGATCGTGCCCGGTCCGGGAAAACCGCAGTGGGGACAGTGCTGCGCCCAGATGAATTTGGCGGTGTGACACTGATCACATTGAGCCACCACGCCCTTTTTTACGCCCAGAGCCTCGGCCAGGGGATTGAGAATGATCGTAATGCGCAGAAGGCTCGTCCATACCGAGGCATAGGGCCCGAATCCGCTGGCTGCAGCACGGCTGTAGCCTTCCCTGAACAGCGTGATGAACAGAAAGAGTACGCTCAGAGGAATCCAGCTCAACCAGGGTCTGGCCATGTACGTCTGAACACGGGTGAAATCTTCGCCAAATGACAATCCTATGCAGAGAACAGCCCCGAAGAATAGAACCGCATCAATCACACGCCCCACCCATGTGATCAGAGTCTGACGAGAGTCAATGTTTGAATCGCGCATCCATGACACGGGCTGATTTTGGCCCTGCGCCAGCAAAAGACGATCCTGACCGGCAAGCGTCCTGGGGATCTCGGCCAGGTAAAACGCAATCAAGGCCAGGGCTGCAGGCAAGGCCACGAAATACCACGAATCCCAGAAGGCAGCCTCAGTATCATTTAAGATCTTGGGGACAAACATCACAACAAAGACGCATCCCACCCAATGGGGTGTCAACTGAAAGAGTCGGTACACCATGAGAAACCCCAGCATATAGAAAGGCAGGCGCTGGATCATCAATCCCACGATGATACACCACTGGGCTGGAGAAAATCCAAAGAAGAGAGCCGCCGCAAAGATGGCGCCTATGCCGCAGGCCCACAGGATCACAAAGGCCAGTACAGGCAGCATGGCGCGTTGTGTCACGGACGAAGGAAACGGCATACGGATCAATCGCGACGGCATGCGCAGGCACAGGCTCAGCAATAACGCGAGGAATGCCGACACACCCAGACTGTCCAGCGCAGACTCAGGGTTCTGGGAACGAATGTCATTCAGGGCAATGAGAAACACAATCACCACCTCGACACCGAGATAAAGCCAGAGGTTTCGCCTAAACACCTTGAAAAGCTGCCACATGAGTGTCATCGAATCCCCCCGATCTGACGCTGACGCCACTGAATCCGAGTGGTATGGACCAGCCACACGGCCACCGCTGCCATGATGGCGGCCGTCGCCCATTCTGTGGTGAGAGACAGGCTGCGATCAGGCCAGTAGTTGTTCACAGATCTGGACGGCTGCTCAATAATTCCATAGAATCGCCAAACAAGCCAGGTCATCAGCAACAGGTACCAAAGCACAGAATCACGCCAAAATGCCATGCCGTGTTTCAGGTAGAGATGGCGAATCGTCAGGGCTGTTGTGAAAAATGGTACCATGACAAAATCCGGATGCCACCGGTAACAGGCAGTGAAGCCTGCGCCGCCCAATTTCAGGAGGCTGCCAGCCAACACCCACACAGTCAGCCAGAGGCTCGCCATGCCAAGAAAGGCCACATGTGCATCCAGTGCCATGAGCCGGTCCTGAGGCAGGTTGAAATAACAGAACACAGAGGATCGCTTGACTTCCGGGAGGCAGAGACGCCGCGTCAAATAGAACAGGAATGCGGCGGTCACCAGAAACGGCACAATCACAGGGTAGACCTGACTCTGCCCTACACGATGGCCCACATAAAAACCGATCACAGGATAGAGTATGCCGCAGAGGAGTTCTATGCTGTGGAGTCGCCAGTCCCTGGTCAGCGCACGTCTGAATTGGCGTGACGGGCTGTAGAAATCGGGCGCATTCATGATACCACCCCCTCCTCTGTGCGCCGCGTGTTATACACCAGAAACAGCTCTTCAAGGTTGAGATGCTCCACACGACACTCCAGTCCGGACAGGGACTCCGGTTCGAAATCAGCCACAGTCGCCAACAGTGTCCCGGACTGCTCGCGCATGGACAAGACCGTGAACCGCTTTTCAATCTCATGGCGATGTGTGCCTGTCGGTAAACACAATCGCTTGACACGGGTCTTGAGGTCTTCGAGACCTGATTGACACACGGTCTTCCCGGCCTTGACAAACGCCACATGATCCACGACGCGCTCCACATCCGACAGGATGTGGGATGCCATGAGCACAGTCATGTCCCGGTCATTGACCAGATCCACAAGCAGATCGAGAAACTGGCGGCGCACTGACACGTCCAGACCGCCGGACGGTTCGTCCAGGATCAGCAGATCGGGCTGCTGGGCCACAATCAGCACGATCAGAAACCATCGCTTCTGTCCCTTGCTGAGCTGGCCAAAGACCTGGTCTGCGTGGAGATCGAATCGCTTGAGAAGTCGCCACAGTGCGTCATTGTCCCATTGCTCGAAAAACGAGGACTGCACGCCAATGGCCTCGCCCAGCGTCATCCAGCCGGGCAGTGCCATTTCATCGGCCAGATAACCGATGCGAGCACGTGTGGCCGGTGTGAATGACAAAGGATCCTCATCAAAGACTCGCACAGTCCCCTCGTGGGGTACCAGGGCGCCCATGATCAAATTGATGGTGGTGGTCTTGCCGCAGCCATTCTCACCGAGCAGACCAAAGATGCTGCCTGTGGGCACGGCAAGGTCCATACCGGACACGGCCCGGACAGCGCCGAAGTATCTGACTAAATCACGGGTTTCAATGACATTCATGAACGGCTCTCCTTCTGCTCGATCCGAGCTATTTCCATCTCCACAAGTTTCCTCAACTCTGTGTAATCCAGATTGATGCGCCCCGACTCCACCACCAGTTCTCGCACCCTGGCCACGATCTGACGCCGCTTCTCTGCCAGCGTCAGACTGGATCGTCCCTGCGTGATAAAGGTGCCTCGACCTGCCTGGGTACAGATGATCTCCTCGGCCTCCAGTTGGCGATAGATGCGTGCCACAGTGGTGGGATTGACCTTCAACTCCCTGGCCAGCGCCCGAACCGAGGGAATGCGTTCGCCCGGCTCAAGCTGGCCGCTGATCACCAGATACTTGACCTGAGCCACGATCTGGGCTGAAACAGGCACGCCTGAATTGTGTTCGATCGTTAGATACATAGCCTGACTCCAAACTGTACACACTACTACCATACAGTGTGTACAGTGTATTTCAACAAGTTTTTTATATTTTTTTTCAGGGAAGGCGCGGTGAATCCAGAGAGATACGTGGGATGGGACAAAACTGGCAGGTGTGTGAATAGTAAATTACTGCCTGTTGGGTACCTGTGTATTGGCCGTGGAAGGCATGACAGGAGACATCATGTTGAACGGCATCATCATGCCCCCGGCAAGCCGCGAGAAGCCCAGGGAAGGACTCTGGACAAGATCGCGAATGTCATAGATGCGGGCGACCTGTTTCTTGGGCAGATTGTCCTGTGTGCCAATGACAATGACGCCGTGGGTAACGATGTGCCCCAGACGCGGGCCGCCCCCGGCCACGGCCTGGAGCAGCAGCTCCAGATGCGTGCGCATGGTCACACCGGACACGCCGTCCATGCCAATGGGTGTCAATGGATCAATATCCGCATTATCCCTCAGGTCTTTCCACAGCACCACGATTCTGACCGGTGGACTGGTGGCATGACGCAGGATATCAATGGCCTTGGCAAACGGCATATCAGGGGTAAAATCTGAGGGACTTGTCGACCCCTTGCGAATGATCCGGGGCTGACCGGACCGAGGTTTCGGTTTTCGCTGGGCGGACGCTGCAACACACTGGCAGCACATCAAAAAAACACAGCACCCGACAAGCCAGGCGGGTATGACCGATTGGCATCCATTTCCAGTTCGTTTCATACCGACCATCTTACCATGGACGCGTCATAAAAACAAATCATTTCAACTACTCTCGTTCGCTGTAGGATTGAGCGTCTGCCGCTTTGGGCGTGGCCATGGTGATCGGCATCCGGACAGAGATCTTCTCCTTGCTTCTGAAGACCTTTGCAAGCCTTTCACCCGTGACGTGGGGGGCTTTGATGACCAGTTCCGCCGTGTTAAACGACAGGAGACAGGACTCATAGAAGGTCGGATCCTGCTGAGGCAGGACCACGGGCTTGTGGACCTTGCCCCTCTGATCCACATAGCTGATAAACAATCGCGTGAACACACCATGGAGACGCTTGCTGCTGAAGACGATCCAGCGGCTGTTACTTGACCAGGTCAGCCAGGACTCACTTTTGGGGCTGTTGATTTCAAGACGTCGATACCCTGGTACGGCGTCCCCTGAGGTCTTGAGATCCATGAGGTAGAGATCGCTGTTTTCCTGCCACGTGGGCAGGTAACCGTAATCAAACAGGCAAAAGGTCAACCATCGGCCATCCGGACTGCACCTGGGCATGCCCACGCTTTTCCCGGTTTCCCTGGATGACAGCACGATCTCGATGTCGCCCCAGGTATTGGTTTGCAGATCGTACGCGATCCGAACCAGGTCATACTTGATCTGATCAAATTGTGCCGGGGGGCTGGGCGTGTCATCAGACCAGGGCTTCGGTGCCCTGCAGAAATACAGATACTTGCCGTCGCCGGACCACACGGGCCAGTTCTCCAAATACTCTTTTTGAGCCAGTTTCGGCTCAATCACCACAGTCTTGGTGTCATTGTGGTAACAGGCCAGGAGCGAATTCAAATCCACGGTGTCCCGCGGTTCGTTTCGACTCGAATGGTAGAACATGGGCAGCTTATTGATGGAATACACCGCCAATCGCGCGCTCGGATGCCATGAGGTATAGCCAAACTTGGTATCGATTTTTCTGGCAACGCCGTCTTCTACCAGGAGTGTGCCAACACCATACTTGTCTGATCTGGCTCCGAGCAGCATGTTGTCCGGATTCTGCTGACAGAAAGAATGGCAGTTGACACAGCCGTTTTCGTAACTCATGCCGTCCAGTACGATGGATTCCTTGTAATTGGACAGGTCGCGACAGTAAATACCGATTCGTCCCTTGACACGTAAATGCGTGGGATGCATTTTCCGATACACCAGAAAGCCGTCAATGGCTTCCCGGGCGATCTCATGGCTGATGGTTTGAAACCGACGCCACTGATGGTCTTCACGCTTGACAAAGATATCCATGTGCAGGGCCTGTCCCACATTGTTCTTCAAGAGGTTGTGCCAAGCCGCTTGAGGGATCTGAATGCAGGACTTTTGGCTGAAGATCTCGATGGGTTCACCCTGTGCAGAAAAGATTCTGGCACAATACAAAAGGCCCGGTTCCAGGATCGAAAAATTCAGGGGCGCTATATTCGGAGGAATCACGGCATGGCTGTAGTCCGGCTGCAGATGGGCTGGGCGGTCCACAGATTCATACTCTGTGATGGGTTCTTGATACGCGGGTTTGAAATAGACAACCGCGGCTATCAAGCCCACTGACATGAGGCTCAATAAGCCCATCATGAAACGTCTATGCATTAGGAAGCTCCTGAACCGCCAAGAAAGTAGTAATACAAGTAACTGTCACCGTATGGCCCTTTGAGCGTCCTTTTGGCCAGGGCTTTGTCTCGACCACAGCCTTTGAGTGCCTTCACAAAAGCAAGGAGTTGTTTCTGGGCGTCCTGACTGACAGCCTCTTTGATGGGCTGGTTCTTGAGTGACCTGGACAAGAGTATGGCCTCTTCATAATGCCTTGGAATCCTTGACGCATTCAGGGCATGGCATTGCTCGAACAGGACCATAAAGTCATCCAGTTTTCTGTTCATCAGGAGCCACGCCATGCGATATTCGTAGGCCATGTGATTCCTGGGGTTCTCCTTCAACAACAAGGCTATGGCATCCCGGTTTGTCACGAAATCGGTCCTCAGCATCAGAGCACGCAAACGCTGGATCTCTTGATCTTCAGACAGGTCCGGATCTTGTGTCAATTTTGCCAGGGCGTGCCCTGCCTGATCACGCCAGAACGGCACCCTGCTCAGGGCCCCCAGATACACACGCGCGTCACTGAGGTTGCCCTTGATCATGTTGATCTTGGCAAGACGCTGCAAGAGGATCGGACGCTCACCATACATCTCGATACAGATCATCAGGGCATTTTCCGCTTCGTTGATGAGGCCCAAATCCATGTACGTATCGAACTTCTGCCAAAGCGCCTCCTTGCCGGTCAGCAGCAGTGCCTTGTCGTTTTGAGGGAAGTGGAACATGTGACTTCCAAGCTGCCCTGTCTGATACAGGGCCCGATCCACAGCGTGGCACACCAGATAGTGGTAGGGTTTTCCCTTGACCAGCTCAAGCACCTTGGACCATTGTCGTTGATGAGAGTAATAATCCACCTGAAAGAGCGTCTTGAGATACGGATTGCGACAGAACATCACGGTCCCTGTTGTGAGTCCCATCAGGACCAGGGTCTGAAAATTCCAGCCGAATGTACTTTGACTGCCACACCAGAAGCTCCTGGGTGAAACATATCGTTTTGACCCTTTGAACAGACATCGCCAGATCCCAAACAGGGCCAGGACTCCGGGCAAGATGGCGTAAAGTGCGTAGACGTTTCTCAATCCTACTTCTGTGCTGTCTTTCCAGGACGCAGGCAGCAGAGTCAGGTAAGCATCAAAACAGCGTATCCTGTAGAGGAGTACCCCAACCCCATAGGGCAGCACAATCCCCACACTCAGATTGATCATGCCAAGTCGCCATCGCCGATTGAACAGGAGCTCAGACAACACACAAAGCACCGCAAAGAGGAGGTAAGCGCCCCCCGCTGCGACATAGAGACAGATTGAAATCAAAAGAAAACTCATGACACCGGGCAGGTCGCCCGCGGTCTTCCATTTTGCGTAGAGACACACACCCGCCATCGCAGCCAGACATCCCACTGTCATGGGAAGAAAAAACGTATAGCTCGAATACATGACAAGCAACAACAGAGGCGGCGCAAACCTCAGAATCCGCCACCTCTCGAGATGCATAGCCTTTAGAATGCCATCTGTGCATAAAGAGAATAACCAGGCCTGGATAGTCACCACAGCAGCCCCTGCCCAGGCATGAAAAAACAACTGGGCCAAAAAGGCCGAAGCACCCTCCACTAGGCCTCCCGGATAGGCAAGAAACCTGGCCAGAAAATCCCAATCCATGTAGAATGTCGGAAAATTCCCAATTAATCCTGCGCCATGATACAGAAGGCTGACATCAATTTCATACACAAAATATAGCGTGAACAGGGCAAAGAAGATGACATCTTGTCCAGGCCTGAAGGCATGCCAAAACGATGCTTTGGGATGCGCGTCATGTCCCCTGTGGTTTGAACCGTCTTGGTTTTGACGTACCGTCATGATTGATCTCCAGGCGTCATGGACTAACATCAGTTCACTATGAGGCTTTGTCTGAAATCAAACTGCTCGAAGCCGGATACAATTTTTCAGACCCAGCCTGGAGGAAAAATCCTATAGGTTCAGCAGTATAGTCGACACGCTTGACATCACTCAAGTCTTTTCCAGGCCAGGCACGGTGTCAACCTGTACCCTGCCAGACCCCGGGGATGTGCCAATCACCACACTGCGTCTTTCTTCCATGCCTAAAAAAAAGATAGTTTTTTGGGCTTGCATTTATGGTCAGGAATCCTATAATCATATTACGTTTGTAATACTGAAAGGACTGATATGAAGATACAGCCCAAGATCTCCGACGCTGAATGGGAAATCATGAAATTGCTCTGGGCCAATCACCCTCAGACAGCCAATGAACTGGTTGAGGCCCTGGAGCATACAAAACACTGGAAGCCCAAGACCATCAAGACCCTGATCAATCGTCTCCTGACCAAGGGGGTCATTGCCTTTAAGAAAAACGGACGGCAGTACCTGTACTACCCCCTGCTGACTCAAAAAACCTGTATCCAATCTGAAAGCCGGAGTTTTCTCAAAAAAGTCTTTAACGGAGCGGCCAAGCCCATGCTGGCTGCCATGATTGAAAGTGACGACCTGTCACTCGATGATATCGAAGAACTCAAACAAATCCTGAAAAAGAAGAAATAGAACTCTGCCAATTCTGATGCATCTTGATCAACACCTTGCTTGTTTGAAGCAAACTGTCTAGGAGGTGACTAAAATGTGTACGCGCATAATGTCCAGGATCACGATCGTCACGTGTCTGCTCAGCGCAACCGTCCTGGCCCTGAACACGGGCCCACTCGCTCAAAAACTCCCTTCACAGACCTGGGATAAACATCCTCTGGCCTACTTTGGCTTTGATCAGCAGGGCCCCCGGCTCAGAGCCAGTTTGATGCCTGGTCAGCGCATGATCCAGGCTCGGGGCACTCGCTATACCCCTGAAGGGCTGGATCAAGGGGCACTCGAGTTCAATGGCACAACAGGGCAGGTGAGAATCCCCTTGGCTGCAACCCAGGCACTGACACTCAGCGTCTGGTTCCTGCCCACAAGCTATTCCAATACAGGCATTTTTACGGCCTGCACCCTTCAATCAAGGCAGCACACCTTGAAGATCACCCTGGACGCACAGGGCACCATTGGCATCCAGCAGAACACCCCCTTCTCACAGGCCAGTTCCAGCCTCAACATGGGACGCGGCATACCTGCCAATCATTGGGCACACCTGGCGCTGACAGCCACGCCCGGGCAAATGATGCTCTATCTCAATGGCCAATGCGCAGGGACCTTCAACATGCCTGTCCCCCTCGCCAATGCGAATCTGCAGATCGCAGATCAGACCTTCAAGGGCAAGATGGACGAATTGGCCCTGTTTGGAGACCGCCTCTCGTCACAGGATATTGAAGCCATCTATGCCATGCACGGGCCATCGCTGAACCGGGAAGTCACTCAGCCACTCCAAGACCAGTCGTGGGAGGCCAGGACGGCGCGCACCTACTATGACCTGACCCAGGCAGTCAACTCAGGCAATTGGTCTGCAGCAGTGACACACAGCAATGCCCTATCTGAGCTGGTGGGCACCTACCTCAAAGAACATAAGACCGACCTGAGCGAATCCCTGAACAAACCGATTCAAGACAATCTCACCACAGCCACCGGGCGTCTCAAATCCTTCAAAGAGGCCATTGAACAGGCCAGGTACCATGAGGCTTCCGACCTGTTTGACAGCCTCGATGAATGCTGGGAATCTCTAGAAACCCAACTCGACCTTCCTGCTCCAGCTATGAACGCACCCATGAACCCTTCCGGATTTTCCCCTGAAAACACACAGTCCACCCAATTCAGCCAGACCTGGAGTACCACCTCAGGCACAATGCCTGGCAACGGCTTTTCCGGAGGCAGTGTGTCAATGGGCGGCACCGGAAGCCCGGGCATGTCGTTCGGGGGCAGTTTCTCAATGGGTTCCAGCGCAGGATTCGGCCCCAATGGACCCATGAATCAACAGTTCCAGTTCCACTCGTCAGGCACACCGGGCCAGGGACTCATGGGTCAATCGCTGGGCCAGATGCCCCCTCAGATGCTGCAGTTTCGCATCCAAATGCAGTGTCAGCGTATTCAAATGGGGATCAATATACTGAAGATGAGTCTCCAGAATGCTGACTGGCAAACCGCTCAGAGGCACGGTCTCCGGTTACAGCAACTCTTCACGCAACTTGACGCGCCAGAGAGCCCCCTGACGCAGCCCGGTCGGTCAGCACGGCGAAGATCGCTTGACCTCAGTTCACTGCCCCCAGCCCAACTATCAGCCCTGAAAACTCAGGTTCGAAACGCACTTCATCACCTGGGTCTCCTGACATTGGCCATAGAAAAGCAGGATCTGCCTGCAGCCAATCTGGCAATCCAGTCTCTGGAGAAAGTCAGTACGGCTCTAAATCAGATGACGAATAACACGCAAACTACCCCTGTGGCGCCTCCAAGAGAACCAAAATAATGGAGGCACGCAGCGTTTGCCACGGTTTAAAATTGACACAAACTGGGCATTTTAGTCAAACTGCTGTTTGAACTCGCCAAAGAGCTGCTTTAACTCTGTCAGTTCCTGAGACAGTGACGCCACCTTCTGCTCCAGCTCAGCCACACGATCCGGGCCCGATGCCGCACAGGACGCAGGCGCTTCACTGGCATGGAGTGACACAACATCCACAGGGGCCAGCAAATGATAATAACGTTGTTCTTTCTGGCCCGGCAAACGGGGTGCCTGCTCCACCAGTCCCTTGGCAGC
>JAIPFM010000080.1 GCA_021736645.1 Phycisphaerae bacterium | reverse complement strand
TTGCGTTTTTCAGCCAGGGCCTGATCCAGCCACGCGTCGACATTGTCGATAGAACCGATCTCATCCACCATGTCCATGAGCTTTTCATTGGCACCGCCGTGCAGGGAACCGGACAGGCTGCCGATAGCAGCCGAGATGCTGCTGTAGCAGGTGGCCAGGCTGGAGGCCACGACACGGGCCGTAAAGGTCGAGGCATTCAGGCCGTGTTCGGCATGCAGCACCAGGCAGGTGTCCATGATGCGGCCTTCCTGTTCAGTGGGTTCTTCGCCGCGGAGCAGGTAGAGGAAGTTGGCCCCATGGGACAGATCCTTGCGTGAGGGCAGGTATTCCTTGCCTTCGCGGAAACGCTGGTATGTGGCCAGGACCGTGGTGATCTGAGCAATCTGGTGCAGGGTGCGTCGGCAGTCACAGGTGGCGTTATGTTCGATCCTGTGCACAAAGCTGCTGCTGAGATAGGAGATGACCGACTGCAGGAGTTCCATGGGAGACCCCTGGGGTGGGAAGTCTCGGATCATGTTCAAGACGGTGTGATTGATTTCACGGCTGCCTCTCATGCTTTCCTGGAAGTCGGCCAGTTCGGTCTTGGAGGGCAGGCGTCCGTAGAGCAGCAGATAGGTGGTTTCCTCAAACGTGGAGTTGGCAGCGAGATCCTGGATGGAGTAGCCCCGGTAATAGAGCCCGCCATTGATGCCATCCACACGACAGATCTTCGAGTCTGTGGCGATGACGCCTTCCAGGCCCTTGGCAAAGGTTTGTTCCGACATGTTTTTGTCCTCTGTCTTTTGTTTCGTTGTTTGGGTGTCCGGGCGCAACCGTACGGTACCGTGTTTGTTGCTTTTGTCCTGCCCGGTCGTTTGTCTTGGCTGTGTCATGGGTTGTCTCCGTTATAATTCCAGGAGCAGTTTATCCGGCTGTTCCACGAAATCACGGACCAAGGCCAGGAAGCTAACCGCATCCTTGCCGTCAATCACGCGGTGATCATAGGTCAGTGCCACGTACATCATGGGCCGTATCACGATCTGGTCATCCACGACAACCGGACGTTTCTTGATCGTGTGCATGCCGAGAATCGCAGTCTGGGGATAGGCCGGAATGGGGGTCGACATAAGCGACCCGAATACGCCCCCGTTGGTAATGGTAAAGGTCCCACCGGTGAGTTCATCAGGCAGGAGCTGTTTGTGTTTGGCCCGTTCGGCCAGGGTGAGGATGGTAGACTCTATCTCGGCAAAGGATAACTGATCCGCATTACGCACCACAGGCACAATGAGTCCCTCGTCAAGTGAGACTGCCACACCGATGTCATAGTAGTTGTGGTAGATGATGTCACTGCCATCCAGTTGGGAGTTCACGGCCGGAAAGGCCTTCAGGGCCTGACAGCAGGCCTTGATATAAAAGGACATGAACCCGATGCGCGTGCCGTGCTGTTTTTCAAACCCGGCTTTGAGACGGGAGCGAATGGCCATGACCGGCTGCATGTCGATTTCATTGAAGGTCGTGAGATAGGCGGTGGTCTGTTTGGCTTGGACGAGCCGCTCGGCCGTCTTTTTGCGCAGGCGTGACATGGGCACGCGTTGGGTCTCACGCGATCCCGACAGCCGACCCGGTACGGGTGGGGCCGCCACGGGCCGCGGTGCTGACGGTTTTACTGCCGCGGTGGGTGCCGTGACAGCCTCGGGCTTTGGCCCGGCTTTGGATGGGACACTTTCTTGCGGCGGTTGTTGTGTTGCGGCCTCCTGGGTTTCGGCCGCTTTCAGGGCGTCGACCTTGGTGATGCGCCCGCCCTTGCCTGTGCCCTGGATCAAGCTGGGATCCAGACCGTGTTCGGTCACGACTTTACGGACCGAGGGTGACATGGGGATGTCGCGCTTTTGGGGTGAAGGGACGGGCTCCTCTACCTGCACCGTTTCGGCCGCTGTCTGGCCATGGCCTGATGCAAGCCTGCCCACGGTCTGGCCGATTTCGACATCGGTTTCAGGGGCCACCAGGATCTCCAGTATGCCGGTCGAGGGCGACGGGACCTCCATGAGAGACTTATCCGTCTCCAGTTCGAAGATCATCTCTCCCTCTTGGACCATCTCGCCCTCTTTCTTGAGCCAGGCTAAGAGGGTCCCGGTGGTAATGGATTCTCCAACGGATGGCACTTTGATTTCCACTGTCATGCAATGTCTCCCTTTTTGGCTGACACCAGTGTGGCCTGTGGTGCGGTCAAGCCGGCAAAGGCCTGTTCGACCAACTGTTCTTGCTGTTCTTTATGCAAACGCGACGACCCTGTGGCGCTGCTGGCACTTTCATCGCGGCCCACATACTGCAGGTCAATGGCCGGGAAGTGGGTGATAAACCGGTCCCGGATCGCACCCCAGGCACCGTAGTTTTTGGGCTCTTCCTGGACCCAGGTCACCTGGTGCACGTGGGGGTACCGTGCCAGACAGGTTTGCAGGCTCTGGTCCGGGAAGGGGTACAACTGTTCCAGGCGGATGATGGCCATGGTCTTGGTCTCCATGTAATCCTGCTTGGCCTTGAGGTCATAAAAGACCTTGCCCGAACAAATCAGGAGGTGGGTGACCTCTTCCGGGGCGCAGTTGTCGTCCAGGACTTCGTGGAAGTGGTCCCGGGTCAGATCGATCACAGGGGACAGGGCACGCGGGTGACGCAAGAGACTTTTGGGACTCATGATGATCATGGGGCGCCGGTACCCGACCTTCATCTGTCGACGCAGGGCATGGAAGTACTGAGCCGGTGTGGTCAGGTTCAGGACCTGCATGTTGTTGCAGGCACTGAGCTGCATGAACCGGGCCAGGTGGCCGCTGGAGTGATCCGGGCCCTGTCCTTCATTGCCGTGGGGCAGGAGCAGCACCAGACCGTTGTTGCGGTCCCACTTGTGCAGGGCCGAGGCAATATAGTTGTCGATCACGACCTGGGCACCATTCACGAAGTCTCCGAACTGGGCCTCCCAGATCGTGAGGGCATGGGGATCCACCAGGGCATAGCCGTATTCAAAACCCAGGACCGAATATTCCGACAAGGGGCTGTCATACACATCCATGCGTGCCTGACCTTCCTGCAGGGTACGCAGGGGGGTATAGGAATGCGGCCTTTCACTCTGAATGTCCCACCAGGTCATGTGACGCTGAGAGAACGTGCCGCGTGCACAGTCTTCCCCGCTGAGACGGACCTGAAGGCCTTCGATCAGAAGCGAGCCAAAGGCGAGTGATTCGGCAAAGGCCCAGTCCACGCGTTTGGATTTGGCAAAGGCCTTCCAGTTCCGGTCCAGGATGCGTTCCAGGGTTCGGTGTGCGTGGAAGTTGTCCGGAATCGTGGTGATGTGTCTGGCGATACGCGTCAAGGTCTGTTGAGGCACCGCGGTGGGTACGGTCTCATGGGAGTAATCCGGGTCCAGTTTGTCCCAGGCCTCGCCCTGCGAGGTATTCACTTGGTCCATGTGCTCGTCACGCGTGCGCTGCAGGGCTTGCTTCAGGGTCAACGCATATTTTTGGCGAAGGGTATTCTGCTCGGTTTCCGAAGCCACACCCGTGGCTGCACAGAGGCGTCCATAGAGTGTGGCCACGCCCGGATGATTTTTGATAAGCCGGTACATATAGGGGTGTGTGAAGGAGGGTTCGTCACTTTCGTTGTGCCCATAGCGTCTGAAACAGAATACATCCAGCACGCAGTCTGCGCCAAAGGTCTGACGGAACTGGAGGGCCATGTCAGCCGCGTGAATCAAGGCCTCAGGATCATCCCCATTGACGTGGAAGATGGGCACAGGCAGGGCCTTGGCCATGTCTGTGGGGAAGAAGGTGGACCGCGCCTGACGTGACGATGTGGTAAAACCGATCTGATTATTGATAATGATGTGGATAGTGCCGCCGGTGGTGTATCCCTTGAGCCTCGACAGGTTGAGTGTTTCAGCCACAATGCCCTGACCTGCGAAGGCAGCGTCCCCATGAAGGACCACGGGCAGCACCCGTTTACGATCGCGCCCGTACTTCAGATCCTGGATGGCACGGGTCTTGCCCTGGACCACGGCATCCACGGATTCCAGGTGGCTGGAGTTTGCCACCAGGCTCACATGCACGACACTGTCCTTGTGAACGTGGTCGGTTTCGTAACCAATGTGGTATTTGACATCCCCGGTTCCGCCGAACATGCGGGGTCTGACGTTCTCGTCAAAGGTGGAAAAGATCTCCTCTGGCTTCATGTGCATGATGGTGTTGAGTATTGAAAGACGTCCTCTGTGAGTGGTACCAATGACGATGTCTTCGATGCCATACTGAAGACCATTATTGGCCAGAAAGTGCAGACCTGGGATGATGGCTTCAGATCCTTCCAGGGAAAACCGTTTCTGCCCCACGAAAAAGGTATGCAGACCCTGTTCCAGGGACTCGGTGCGGAGCAGGTCACGCAGAATAATCTTTTTATGTCTGTCTTCCAAACGGGGCTGATTACGGCATGATTCCATCTTCTCGATGAGCCAGCGCCGCATGTCTTTGTTTTGTATGTGGAGAAACTCAACGCCAATGGACTCGCAGTAGGTCTGCCGAAAGCCCTTGATGATGTCCCGCAGAGGGGCACGGCTGGGCTCCAGGCCACGGCCCGCGGAAAACTCGTCATCCAAATCACTGGGCTCGAGCCCAAAGTTTTCGAGCGTGAGTTGCTCATACCGGGAATGTTCCTCACTGTGAATATACGTGTGATCCGGTCCGTAATCCCCGCCCAGGGGATTGAGCTGGGCATAGAGGTACCCAATGTCACGGTAGGCCCAGAGCAGACTGTCGACCCGGCTCTGTTTGTAGGCCATGTCCTGTGCATGGCTGGGTGGGGTGACCGGCGACACCGGCGCGGGACCCGTGTCACTTTCCTGCTGCAGAAAGTAATGGGCCCAGCTTGGATCCACGGATGCGGGATCCTGACGCCATGCCCGATATACAGTCTCTAAGTAACTTACGTTCTCCAAACTGACTACCTCCGAGGGTTTTCCGGAGGCCGACAATCCCGTTAGGCCAGTGCCCCTGGGATCTGATCGGGGCGGTCCACCACCACGACACCGGCCTCACGTAATGCGTTAACCTTGGCTTCAGCTCCACCCTTGCCGCCGGAAATAATGGCACCGGCATGTCCCATGCGCTTGCCGGGCGGGGCCGTCCGACCTGAGATGAAGGCCACAACTTTTTTGCTGACGGATGTCTTTATATACTCGGCAGCCCGCTCCTCTGCTTCGCCGCCGATTTCGCCAATCAATACAATGGAGTCAGTCTGGTCATCCTGCTCAAACATGGCCAGCAGATCCAGGTAGCCTGTCCCAATGATGGGATCACCGCCCACACCGATGCAGGTGGACTGTCCCATGCCGCTCTCAGTCAGGCTGTACACCACTTCATAGGTCAGTGTGCCGCTGCGTGAGATCACGCCCACCCCCCCCGGTTTGTGAATGTGACCCGGCATGATGCCGACCTTGCACTGACCCGGTGAGATGACACCAGGGCAATTGGGTCCGATCAGACGCACGGGCTTGTCTTTCAATTCTGCGGACAGGTCGGTCATGTTGAGAACCGGCAGGCCCTCGGTGATGCAGATCACCAGCGAGATTCCGGCATCAGCCGCTTCGCGCACGGCATGGGCGGCAAAGCGGGCCGGGACAAAGATGACAGAACAGTTGGCGCCGGTTTCGGCCATAGCCTCTGCCACGGTGTTGAATACCGGCAGGGTGCCCACGGTTTGCCCGCCCTTGCCAGGGGTCACGCCGCCCACCACCTGGGTGCCGTATTCCTGCATGGACCGGGCATGGAACGAGCCGTCGCGTCCCGTGATGCCCTGGACCAGGACCCTGGTTTGTTCGTTGACTAGGATGCTCATGAGCGTGCTCCCCCCTGTGCTTGGGCCACGGCTTGCTCGATGGCCTCGGTCATACTTCGTGTGGCGATCAGTCCGGCTTGCTGCAGGAGGTCTCGGCCTTGGGTTTCATTGGTGCCTACCAGGCGGATGACCATGGGCACCGTAATGCCCAGTTGTTCGCGGGCCATGAGAATGCCTCGGGCCACGTCGTCACAGCGTGTGATCCCGCCGAAGATGTTGATGAGAATCACCTTGAGTTGGTCATTACGCAGCAGGATTCGCATGGCAGTCAGGACTTTTTCCGGGTTGGAGCTGCCGCCCACGTCCAGGAAGTTGGCGGCTGTGCCGCCGGCGAGCTTGATGCCGTCCATGGTGGCCATGGCCAGGCCGGCCCCGTTGACCATGCAGCCGATCTCGCCTTCCAGACTCACAAAGCTGAGGCCTGCGGCCTTGGCCTCGATTTCGTCAGCCGTGTATTCCTCGTCATTGCGAAGCTCGGCCAGTTCGGGATGAAGCGGTACGCCATTGTCGTCCAGTACGATCTTGGCATCCGCTGCCACGAGTTTACCTTCGGCCGTAATGGCCAGGGGATTGATCTCCACCAGAGAACAGTCTTTTTCGCGGAACAGCCTGTTCATGGCCAGAATAATGGGCACGGCCTGGTCCAGATGACCGGCGTCGGGAAAGGCATGGGCCAGCCAGGTCTTCAATGATTCCGGCGACGGATCAGCAGTCAAGGTCAGGCGTCGAATCTTCTCCGGTTCCGTGGCTGCGACCTCTTCAATGTCCATGCCGCCGGCTGCACTGAGAATCAGCACCACAGACTCGGCTTCGCGGTCAATGGTCACGGCCAGATAGTATTCAGAGGCAATATTGATGCGCTCTGTGATCAGGACCCTGTTCACGGGCAGGTCCTTGACAGTCATGCCAATAATCTTTTCAGCAGAGGCCCGGGCTTCAGCCACAGAGGACACCACCTTGATAGCGCCGGCCTTGCCGCGTCCGCCGGTCAGGACCTGGCCCTTGACCACCACGGCACCGTCCCACTGGGCCGCGATGCTGGCAGCTTGGTCCGCGGTCTCAGCGACCTTTCCGTCAGGTACTGAGATACCATAGGTTCGCAAAAGTTCTCTGGCTTGGTATTCATGCAGTTTGATGGTTAGTCTCCTCAGACATAGATGGCATAGATATCATTTGGGGCAGGGTGCTGTCAACACCAACTCATTTCTCTTCAGTCTCTTACGCACAGGTTTTCTATTCATAGTACCCTTCCCTACGTGGATACAGGGTTATTTGTTTCCACTCGGAAAAATAAATCACCAAATTTCAAAGGTCTTGCTGTCACGCCCTGACAAAGACATCCTGTATTTCCATCCCATTCCTCCAAAACGCCTGACTCGTTTAGGGCCGGCTTGGCCTGCATTTCATGGTTTACGACTGTGGATAAGTCATTTTCTCCGGGATGACGAGACCGTCAAATTCCTCTGCAGTCAGTAGTTTCAAGGCCACAGCAGCCTCCTTTAAGGTGACACCCTCTGCGTGTGCGTGCTTGGCGATGGCTGCAGCCTTGTCATAACCAATGTGGGGATTCAGGGCCGTGACGAGCATGAGGGAATTGCGCAGGTGGCTCTCGATCTGTGGGACATTGGGTTCGATGCCGGACACACAGTTCTTGTCAAAGCTATGGCAGCCGTCTGCCAGGAGCCGGACAGACTGAAGGAGATTGTAGATCATCACGGGTTTGTAGACATTCAGCTCGAAATTCCCCGAGGCCCCGGCAAAGCCAATGGCGGCATCGTTGCCCAGGACCTGGATCCCGATCATGGTCAGTGCTTCACACTGGGTGGGATTGACCTTACCGGGCATAATGGAGCTGCCGGGCTCGTTGGCCGGGATATTCAGTTCCCCCAGTCCGCAGCGGGGGCCTGAGGCCAGCCAGCGCACGTCATTGGCGATTTTGAACAGGGAGGTCGCCAGGGTCTTGAGTGCGCCGCTGGTTTCAACGATCGTATCGTGCGCAGCCAGGGCCTCGAACTTGTTGGGCGCAGTGACAAAGGGCCGGCCTGTCATGCTCGCGATGCACTTGGCCACGCGTACGGCAAACTCCGGATGGGTGTTGAGCCCGGTGCCCACGGCTGTGCCGCCAATGGCCAGTTCGTACAGGCGGGGCAGGCAAGCGCCAATGCGGGCCAGACCGCGTTCCACCTGTTCGGCATACCCGGAGAATTCCTGCCCCAGGGTCAGGGGCACAGCGTCCATCAGGTGGGTGCGTCCGATCTTGACAATGTGCGAAAATTCATGGGCCTTGAGTTGCAGGCGGCTGGACAGGGCCTCGACTGCGGGCAGCAGTTTTTCTGTGACAGCCAGGGCCGCAGCAATATGCATGGCTGCGGGAAAGGTGTCATTGGAGGATTGAGACTTGTTCACGTCATCATTGGGGTGAATAGGGCTCTTGCTGCCCAGCACGCCTCCGGCCAGCTCAATAGCACGGTTGGCAATGACTTCATTCACATTCATATTGGATTGTGTGCCGCTTCCGGTCTGCCACACACTCAAGGGAAACTGCTCGTTGAGGGTTCCGGCAATCACCTCGTCCGCAGCCTGAGCGATCAGGTTGTATTTTTCCTCGGACAACAGACCCAGGTCACAATTCACCTGGGCCGCGGCCTTCTTCAATATGCCGAATGCATGGATGACCTCAAGGGGCATGGTTTCAATGCCAATGGCAAAGTTCTGCAGCGAGCGAGCTGTTTGGGCCCCGTAATAGGCTTGCTCAGGCACCTGCATGGTGCCCATGGTGTCCTTTTCAGTGCGATATGACATGAACAACTCCGAATTCTAATGGATAAACTGTCTAAGGTTAATATTTAGTTGAGGAGTTCGCAAGGAATTTGAATGGATAAACTGGAAACAAGGGGCTTGGGTTCACACATTATATATGTGCCTTCTCCATCTTAAACCCAGTGTCTCGGCCTGGACAAAGATTCTGTAGAAAAAAATCCGCCAAATCTCAGGCTGCAGTAAAAACCTTTTGGAACCCTCTAGACGCAGCAAGATTCTTTCAGTATGGTTATCGTATATCTAGACAAACGCCAGCAATTATCCAAATTTAGTAGGGGAATGCTATGCAACACGACCTGTTGATTGTGGGTAGCGGCTTATCCGGCATGCGTGCAGCAATTGAAGCGCGCCAGCGCGGAGTAGAGTGCGCGGTCCTTTCTATGGTCTATCCCATTCGTTCACACTCAGTGGCAGCTCAGGGCGGCATTAATGCGGCGCTCAACAATGCCACTGACAAGTCCAACGAGGATTCCTGGGAACAGCACGCCTTTGACACGGTCAAGGGCAGCGACTTCCTGGCCGACCAGGATGCCGTGTGTGTCTTGACCGAGCAGGCCATCCCTCGGGTCTATGAGATGGAATCATGGGGAACCCCTTTTTCTCGTCTCGCTTCCGGGCGCATTTGCCAGCGTCCGTTTGGAGGGGGAGCCCATGCACGGACCTGTTATGCAGAGGATCGGACAGGGCACAATCTCCTGCACACCCTGTTTCAGCAGTGCCTGGCACTGGATATCCCGTTTTATCAGGAGTGGTATGCCCTGGACCTCGTGATCGAGGACAACCGCTGCGCCGGGCTGGTGGCCATGAACATGCTGGACGGCAAGGTCGCGGCCATTGGCGCCAAGGCCATCATCCTGGCAGCCGGCGGCGCTGGGCGCGTCTTTGCCCAGTCCACCAATGCCCTGATCAACAGCGGCAGCGGCATTGCCATGGCCTACCAGGCCGGTATTCCGCTCAAGGATATGGAGTTCATCCAATTTCACCCCACGACTCTCTACGGCACCAATATCCTGATTACCGAAGGGGCCCGTGGCGAAGGGGGCTACCTGTTCAACAACAAGGGCGAGCGATTCATGGCCGAGTATGCGGCTTCGGCCATGGAACTGGCGCCGCGGGACATTGTGGCACGATCGATCGTGACTGAGATCAAGGCCGGACGCGGGTTTGAAAACGCCTATGTGCACCTGGATCTGACGCATCTTGGCGCTGAGCGCATCACGGAACGTCTGCCGGGCATCCATGAAATTGCCCTGCGGTTTGCCGGGGTGGACATCACCAGGGAGCCCATGCCCGTACAGCCCGGTCAGCATTACACCATGGGCGGCATTGACTGTGATGCCACCTGCAAGACCGATGTGGCAGGTGTGTATGCCTGCGGCGAGTGCTCATGCGTGTCTGTGCATGGCGCCAATCGTCTGGGCGGCAACTCCCTGCTTGAGACGCTGGTTTTTGGCAAGATTGCCGGCGACTCTGCGGCAGACTTCCTGGGCACAGGGCCGACCCTGTCCGGTCAAGCCCTGTTGAACCAGCGGAGCAAGGACCGGGAGGCGTCACTGGTCAGACGGTTTTCCACCCGGGGCGATGTCACGGTGGGCCAGGTCTACGACGACCTGCGCACCGCCATGTTCCAGAACGTGGGCGTGTACCGAGAGGCCGAGTCTCTCCAACTGGCCTGCGATCATATCCGCAAACTCAAGAGACAGTACACCCAGGTCGGGCTCACCTCTCAGACGCGTGAATTCAACCTGGAATTGATTACGGCCCTGGAGCTGGAGGGCATGCTGGATCTGGCCCAGACCATTGCCGAAGGGGCGCTGCGCCGCCAGGAAAGTCGCGGCTCGCACGCACGCAACGACTATCAGACACGTGACGATGAAAACTGGCTCCATCATACGCTGGCGACGCCGGGTGAGGACGGACCGGTCTTTGGCAAAAAAGACGTGGATCTCTCACGGTGGGAACCGCAGGAGAGGAAGTACTAGAAAAGGATCAGCTGTGAGGATGAAAGAGGACACGCAAAACGATTCATGCTTTCAGACTTCACGGTGTATGATATCAAAGGTGATCTATGGCTAAGCAAGTGACATTCAAGATCAAGCGTTACAGTCCGAGTGAGGACAAATCCTGGGTACAGGAGTACACCATTGACCTGCGTCCCGGGATGACGGTCCTGGAGGCCCTGTGGAATATTGTCCGCCATGTGGACGGGTCCCTCAGTTTCCGGTACTCCTGCCGCGGCGCAGTGTGCGGCTCCTGCGCCATGGTCATCAACCAGGCCATCACCCTGGCGTGCCACACGCAGGTGGCCATGCTGGGCACCGATGTGATCGAGATCGAGCCTCTGCCTCGCATGAAGGTCCTCAAGGATCTGGTGGTGGACATCGAGGCCTTTCTGGACAAATACAAATCCATTGATCCGCACCTCAAGAATACACTGCCGCACGAACGTGAACTCCTGCAGACTCGGGACAGCCGCGCCCAGATCAATGACGCGGTCAAGTGTATTCTCTGCACCTCCTGTCACGCGGCCTGTCCCTTGACGGCCGTGGATGACACCTATCTGGGCCCCGCAGTATTGACCGCTGCGCAGCGATTTGCCTTTGACGATCGCAATGAGAACCGCGATGAAATCCTCAAGAAGGTCAACGACACGGAAGGGGCCCTGGGATGCCGAACAGTCAGCCGCTGTACGGAGGTCTGCCCCAAGGGTATCGAACCCTCGATTCGCATCAAGGAAATCAAGGCGCAGATCAAGAAGCACGCGAATGAAGGAAAATTGTAGTCACAGTCAATAGTCAACGGTCCCGAGTCAATAGTCCAGAGTCGGTTGATGCTTCATGGTTGACTCTGAACTCTGGACTTTGGGCTCTACACTGAGGTAACGACATGAATCATCGAATCACACACATAAAAGACGATATCTACTGGGTCGGCGTGGTGGACTGGAACCTGCGGGACTTTCACGGTTTTTCCATCACCCGGGGAGGGACCTACAATGCATTTCTGGTCAATGGCCCGGAGCCGGTGCTGGTTGACACGGTCAAGGCCCCCTTTACCCAGGAATTTCTGGCCAAGATCGCAGAGATCACGCCGCTTGACAAGATCAGACACTTCATCGTCAATCATATCGAGCCTGACCACTCCGGCGCCTTCCTGGCCGCCATCCAGGCCATGCCCAATGCCACGATCTACGGGTCTGAGAATGCCATCAGCGGCCTGCATCGTTACTACAACTTCGACCGCGAGATTGAACTGGTGCACTCCGGAGAGACGCGAGAACTCGGCGGGCGCACCTTCCGTTTCTTTGAGACGCCCATGGCCCACTGGCCGGACAGCATGATGACGTACATGCCCAAAGAGAAGGTCCTGTTCTCCTCGGACATTTTTGGACAGTTGCAGGCCACTTCAGAGCGTTTCGACTACGAGGTGGAGCTGCCCATTTATGATGCAGCCCTGTACTATGCCAATATTATCCTGCCCTTCAATCACATTGTCTTGAAGACCCTGGAACTCTTGCCCAAAAACGATATCGCGCCCGAGATTATCCTGCCCGATCACGGCATCTTCTGGAAGGACCATGTGGACGAGATCCTGGCCTACTACAAGTGCTGGGCCAGTGCACGCTGCGCCCACGGTGCCCTGATCCTCTATGACAGCATGTGGGGGTCCACTGACATCATGGCGGACCGTCTCTACCACCAGATCTCGGGCAGTGATGTCAAGGTGCGTAAAATGCACATTCGCACGAATCCCATGAGCCGCATTGTCACGGAGATCATGTTCTCCAAGGTCATCCTCATTGGCACACCCACGATCAATGACACCATCTTTCCATCTGTGGGCCAACTGCTTATTTATCTTCAGGGCCTGCGTCCCGGCCCGGGCCGCCTTTGGGGCGCGTTTGGTTCGTACGGCTGGGGCGGCGGCGGCGTGGAATACCTCATGCGATGGTACCGTGAAAACCAGCACCAACTCATCGCGGACCCGGTGGAATCACGTTTCCGGCCCAGTGCAGACATCCATCAGGCCTGTGACGCGCTGGCAGACACGGTGGTCAAGACGCTCGGTCAAGTTGAATAGTCCACACACCGCAGTCTGTGCCGGTCATGACCATTTTGCGGAGTCGCATGCCGTCCCGGTTGGTCATTTGGAAACTGCGGGGACGGCATCTGCGGGACCTGTGGCCTGGTGATCAAGGGCATGCCCGAATCCAGTGTCCCCCCGAAGGCGTCTTTTGATTTGCCCTGGTTGACTCAAATAAAAAAGGTCTGATAGTACAGCGTGTACTATCAGACCCGGAGTTTTCAACTCATCCAGTCCTGAGACTGTGACTTCAGCCACCTATGGGAGCATATACTCTACAGCATTGAGGAACAGGGCGGCCCCATCTTCGTACAGATCATACAGACCTGCCGTTTCCGAGCTGATGCCATCGGCCTCGCGAGCCCCTGTCAAGAACACCAGTCGATGCCCGGCCAGGATATCTGTCCCTGCGCCACCGGTATGTATCAATGTGGCTCCGGCCTGCCACTCGCCAATGACCATACCCCCAGCAGGACCATTGCCGGCCGATGAAATAGAAGCCAGCAGTGTCCCGTCCGCGTTCAATGGATCATTATTGATGGAGATGCCCCTTGCCGCAGTGGTTCCATCTGTAGGATAGACGACCACGCCGGCAAATGGATTGGCCATTGTGCCGTTGATCAGTTCAATGCCTGCAAAGATGGGGTGGGTGGGACTGTTGACCGTCAGTGTGATGTCTCCGGAGGTGTCGACCATTGTCCCGCCTGTGGTAAAGCCCATACGGCTTGACCGAGTCGTGTACCCGCCTGCGATGATCATGGGTGTGGTAATGCTGTTCCACGCAGTGGCACCGGCGTCCTGGTACCCGCCGCTGGCCACGGAGCGACTGACGATCACCAGGTCCACGGCATTGAGCACCGCAGGATCAGGTGCATTGGTGGTGATGTATCGCATCACCTCGTATCCGTTGGCCTCCAGAAGATCGGTGTAAGGCTTATCCGGGGCCTCTGTGAAACCGGCACCCGAAGCCCCGGCTGAGGGCTGGGTATCATCGTTGTGGAAGGAGACCCAGGCAATCAGCGGGAGACCGCTGGAACCCGGATCTACAGGACCTGCATCAGGATGCAGCTTGATGTCATCGATCAAGATCATGCCCGACGCATTGCTGCCTTCAACGCCGATCACGAGCTTTGTGACACTCTGCAGGTTCGTATTCACGGACGACAGATCGATGTTGAAGAAATGCCACAGTGAGCTGTCTGGGGTCTGGGGATAGGTGACCCTGCTGCCATTGATCATGGCAAAGAGTGTGCCGGTATTTCCGGCCTGCCCGCGGAAGGCAATGGACAGCGTCTTGGCCGCGCCCACGGTCCAGTCCTGAGGGTCGGCAAATGCGCGTTCAGTCTGTGAGGCCGATCCGCCGGTATTGCTGTAATAGAACGGCATGGACTGCGTGCTGCCCGGTGCCGTATTGACCGTTTCCATGATGGCCCCGTCAAAATGAGGACTGGCAGGGCCCCAGATGTCGTGGCCGATACCTGCGCCCGTACCATTGCCTGGGTAGGTCACTGGGAAAAACTCATCTGCGGAATAGCCATACCCATCGAGCCACGTCTGGAACGGCCTGTCAGGTGACAGGTTGCCGTAACTCTCAAAGTCGTCCACGACCAGCGTGGACGGTGTGCTGAAACGCCACACAGGCCCTGCCCAGATGGCGGGGGACTCTGTGTCATTGACTTCATCGACGCGCCAGAAGTAGGTCTCGCCCAGTTGAAGATCCAGTGAGGCGAGGTCCAGGCTGTTTGTGGCAGAGGTCACCGGGGCAGCCGAACCGTTGGCCACAGTACTCTGATCCGTGCTGATGTACAGTGTGTGCTGGCCTGCTTCACGACCGGCACGCCACTCGAGGACTGTATTCGGATGGACGTCCACTGAGCCGGATTCGGGCATGGGTTCACGCGGGCGAGTCGGCAGGGCATAGAACTGAACTTCAGCCACGCCATATTGCGGCAGTATGCCACCCCAGCTGCTCAGGACAGTGAGTCTGACATATTTGGCTGGAATCGACCCGAAGTCAACCACCTGCGCTTCACTGGGGAAGATTCCGGGGCCTTGAGCGAGCTCCCTGGGTTCAGGCAGAAGGGTCCACGCCACGCCATCCACCGAGGTTTCGATGTCAACGGCTTTAACACCCCACCCCACGGCGACTTCGGAGGAGTGGTTGGAGTTCCAGAACAACATCTGATCGAGCTTTTGTATCTGGTCAAATTCGTACATCAGCCAGGGGGAGGGATCCGGCATGGCACTGAGCCACATGTCCTCTGTCAGATTTGAATGCGTGGCGTCTCTGCTGTCCAACACATCAAGACCGGAACCGTCAATCGTCTTCTCAGGACCCGTGTCTTCCTTGGCGTAACTGGATGCCGTGACAGTGATGGCGTCTCCCGGAATCTTGAGTGAATAGGGTTCTGCTTCAAAACTCCAGATCTCCCCTTTAAAGACGGTCCTGTCCGGCGTGCCGTTGACTTCGTCCACACGCCAGTAATAAGTTTTTCCAAATTCCAGGCTGCCCGGTTCAAAGGCGTTGACATCCAGGTTGGCAGCCGTGGGTACGGTCGCGGTATTGACGTCATCAAACGTGTCGCCAAAATAGACATGATGCTTGGCAGCGTATTTACCCGGCTCCCATGACACCACGATGTCACGTACCACATCCTGTGCACCACCGGCAGGGTCGGGTTCGGACGCTGTCGCGCTCGCGCCACGGGGACTCTCGGGAGGGCCTTGACCGGTAGGCGTGTAATCGGGATTGGTGGTGAGGACGACCTTGTCCACGGTCAGGCCATCTTCCCGCATCCAGATACCCAGGGTATGAATGCCGAGGCTCGGCACCTCCAGGGTGGCCACACCCGCGCCGTCCATCATGTCCCTGTCCCATGTGTAGTTATTATTATAGCCGTCAATCCTGTAGGCTGTGGTATTTTCCTCTTCATCCAGTGTGGCGTGACAGGAGTCCGAGTTGCCGTCCATGCCACGCGCCAGGATCCAGAGATAATGGGTTCCAGTCTTCACAAAATTGACCTGAAAAATCAATCCCGTGCTTGTGCTCGTGAAGTCAGTGCCCTGTAGACCAGCCCCGCCTCCCAACTGGGTGGGCTGAGACTGCATGGCTCCGTCACCGCTCCAACCCTCGGGCGGTACAAATCCATCCGACATTTCAGTGACAAACAACCAGGTGTGGGGATCATTGGATATGATCTCATCATAGTGTTCTGCTTCCACGGATACAATGCCGTCTGCGCCGGAACTTTGTTCCAGGGGACTTGCGCCCAACAGACTACCGCTGACAAAAAGTACGAAAAGCATGCCCACAAGCAGACATTTTCTACACATAAAAAACCTCCTTCAATATAGATTTTAGTGTCAACAGATCTGGCTGATTCAACTCAGCCAGTCACTGAATGGCAAGGCAACCCATCGCGTGCCAATCAACAGCGTGAGAAAACCCTTCCATCCAATGTATTGGCAGACCCGCATTATCCCAACAAAGAGGACCTCTCACAGAGAGGTCCGTGGTCGCCTGCGTGAGAATCCTGTTCCCTGCACTCCAGATACAGTTCTTTGGCCAATACCATAATAAAGCCGAAGCTCGTTCTTATGTCAGGCTGGCTCAATGCAGCACGTCCAAGGTATTACACACAAAAAACCGGTCATTGTCAGACTTCTAACCTAGCTATTATTATAGGAATCCTGGAGAATGCGTCAAGGCGAAATTCTCCTGAGCCATGCATACGGCCGGTGCACAGGGAGACAACGGCGAGCCTTGAAGATGTCGAGACTGCTGAACTCGGCCTCGGTACTGAAGTGGCTGAGACGACCCTGGATCCGGGACCGCACCGGTTTCACGACTCTTGTGGGCCTCAATTGGATAAGCCCGATAGTTTCAATTTCAGCTGAACGGCAGTCTCGGTGATTGCCAGTCCACCTTTGCCTGTACATTTAACACAGGTTGGCATGGATCGACTGACGCGCGATACGGTCTGCACAACCTGGTCCAATGGGATCACCGCATCAAAACCGGACATGGCCATGATCGCCGAAGAAAAGGCATTGACCCCGGCACTTATATTTTTACCCAGGCAGGGGACTTCCACGCGGTCGGCTACCGGGTCACACACCAGGCCAATCATGTTTTGAATGGCCATGGACGCAGCGTCCAGGGCTTGTTTGGCCGTGCCCCCCATCAATTGCACGATGCCTGCGCCAGCCATGCCGGCCGCTGCACCGCATTCCACCTGGCAGCCATGCTCTTCAGCCGAAAACCCGGGGCCCTGCGCGAAATAGGCACCCACAAGACCCGCGGCAAAATAGGCCTTGACCAGGTCATCCTTGGAAGATCCCAGATCCTCGGCAATCGCCCGAAACGACCCGCCCACAGTGCCGCAGGAACCGGCAGTGGGGATTGCCACAATGACTTCCATGGCACTTTTTGACTCCATCAAGGCCGAGACATTGGCAATGATCCTGTTCACCACCGAGTGTTTGATGGTGCCTGCCTTTTCGGCCTGTTCGATCAAGTGAGACTGCTGCGGTAAGATTCGATCTTTGTATTGCGTTCCCTTGAGCCCGGTCGCAATACTCGCATCGATAATGTGAGCGAGCGATGTCATTTTGTCAATGACTTCCTGGTCTGTCAGCCCACTGATACAGGTTTCGTACACCAGACCCAAATCGCCCAGGCTGGACCCTGTTTGTTCGGCGTACGCAATCAACGATTGAACCGTGGTGAAGGGCATCTCTTTTTGCCTGCCTGAAATGACGGGCATGATGGGATTGATCACTGCGATGTTTTCTATGTCAGAATGATGTTTGAGTTGCGCTATCAATTCGGGTGAAAAGGGGTGCGAGGATTTGCATTCATACATGTATCGCGTGCCATCCTGTGCTGCTACACATGTCATGCCTTCGGGAAGTATGGTTTTCAATGCCTCCGAAATATCGGTCTTCTCCTTGGCAAAAAGGAGGAGTTCATACCAGTCTCCCTTGATCTTCACGCCAAAGCCATCAATGCATCGGATTTCAAAAGAGCCGCCCCCAAGGGAAACCGCGATAATCTGTACGCTCCTTTGCGTGCTTCCCCAGAGGGTCAGCCTCACTGTATTTGTATGGTCCGTAGGGAAGGCGCTTATCTGATAGTCTATGGTAATGCCTTTTTGGCGTGCATAGCCTTCAGTATCCTTCATCCTTTCATCCGTCATCTCAAGGCCCAAGAGTCCGCCTTCAATCCCCATGGTCGTCCCCTGCTCGCGGTAATTCGGGGCCCAGGCGCCTTGGCGGTCAAATTCCACCAAGGCCTTTTCCAACGGATCATTCAAAATATCGAGTCCAGTACGTCCAATGCGCCATGAAGCGGCTGTATGTGAGCTGGAAGGTCCGCGCATGACAGGGCCAATCACATCATTCAATATGCCGGGTAGGTTTGTCATCTTCATATCATTCCATTTCAATTCTTTTCTTACACTGGTTTAGAAGTCGCCATTGTACTTGCAGATTCCTGAAGTACTATGCTATATCTATATCAAATTCAGGATAGATTGCCAGGATTTCCCGGCCCGCACGATACGAACGGTACGGCACACCCCCAAGTGTCGATGGACGTGAACGTATGACATACGCGACAACGTGCTGACCCAAAAGGGTGTGTTTTAGGCTTCACAGGCCGTTTCAGTCAACCTGTGGAACTGGCATGTTATTTTGTAATAAGGAGTCAAACCTATGTCCTGCCTCAACCATGCCCTGAACCATACTCGCAAAAAGCACTGTCTGATAAACCATCACACAGGCAAACAATGTCTCAGTCTTGTCCTGATGGTCCTCCTTGGGAGTATGACCTTGGGACATGCGACGCGGCTTCAGGCAGCACAGATGACACGCCCCAATATCCTGTTCATCGCGGTTGACGATTTGCGGCCCGAATTGGGCTGTTATGGCAACGCATATGTAAAGAGTCCCAATATCGATCAACTGGCCCGGGACGGCATCACCTTTACACAGGCCCACTGTCAATCCGCGGTATGCAATCCTTCCCGAGCCAGCCTGCTCACCGGACTGCGCCCGGACACGATCAAGGTGTGGACCCTTCAGGACAGGTTTCGCCTCACCACACCGGATGTGGTCACATTGCCCCAGTACTTCATGCAGCAGGGCTATCATTCGGTGGGACTCGGCAAAATCTATCACAACGTCATTCCGGACGAGGCCTCCTGGAGCGAACCCAAGCTGTTCATCAAGGGGTATCCGTTTGATCCGGATGCCGTGTACCGCCATGCGCACAATGTGGCGTATCTGGATCAACGGAAAAAAGATATCACAGCCCAGGGCAAACAGGACAGATATATCGATCAGTTCGGCCAGTGGTATCTAAAGGCAACCGCCACGGAAATCGTGGATCAGCCGGACCATGTGTACTATGATGGAGCGCAGACCGATCTGGCCCTGAAAAAACTGGCAGAGTTGAAGACCCTGGACAAGCCCTTCTTCTTTGCTGTGGGCTTTTATCGTCCTCACCTGCCTTTTAATGCGCCCAAGAAATATTGGGACCTGTACCAGCGAGAAAACTTGCCCCTGGCAGCCAATCCGTTTGTGCCCAGGGACTCGCCCATCATGGCGATCAACAACCTGCGTGAACTGCGGGGCTACATGGACTTCAAAACCGTGCCTCGACCGGAACAGGGCCAGGTGGCTGAGGCAGAGGCGCGTCGCCTCAAACATGGCTATCTGGCCTGTGTGAGCTACATTGATGCTCAAGTCGGTCGATTACTTGCAGAACTGGAGACACTGGGTCTTCGGGACAATACGGTTGTCGTGCTCTGGGGCGATCATGGCTGGAAACTGGGCGAACACGGCAGTTGGTGCAAAATGACCAATTACGAGGTTGATACCCGGGTCCCCCTGATCATCAGTACACCCACAACCCTGGGCAAACAGATTCAATGTCACCAGTTGGTGGAATTCGTGGATGTGTATCCAACCCTGTGTGACCTAGCCGGGTTGAATATCCCTTCCAATCTGGAGGGCGTGAGTCTGGTGCCCCTGATCACACACCCCAAGCGTCCCTGGAAACAGGCTGTGTTCAGTCAGTTCTTGCGTGAAGGCATTTGGATGGCCCCGGACGGGCAGGAGTATATGGGGTATGCCATACGCACAGCGCGTTACCGCTATGTAGAATGGGTGCACTGGAATACCAGACGAACCGTGGCCTACGAACTGTACGACCACCAGATCGATCCTCAAGAAAATATGAATATTGCGGCTCGGCCAGGACAGGTTAAGGTCATGGAAGAACTTGCCGCCCAGCTCAAGGCCGGCTGGCGTGCTGCTGCGCCTGCGCAGTCATATCATCCGTGATACGCCGCAACATCGGGATCGGTTTTACTCTTGCTCTGACTCACTCGAGGGGGTTACAATCGCAGCCATGTTTACACTTAGAAAAACATGCATTGTGTGGTTGATGGGCCTGATGATTGCCTGCATGGGCCAGGCCGCATGGGCTCAACAGGTTTGGGATTATGTCCCTCCCAGGGGCTATGTGGCCTACAAGGCTCAGCAGACGCCGGTGATCGACGGAAAGGCCGACGCTGTGTGGGACAACGCTCCCTGGAGCGAGACATTTAACGACATCGAGGGTGCCAAGAAGCCAATCCCGCGTTTCCGGACCCGAATGAAGATGCTCTGGGATGAGACCTTTCTCTACGTGTTTGCCGAACTGAAAGAACCCCACGTGTGGGGATATCAGACAAAAAGAGATGCCACGATATTTTACGAGAATGATTTCGAGATGTTTATCAAACCCTCTGCGCTCACACCCCAATACGGGGAGTTTGAGATGAACGTGCTGGGGACACCCTGGGATCTGTTCTTTATGCGGCCGTACCGGTCCGGCGCCGACTACATGGTGAGCTGGGACATGAGGGACATGAAGATCGGGGTTCATGTGGATGGAACCCTCAATGACCCCACAGACACGGACACAGGATGGTGCGTTGAACTGGCATTCCCCTGGAGTGCGTTAAAAGAGCTCGGACGCAAGCGTCCCCTCATGGATGGAGACCAGTGGCGCATCAATTTCTCTCAGGTGGAGTGGCAGCACGTGGTCACGCCCGAGGGCAAGTATACGCGCAAACAGGGGCCCAATGGACGGACCCTGAGCGAAGACAACTGGACGTGGTCACCTCAGCGCGTCATACAGATGCACGAGCCGGAATACTGGGGCTATGTTCAGTTGTCAGACCGATCCCGCGGCGGGGTGTCATTCAAACGCCCCCAAGAAGAGCCGATCATAAGCGCGCTCTTTTATCTCTTTCGTGCGAAAAAAGCGAATATGAAGGCTGCAAACATGCAGACGCTGATCGGCGATGATGCGCTGGTGGTGAAGGGCATTGCCATGAAGGCCACGCTGCAGGACGACCCTTACGGATTCCATATCAGTCTCACCCATGAAGAGACCGGCGAGACCTACGTGATCGATGAACTGGAAAAAATACATAAGATGTGATATATGATTGAGGTGACCCATGACCGGACAGAGCCCAATGAATCGGACGATGCATGACGACTCTATGAGGGGAATGAAATTCGCGGCCTTGTTTGTCGCCATGATGGTGGTTCTGCCCCTGGCTGCTGCAGATCTCGACAAGGGCCCCAAAGACCTCTATACGGACAAGGCGTTCTACTTTGCCACCTGGGGAGGCCCGGGCTCCGGATCGCCGGAAGCGCAGATGGCCCGAATGCAGCAGTTTGCCGACGCAGGCATCACCGACATTTTGCCCGGCGATGGTCCGGCAAGACTCAAGGAGCTGATCGCCATGGGCAAACGCTGCGGCATCAGGGTCCATGCGTGGCACTGGATGATGAATGTGGGGGGCAGTGCAGAGTGTCGTGAGCATCCGGAGTGGTACTCTGTCAACAGACTGGGACAGAGCTGCCGCGATTTTCATCCCTATGTGGGCTACTACAATTTCCTGAGTCCCTTTTCTCCAGGGGCCCGTGACTACATTCGAAAGGGTGTGGCCGAGAAGGCTCAGATAGAGGGACTCGCCTCAGTCCATTTTGATTACATCAGATACGTGGATGTGATTCTGGGTGCCGATCTCCAGAAAAAGTACCCCCATCATGGCGGGCCGCTGGTGCAGGACAGAATCCTGCCCGAATACGACTTCGGGTATCACCCGCTCGCCAGGCAGGAGTTCAAGGCAAAGTTCGGCATCGATCCCATCGACATGGACGATACTGCGGAGAATCCGGCGTGGCAGCAGTTCCGTATGAATGCCATCACGTCGCTGGTGGAAGAGTGTACACAGATCTGCCATAAAGCCGGAGTCGCAGCCTCTGCCGCAGTGTTTCCCTTTCCGCAACTGGCACGGGAATACGTGAGACAGGACTGGGGACACTGGAATATCGACTATTTCTTTCCCATGGCGTACAAGAAGGATCATCAGGGAAATGTGTATTGGGTCGGTTTTGCCACGCGCGAAGGCGTGCGCGATCTGGATCCCGAACAACGCCTCCTGACAGGCGTGCTGGTGGGAGATTACGGTGACAACATGGCCGACTTTGAAGAGGCGATCGTTCAAGCCCACGACAACGGAGCCAAGGGCATTTCATTTTTCGCTGCCGGTTCTTTGGGTGAAAAGCACCTGGCCATTATCAAAAAATATGATGCAAAGTACAATCAATAGGCCCTGATGATCGCAACTGTCATAAACGCACTGGCTATCCTGTTCGGTGCCCTTGTAGGCCTGGGCCTCAAGGGAAAGATCCATGATCGCTATGAAAGTAATGTGTTCACGGCACTGGGTATCTTTACCCTGGTGCTTGGGATTTCCATGTCACAGGAACCTTGTAATGCCCTGTACATGGTATTCTCTCTGGTTCTGGGGGGGCTCCTGGGAACCTGGGCGCGCATTGAAGACAGAATTCTGATGTTGGGTCATTGGATGAAAAACAGGCTGCCCGGCTCCATAGGAGAGGGGCAGTTTGCCATGGGGTTTCTGGATGCGTCGGTCCTGTTTTGCGTGGGGGCCATGGTCGTGGTCGGATCGTTCAAGGCCGGTATAGAAAAGGACTATCAGCTCCTGCTTCTCAAATCCGTGATGGATGGTTCTATCTCCATACTCCTTGCAGCGGTCATGGGGTGGGGCGTCGCCTTTTCTGCGTTCTCGGTGCTGATTGTCCAGGGCGGTCTGACGCTCGTGTCCGGTGTGGTGGCGCCCTATGCGGACCAGGCCATGATCCACGCAGTGTCTGCTGTGGGTGGATTGCTGATCATGATGATAGGGATCAATCTGTTGAAACTCAAGGAGATCAAGACAGCCAACTTCATACCCGCGATTGTGCTGATCATTCTGTTTCAGCTCGCCGATCCCTGGTTGTCCCGGTTCACATTCACAGGTTGATCTCCCCGCGGTCCGCCTAGCCCGGATTTCTCACAAACTTTTTGGCGAAACCGTGTAGGTCGTGACAGATCCTGGGCTTGGCGCAGTGAGCTGGGTGAAGGCGTATTGAAATACGTCGAAGTCGGCGATCAAGACAAGTCCAGGAGATGGCGTGAGATACGCGGTTGCAGCCAAAGGGCTGTGAGAAATACGGGCTAGGGATGTCTGTCAACAGATTCTCAACTTGGGCGGCCCTCACCAGGGACACATTTTTTGTGGAGTGTACATAAGTCTTTGAAATTAAACAATTTCTAAGTTTACATCGCAGGGCAGTTGGCTTATATGTGGAAAATATGCTGGATAATCTACGGAACCTTGTTCATTATACTAGTGTAAGGCTGACTGATCGAATTGGCTTGGCAAGGGCTCTAAGTCAAGATCTGAACATGCCGGCAATCGCCGTAGTAGTTATCATGTGTAAAATTAAATCATGAATACTTGGAGAAATCGATGAAGGACACCAATCAGGAAACAACTCGTCGGGACATGATCAAGGGCGCACTCGGTGTGGCCGCTGTATTCGCTGCTTCAGAAGGCGTATCCGTCAGTCATGCAGCCAACAGAAATCTCAAGAAAGGGCAGTTCTACGGGGCAGATGGCGCTCTGGATGCTGAGGCCGTAAAGGCCGCCTACCTGGATATGATCAAGGGCCTGGGATGTCCCATCCCGGATGTCCTGAAGACAGAGGCGCTGTGGGTCTGCGATTTTCTCCAGCGGGACATCAGCAAACTGGGCATGGCCGGGATCTTCTGGATCAACAAGACCGGCACGTATGGGGATAATGGTGCAAAGGCCTACAGCGGCACCTATAAGACACAGAAGTTTGGCTACCTGGGACACGAGATCTACCTGCTGCCTGGACAAATGCTTCCAGAGCATCGGCACATTGGCGGGGCTGAAGGATACGGCCCAAAGATGGAGTCCTGGCAGGTGCGCTACGGATCGGTCGAGTTCTTTGGCGAATATCGAGGCGAGGGCACAGAGACCCTGATCAGCGATATGCCCAAGTCCAAGCGTCCCTGGGGCTATGGCGAGGACTGGTTCAAATCCAAATACGTGGCCAGACGCACGGCCAAGTCCGGCCAGGTCTATACTCTGGAAGATCCGGAATCATGGCACTTTCAGCGGGCCGGCGCACAAGGCGCGGTGGTCACTGAATACGCCACGTACCACAACCATGTGGAATTCAGCAAGCCAGGCATGGAATTCGCCAGTTCTCCAGCCAAGTAGGTTGGCTATCCCTACAGGCTTCTTTAGATTGACTTTTGACCACGCCGGTCATGTTCATCGCATGACCGGCGTGGTTTATTTTCTGCGCAGACTGTGCGACAAGGTCGCCAGAACTTGAGACTTAAAACTTAGTCCCAACAGCCAATATCCAATGATCAATGACCAATAGCCAGGGCGAAGGGAAATAGGCTGAGTAGAGGGAAGTCCCTTGGGGGCTGAAGGCTGAAGGACTCGACAGCAACCAAGAACTAAAAACCAAAAACCAATCAGCTGAAAGCCGATTTCTTGCCTTTTTTGGGGCTTTTTGATCTTTTTTGACCGGCGTCAACTATTCTTTCCCGTTGACGACAATTATTCTTACCGGTACGCATTGCTATTGTGCTTGTGATGGTTCATGGTCTTTTCCCTCTGGGAGGGACCCCCTAGGGGGTCGGAATTTTATCGGGCCTTG
>JAIPFM010000079.1 GCA_021736645.1 Phycisphaerae bacterium | reverse complement strand
TTGTGTCCAGGGCATGAGTGAAAACTGATTTCAAGAAAACAGCTTTATCAGCCATAAACCGTGAACCACACCAAAACTGACGGCATACATTCAACCACACCAGGATCGCCATGGGCCGTCCCGGCGTGGTTTTTCCGTTGATCTGCCCCCCCCTGGGACATATAATCATGGGTCTAATAGTGAATTCAATGTCCTGATCAATGAAACCATATGTTCAATTAGTGGGTGACTCATGAAACATTTCTATCTATGGCTATGTCTATTTACCACATCGTTGGCCCTGGCCCAGACGCCTGTCATGACTTGGGATTTTGAGACCATAAAAGACGGGGAGGTGATTGAATCATCCACAAATATCGCAGACACCCTGGAAGGTCATTATGAAACCGCACCGGGTATCCGCGGACAGGGCCTGCGACTTGACGGGTTTACGACCCAGGTGATTCGTAAAGGACAAGACATCAAAAAACCCGGGACGGAATTCACAATCGAGGCATGGGTGTCTCTGGGACAATACCCCTTGAACTGGTGCCCGGTGATCACAACCGAATCCAATGAAGTCAAGGGATATCGTCTCCTGATCGGACCCTACGGACAGGTGGCCTTTGAGACCGCGATCAGCGAACAGTGGGTCTCCTGCACCAGTGCCAACGAGACCATGCCTCTGAGACAATGGATGCATCTTGCAGGCGTGTATACGGCCGGCAAGGACATGATATTGTATGTCAATGGGAAGGCAATATCCACAGTCGCCATCACAGGGGCTTTGACCTATCCTTCAAAAAACAACTGCATCATCGGCATGGTGGCAGCACCGGGAAGGCCCAGCGATACCATCAGAACGTGGGGCACCATGCCGACTTACTTTGGGTTGGACGGGATCATCGACGACATCATGATATTTGACCAGGCATTGACTGCTGATCAGGTCAAACGCAATTTCTTGAAGGTCACTGTCACTGCCCCGGATATTCAACCTCGAAGGCTGCCCACGATCGAAAAGAACCCGGGCCGTTTCGGCGCCTTTTACACGAAGCTGACATACTACGCGGGATGGGACAACCTTTGGCGCGTCGACGAGGACCCCGATGTGGTGGTCTGTTTTGACAACTCGCCCGTGAAATTCATCTTCTGGCGAGGCGTCAGGTACGGACCCTGCTGGGTGTCTGAAAACGAGAACTGGATGACGGACCAGGGCCTTGAAACCTGGGCCAACGGCATCAATGATACGGAGGGGTGTTTCGAACACATGCAGGACCGTCAGTGTCGGTTTTCGCATGTTCGGATCATTGAGAGCAGTGACGCCAGGGCCGTGGTCCACTGGCGATATGCGCTGGTCAGTTCCCACGACAACATATGGATGCCCGATCCCAAGACCGGATGGGGCTGCTGGGTCGATGAGTACTACACCATCTATCCGGATGGATCAGCCATCAGAAAGGTGGCCTGGAACAAGGGCACCACGGGCAGGGCGATCCAGTATCAGGAATCCCTCCCGGTGACACAGCCCGGTCAGAGTTCCGAGCAACTCCTGGAGGACGATTACGTGCGCGTGGCGGATTACGACTACAATACGCGGACCGTGTCTGTGGATCCCAGCAAGAAGCCGTCTGACTGGAACAGAGACTACACCATTCAGCAGTTCCAATTCAAGTCGCAGAACAAGCCCTACATCTGCTTCGAGCCGGGCAACCGCATGTGGGTCCGGTGGATCAACGGCGGATACAACCACTTCCCCGTGAACCAGGCACGCTGTGACGGCAGATGGGCACGCACCCTGGACCGCCCCACGCATATCATGAGCTCACCCTGTTCGGATCCGGTCATCCATGAGCAGGGAAACCGTCTCTCCTGGAACGGCCTGTATGGCATGAACAGCATGGGCATCACGGAGCTGATCAGGTTTGGCCGCTCGTGGGCCTATGCCCCTGAATTGTCCACAGGGTCTGGGTTTGTTTCAAAGGGGTATGACAGAAGCCAGCGATGCTATCAGATTGAAAACCTGTCAGGCCAATCCGGTCCATGTGCCATCACACTCAAAGGCAGCAAGGACTCGCCCGTCTTCAATCCTGCCTTCCGCATCAAAAACTGGAATGCGAAAGGAGCGACACTCCTTGTCAACGGAAAGGCCCATGACTACAAGACCGGAATCAACCGCGAACTGGAAGGCACGGATCTCATTGTGTTCGTGACTGTGAGTGAAACGGTCCCTGTCACCATCACGATTACACCGGAATAGAAAGCGGCGGGATTCAGGGTCATTGTTCGACAATCACCCTGAATCCCACATTGTACACCTTTTGATACGATTCATACGCAAACCGCACTGAGCTGCCTGCGACACGAGGCCGATCGTTCCACGACCCGCCTCGTGCGACCTTCTGGGTGCGAACGTCGCCGTGGTTGCGTCCGTCCTCTTGATAGGGATAGGCCCTGTAGTCCGAGCGCGTCCATTCCGACACGTTGCCCACCATGTCATACAGGCCCCAGGGGCTGGGTTCATACTGCCTGACATAATCCACGATAAACCACTTGTCTGTAAAACGATCGTCACGCAGCGGATACACGGAATCAGCCGGATACTCCCTGCGCACGTGGATCCGACTGCCGCCGTCCCAGGACGTCTGCGTACGGCGCCGGGAGGCGTCTGCGAGATTGGCCCATCGCGAGAAATCGGTGTCCTTGTCGCCATAAAAGAACTGCTCGCCACTGCCAGACCGCGCAGCCCATTCCCACTGGGCCTCGGTGGGCAACGTCACCTTGCGCCCACACTTTTGTGACAGCCACTCACAAAACGCCATGGCCTCCTGCCAGGAGACGCGTGACACTGGCTGGTCCGCATGGTTGGCAATGTACCCGGGCACAGCGTGATCCTTGCCGGTCTCATCGAGGTAGCGCGTGTCGTGTTTTGGATCGAAGGCCTGATACTGTCTGTTGGTAATCTCTGTCACACCCATCCAGAAAGGCCTGTCAATCTCGACCTGGCTGCGCGGTGACTCGTCTGCAAAACCCTGCTGCGCCCCCATCACAAACTGCCCTGCCGGTATGCGCACCAGTGCCACTGAAACATCGTCGTCCAACGGAATCTCGATCGGCCCCTTGTCACCCTGCAGAGTCCGGGCCTCGGATGCACTCATGGGGAAGCCCGCGACCGTCAGTTGATCGGGCACCCCCTTGACCTCGGGCCGGGGGGGGACCGGCACGACCGGCCTGACACCCATCTGTTCCAGCGACCGCCGATGCTCCTGCTCAGGATTCACACCGACATTGGCGTACAACCGGGCCAGATCCAGACGCCGTTTTTCAAAGTCGGGATTATTCCACATGCCCCGATGCGGCGCATTCAGATCGATCCACGTATACAACCGGTCCCAGGCCTCTTGATCCAGGCTCACCCCATGATGCCCCTTCTTGAACATCTGGATCAGGGGACTCGTGGACGCGTGCCATTCCATGGGATGATAGAGATCAAGATCGCTCTCCGGCCCAGGATGACGCGTATACGCCACCAGGTTCAGATACGATTTGTCCTTACGCCAGTCTCCTGCATTGCCGGTTTCAAACGACAGGCCGCCCTTTCTGTCCTGTTCGTTGTGACAGTCCAGGCAAAACCGGTCCAGCACGGGCTGCACCTCGGTCGTGTACGCAAACGGACGGGCCGGCCCATACCAGGGTGCGATCTGACGCGGCTCGCGCCGCCCTGCCACCGTCATCTTTACGGATGTCACCTGACTCTGATTCTCGTGACAGCCATTGCAGGAAACCACCTCACCCGGCATGCCCACCATCCAGCTCCGCATCAACGCCAGGGCCGCGCCCTGCGCATCGATTGGCTGGATCGACAGCGGCATGTTGGCAGGCGCTTCAAAACTGAACGACCCATCCTCTTCTACGGGCACTGTCCCCAGAATGCGTTTGATGTCCCAGCTCGACTCCAGGCCGCACGACTCATGACCGCCGCTGCGGATATACCCGTAGTGATACGTAAACACCCTCAGCTTTTTGACCGTGCCCCTGGGGATCCCCTTCATGCCCGGCCCATTGTAAATATCCGTACAGAATACCACCGACGACTTGGCCTCCGGCACGACCCGATCCGCCAGCACGGGCGGGCGCGGCCTGGCCTCCAGCATCATCGGCTCAAAAATACTGTATTGGGGATCTTCATACACCACCGTGATGTTATCGAACACATCCGCCAGTGCCAGTACCCACTTCTCACCCTTCTGCAGTGACACGAGAAAATACTTGTCCGACAGGGGATACGGTGTGCCAAACGTGTAGGTCTGGCCGCCCCCCTGGTTGTCGTACACATTGCCCACCACATGGCGTCCCCAGCCCGGCAGCTCCTGCACACACCCGGTCTCTTCAGCGGGCAGGGCGGCAGGATGAATATTGATCTCAGTATTCTCTTCGCCCCAGATCTTGGAAGTCGGCTTGATCCGCAGCGGATATTTTCGGCCCAGCGCAGGATCGATCAGCATGAGACGTCCTGTCTCGCTCTTGGCATGGTGCCCGCTCACGATCCCCACCACCATACTCGAATGATTCGGTACGGGCCGCGCCCACACAAACGCCGTGGGAAAATAAGAGCCGCTGCCCCAGTACTCCTGCTGCCCTGTCCCGTCCGGGTTCATGTGAAACAGGTAACGGCTGTAGTAGTGCGGTGTATCCGTATATTCCCAGCGTAAATAGAGCACTCGTCCATTCGGCAGCACGCGAGGATGCCAGTCACTGTCCTGCTCAAAGGTCAGTTGACGGACCTGTTTGCTGTCCGTGGCCACCCGGTACAGATTCACCATGGGCCTGCCGCCGTTCTCGCAGGGCAGGCCCTGCATGCCCGCGGTCGAGCAGGAAAGAATCGTGTCTTTCTCAGGCAGATAACATCCGTCAAACCACTGGACTCCATCCTGATCGTCCGGCGTCAACTCGGTCAGATGACCGCCGTCCATATCCACTTCCAGAATGGCCCAATTCCCATTTCTCCCCACCCCGGAAAACATCACGTGCTCACCGGAATAATCCAGATCCAGATGCTTCATCACGGACTCACCGCCATGCCGGTAAATCGGGCGCACCTGAACTGCGCTGCGCAGCTGGCTGAGTTCCGCAATGTCATTGTCCCACCCGGTGCGTTTGATCGTTTCGCTGGTGTGGGAATTGAGACTGCGATTGGCCTCGCCTTTGCGACGGATGACGATGATCGTGTCCCTGTCCAGCAGCGGATTGGCCAGTGCAGCCGTTCGTATAACCGTCTCCAGCGCGGCCTGTGCCGCACGATCATTCCTGTCCTGCTTAAGCTGGGCTTCAATCTCGTTCAGTCGCTTCAAATACTCGGCGCCGCCAGTATACTGTGCGCCGAAGTGAGTCGCCAAGTCCAGAATCATGCGCCTCGCTGAATCAACTGTATTCACAGGCACATCGCCGTTGTTCACGGCCCTTACCGGTCCTGCCGTGAAAGCCAATATCGTCAAAGCCAAAACAAGGGCTGCCATCTCACCTGTCCACTGTCTCATCCGAATCTCCTGATCTTGATGCCAATCCTGTTCATCCCAGCGTCATCCTGGCTCTTCATGGCCGGTCTTGGCTGTCTCAAGGTATTTTAAGTGCCAGACCTGCAATTGGCAACGCGCAATTCTTGACTGCAGTTCACCTGGGGGTGTGTCGGAGACTCCCGGCCTCGACCCGGTGGCCCCGGACGCGTATGAATAAAACGGACACAGGCTTGACGTGCCGCGTCTCACGTCCTATTTTATGGCATGATCCATGGAAAACCCATTGCCATCACACTTGCCTGCCTGATCTGCCTGAATGCAGGGTGCGTTCAGGGCATGCCCGCGAGGACGGGCCTGGATCGCATCACCGAATACACACATGTGTTTCACGGCAAGCGCGTGGGATTGATTGCCAACCAGACAGCGGTGAATTCCGCAGGACAGTCCATTGTGGATGTGTTCATGGCACTGCCCGACTGCCACGTCAAGGCCCTGTTTGCACCGGAGCATGGTCTGTGGGGTGCCCAAGCGGCTGGTGCCAACGTGGACACCGTGACCCACCCGACCTATGGCATGCCCGTTTACAGTCTCTACAGAAATGACGGACGCATGCCCAAACCCACAACGGACATGCTGGCATCCATCGACATCCTGGTCTTTGACATACAGGATATAGGCGCACGTTTTTATACGTACATCTGGACCATGGCCCTGGCCATGGAGGCGGCCGCTGAAAATCACATTCCCTTTGTGGTGCTGGATCGCCCCAACCCCATCGCAGGAATCCCTGTGCAGGGACCTGTGCTGGATGGACGTTTCTCCAGTTTCGTGGGCTTGTATCCGATCCCCGTGGTACACAACATGACCGTGGCAGAACTGGCGAAACTCTTTAATGGAGCAGGCTGGTTGTCACAGGGTGTGAAGGCCGATCTCACAGTGATCCCCATGACGGACTGGTCGCACACGATGGCCTTTGAACAGACCGGGCAGACCTTTGTCCCGCCCTCGCCCAACATGCGGTCTGTGGACACGGCTCGCGTCTACCCCGGCCTGTGCCTCCTGGAGGGGACCAATGTGTCTGAAGGCCGGGGCACGGACCTGCCCTTCCTTCAATTCGGTGCACCGTGGCTGGATGCCAGGCATCTGTGCCGAACATTGATGGACCTGAAACTGCCGGGCGTCCGGTTTGAATCCACAACATTCACGCCGACCGCCTCAAAATATCAGGGACAACTGTGCCAGGGCCTGCGTCTTCACATCACAGATCGAACGCAGCTCGAGCCGTTTATCCTGGGCGTCCATATCATTCAAGAGATCCATGACCAGCACGCACAGAACTTTCAATGGCGGGCATCACACTTTGACAGATTGTGCGGTACGGATCACATACGCCAGGCCATCCTGAACGACCAGCCTGTTGGCCAAATCCAGTCTGAATGGCAACCACAGTTGGCAGCGTTCCGCGAGCTTCGCAAGACCTGCCTGCTGTACGCAGACACATTGAACTAGGGAGTCGCTATGAAATCCATCCAGAGCATGATTGTGATCATTGGCCTGTTGTTCCTCCATGGATGTTCCCTGTCAGACAAGGGCAATCTCTCCAGGCCAGGTTGCAGGCCAGCACAACTGCAATGCGAATATCTCAGCAATCCTCTCGGCCTGGATGTGACACAGCCCAGGCTGAGCTGGCAGCTCATACCCACAAACACAAAGGCCAGAGGGCTCGTTCAGACTGCGTACCAGATCCTGGTGGCCAGTTCACAGGACTTGCTTGACGCGGACCGAGGCGATCTGTGGGATTCGGGCAAGGTGGCCTTGTCACAGTCCCAACAGAGGGTCTACCAGGGACAGCCCCTCAAGTCCAACATGACGTGTCTTTGGAAAGTCCGTGTGTGGGAGCAAAACGGCACTCTGTCTCAGTGGAGCGAACCAGCCCTGTGGACTGTGGGCCTGCTCCATCAGACAGACTGGTCCGGCGTCTGGATCGGGGCAGACACCCTGTTTGTCCGGCAGGAAGGCTGGCCTCCACCGGACAACACACTGCCCGACCCCTGGCTCAGAAAGTCATTCAGACTGCAAGGCAAACCCATTCACGCCATGATCCACGTGGCATCCGTGGGGTATCATGAATTGTACGTCAATGGTCAGCGCATCAGTGACCAGGTGCTGTCACCTGCGGTCACGGACCATTCCCAACGTGCACGCTATGTCACCTATGACATTGCCGACGCACTGAAACCCGGTGACAATGTGCTGGGCCTTTGGCTCGGTCGGTCCTGGTCGATCTTCCCGCCCTACAAGACGAATCAAAGGCCGCAGACACCGATTGTCAAGGCCCAGACCGACATCAGCCTGGCGACTGGGCAAACGGTCCGGATTGTCACGGACGCCTCCTGGAAGACCCATGCCAGTCCCAACACGCTCCTGGGCGTATGGGACTTCATGCATTTCGGTGGAGAACAATATGATGCGCGCCAGGTGTGCGTGGGTTGGGCCAGTCCGGGATTGGATGACTCCGATTGGCAGCCCGCCACCGTGTATGAGCCCGGGCTGACACTTTCAGCGCAGCAGGTGGAGCCCAACCGGAAGGTCAAGGCGATTCGCCCGGTCAAGATTGAAACCGTGGCACCGGATGGGTACCGTATTGACATGGGTGTCAATTTTGCCGGATGGATTGACATGGATGTGACAGGCAAGCCTGGAAGCACCATTGAATTGTCCTTTTCCGAACGTGAAGATCAGCCCATGACCCATCGTCTGTACAGCCGATACATCCTGGATGAGACAGGCCAAGGCACCATCCAACCGCGGTTCAACTACAGCTCGTGCAGATGGGTCCAGGTCTCCGGCCTGACCTCACCCCCGAAACTCTCGGATATCAGGGGCTGGATGATCCGCACGGACTTTGATCGTGCGGCGGACTTTGAATGCAATATCCCCCTGCTGAATAAAATCTACGACACCACACTGTGGACTTTTGAGAATCTAAGCCTCGGTGGGTACATCGTGGATTGCCCCCAGCGTGAACGCATGGGATATGGCGGGGATGCGCATGCCACTATGTTCACGGGCCTGAACAACTACAGCCTCGGTGCCTTCTACACCAAGTGGGCCGAGGACTGGCGTGACGTGCAGGGCAAATCTGCCGCCTGGGGCACTCAAAAGAAGCCCGGCGAACTCGGTGCAGGCGACCAGGCTGAATCCGGCAATCTGCCCTACACGGCCCCCACGTACTGGGGGGGCGGCGGCCCGGCCTGGAGCGGCTTTTGTGTGACATTGCCGTGGGAGCTCTATACACGCTACGCAGACAAACGACTCCTGTCCCAGAGTTTCTCCACCATTGAACGCTGGCTCGCCTTTCTGGAGACCAAGGCCAAAGACGACATGCTCGTACGCTGGGGCGGAGAGTGGGACTTCCTGGGCGACTGGTTGTGGCCCGGGGCCCAGGGCGTCAATGGGGACACCCGAGAGACACTATTTTTTAACAACTGTTACTGGATTTACAACCTTCAGACGGCCGGCCGAATCGCCGAGGTCCTGGGCAAGACCGATCAGGCCAGGCAATGGAATCGCCGGGCCAATAGGGTGCGAGAAGCCGTGCACCGGACCTTTTACAATGCCGAAGACCACAGCTATGTCAACGGATTCCAGGTGTATCTGGCCATGGCCCTGTGCACCAGCGTTCCGCCAGCGAACCTGCGCGGCCCCGTGTGGCAGCGTCTGGAACAGGAGATCCTCATAAACCGTCAGGGACATATCCATGCAGGTATCACAGGCGGTGCCTTTGTATTCAAGGCACTCATGGATCACCATCGCAATGACCTGATCTACAGCATGGTCAGTCAACCCGATTACCCGGGTTGGGGCGACATGATCAACCAGGGCGCCACCACGATCTGGGAGGACTGGGAAGGACAAAAATCCCTGTTGCACAGCTCTTACCTGTACGTGGGCGCCTGGTTCATCCACGGACTCGCAGGTATCCAGGCAGATCCTGACGCGCCGGGATTTCAGCAGTTTGTCATCAGGCCCGGTATCCTGCCGGACTCGCCGTTGAAAACCGTCAAGGCCCATTATGACTCGCCCTACGGCCGGATCGAGAGCCACTGGACTGTGACCCGGGATGAAATCACATTGAATGTGACCATACCGCCCAACACCACGGCCACGATCTATCTGCCCGCAACAGCGCCCTCCTCTGTCACGGAAGGAGGCAAGTCACTCTCCAGCGTCCCAGGTTTGACTGTGCTCAAGACCCGGGACGGCTGCGTTCCTGTAAGGGCGCAATCCGGCCGGTACCGCTTTAATGTGTCATTATGATCTTATCAGGACAGTGTGTGTCAAACTACAATCAGCCGAATTCAGGAGTCACCATGAAAACCGTTCACATGACCATGCTCATGATTGCTTTTGCCTGTGTCACACAGTGTGCTTCATCTCAAACGGCCCCGCCCAGGTCAGGCAATCCCATCCTGCCCGGCTGGTATGCAGACCCTGAAGGGGCTGTGCTCGATGGACAGTATTGGATCTTCCCCACCTTTTCTGCAGCATACCGGGATCAGACCTTCTTCGACGCATTCTCGTCCAAGGACCTCGTGACCTGGACCAAGCATGAACACATCCTGGACAATCGGATCATCACATGGGCCAGACAGGCCATGTGGGCACCCGCCATCATCGAGAAGGATGGAAAAACCTATCTGTTCTTCTCTGCCAATGACATACAGCGTCCAGGCGGCCCCATGTGGAATCCCGACGATACGATCAACCATGTGGGCGGCATTGGTGTGGCTGTGGCCGATTCACCTGAGGGACCCTACAAGGACTACCTGGGCAAGCCTTTGATTAGTGACTTCTATAATAATGCTCAGCCCATCGACCAGTTTGTGTTCAGAGACACAGACGGCACCCACTACATGTATTACGGCGGATGGCGACACTGCAATCTTGCCAAACTGAACGACACATTCACGGGCTTTGTCCCGTGGGAGGACGGCACACTCTTCAGGGAGATCAATCCCATGAAATAAATTCGATTGCATCCACAGAGGTTTGGCCCTACAGTGTGACGCATGGAAAGAGAACTTGCGATAGAGACCCACAAGCTCTGCCGCTGCTTTGGTGACTTCTGTGCAGTGGATGAACTGGATTTGCGTGTGGAGGCCGGGACCTTCTACGGGTTCCTCGGTCCCAATGGGGCTGGCAAGTCCACCACCATCAAGATGCTCACCGGCCTGCTGGCCCCGACTCAAGGGTCGTTCAGCATCCTGGGGCAGGACACGAGCGACCCGGACACGGCCCGAGAAGTCAAACGCCGCATCGGCGTGGTGCCCGAAAACCTCGCCCTGTTTGACAACCTCACAGCACAGGAGTATCTCACCTTTGTCGGACGCATGTACAGGCTGCCCCTGGACACGGTCAAGAAGCGTACTCACGAACTCCTGGCCATGATGGCCCTGGACACAGATCCCAAGAAACTCACACTGGAGTTTTCCCATGGTATGCAAAAAAAGCTGGCACTGGCTGCTGCCCTGATCCCCAACCCGGATCTGTTGTTCCTGGATGAACCGTTTGAAGGCGTGGATGCCGTGGCCTCGCGCGTCCTGCGTGACATGCTCAAGCAATGCGTGACACGCGGCACCACGGTCTTTCTCACATCACACGTGCTGGAGATCGTGGAACGACTCTGCACGGACGTGGGCATCATCGCTGAGGGTAAACTCGTGCACCAGGCCGCCATGGCAGACATCCAGAAGGACGGTTCCCTGGAGGCACGCTTCCTGGAGGCCGTGGGTCAGGACAGCATCGAGCATCAAAGGCTGAGCTGGCTGGAGAGTTAGATGGATATTCATCACCTACGTACAATTCTATGGCTTCGCTGGCGACTCATGCGCAACCAGTGGAAAAAGGCCGGACCCATCAATGCCGTGCTGTCCATTGCGGTGGCTGTGGGCGTCCTGACCTGCGGCCTCGGTGGCAGTATAGCCGGACTGTGGGCCGGCCTCTTCAAGCTTTCAACGGCCAAGCCACTGGCCCTGCTTGGAGTCTGGGATGCACTTGCCTGTGCCTTTGTGTTTATGTGGATGATCGGCATTCTCACAGAGATTCAGCGGTCCGAATCCATTGACATCAGCCGTCTGCTGCACCTGCCCATCTCCGTGAAGCAGATCTTTGTGGTCAATTACCTGGTCTCGCATCTGACCTTCAGTTTTGTCCTGCTCGTGCCGGGCATGGTGGGTCTGTGTCTTGGCCTGATCCTTGGCAAATCCATGACCATGTGTCTGCTGGGGCTCGTAGTCTCAGGCCTGATCTTTGCGGTCACGGCCTGGACCTACTGCCTGCGGGGCTGGCTGGTTGCGCTCATGTCCAATCCCCGCAAACGCCGTGCTGTCATTGCTGCCGTCACATTCACGTTTATCGTGATCACGCAACTGCCCAACTTCTTGACCCATACCCTGGGCAATCGAGGTCGCCACAGGCCTCAGCGCGCCGCAGAAACCGATCCCAACAAGGCCCAAACCGAAGCCCAAACCCCGGAATCTCTCCAAAAGAACATGCCCAGGGCCCTGCAGATCGCGCATCAAGCTGTGCCCTTCCTGTGGCCAGGCCACTGTGCCATGACACTGGCACAGGGCCATGTGTTACCCGCTCTGTGGCGTGCGGCTGCGCTCTTTGGTTTGGGCGTACTGGGACTCAACCGTGCCTATTGCATGACCATTCGCTTCTATCACGGCCAGACCCGAACACGCCCGGCCAAGGCCAGACATGTCCAATCCAAAGTCACGGCCTCCGGCCGCACCCCCCTTCTCGAACGGAGCATCCCAGGCCTGTCTCAAGAGACCGCAGTGCTGGCACTCGCCTCATTTCGATCCATGGCCCGTGCCCCGGAAATAAAAATGCAGCTGGCCACTCAGAACTTAATGCTCCTTTTTTTTGGCGCTATGGCGCTTGTGAAAAACTCCCACAGTATACCGGAGGCAGCCATGCCGTTTCTGCCCATAGGGGCCGTGATTTTTACCTTCTTCTCCCTGTCGCAGCTCATGTTCAACCAGTTCGGCTTTGACCGCAACGGATTCCGCTCTTACCTGTTGTGGCCCGCGTCCAGACATCACATCCTGCTGGGCAAGAACCTGTCGTTCCTGCCCATTGCTCTGATGATTGATGTCACGCTTCTGGTCATCATCACCCTGTCAAAGAAGCTGCCGCTTACCTTTGCAGCCTGCGGCCTTGTCCAGGTGATGACGGCCTTTCTGCTGATCAGTATGGTCGCCAATGTCACGTCTATCTTGATCCCCTACCGCATTGGTCACGGCTCACTCAAGCCCACCAAAACGCGGCCCCTGACCACGTTTCTGATGATCGTGTCTTCCTTGAGCTTCCCGCTGTTCATGATTCCGGTCATACTCGTCCCGGTGGCGGGCTTTTTCCTGAATAGAGTCGGATGGATCACACCAGAATACTCAAACCCCCTCCTCTCACTGATCCTGCTGGCACTCATTGCGTTGGCCTACAAGCGCACACTCCAGCCCATGGGCAGACTTCTGCAGCGCAGAGAGCAACGCATCCTCGAGATCGTGACCCACGAAGTGGAATAAGTCATAAAAAATGGGACCTGTGTCATACACAGGCCCCGTGGCAATCAATTCTAAGACATCAAAACAGTCAAATCTACTGGGTAAGAAGCTCCACCTCGGCGATCTGCATCAGGGTCTCAGCGGCACCGCGAAGCGTCGGGAAGACAATCTGATAGTGCTTGTAAGACTTGGTGTTATTGAACGTAATCGGCGTTGTATTCTGGGTGAATCGCGGCCATTCAGTCGCACCCGCAAAATCGACAATGTTGCCGGAGGCAATCGTTTCATACGGCCCGTCAATACTCGTGTTGGAGCCTGAGAGCTCAAAGGTGATCGGGTCACGCGTGGGCGTGTCATTGGCCGTGGTGAAGGTCAATCCAGTGACGACCGTAGCACCGACCGAGGGCGTGACCTGGAATCCGGTGGGCATAGCGCCGCCTTGACGGTGCAGGAACTTCGTGGTCTCATCGTTGTCGATCGCCAGAGCCGGGTACTCACCCGCAGGCCAGTCGCCGTCATTAGGCACACCGAAAAGCTCATCACCCGGAGTGGTGACATCCTTGGAAATGATCATCTCGATGGGCTCGGCCACCAAAAGGATATCATCAAACAAGATCATACCTGATCCATTACCCTCAACACCCAGTGTGAGCTTTGTGACATTCTGCAGCCCACTCATACCGGTCAGATCAATGTTCCAGGTCTGCCACAAGGCTCGGCCAATACCGGAAAATGGACTGACGCCGTCGCTGTAAACGACCTTGGTGCTATTGATCATGAGAAAGAGTGTACCCGTGTTGCCGGCCTGGCCGCGGAAGGCGATTGAAAGCACCTTGGCGCCGCCGACAGTCCAGTCTTGCGGTGCAGCGAAGGTACGCACTGTCTGTGACGTGCCGCCTGCATTGTCGTAATAGAATGGCATGGACTGACCGCTACCGGCAATGGTATCGACAGTTTCCATAATCTTGCCATTAAAGTAAGGACTGCTTGGACTCCAGATATCATGACCGATACCTGCACCTGTGCCATTACCAGGGTAATCCACAGGGAAGTACTCATCCGCTGAATAGCCATACCCATCAAGCCAGGTCTGGAACGGTCGATCCGGGCTGAGGTTGGTGTAGCTTTCAAAATCGTCCACGATCAATGACGTGGCGGTATTCAAACTCCACACTGGACCTGCCCACACGATTGTGGCCTCAGCATCGTTGACCTCATCCACACGCCAGTAATAGGTTTCACTCATCGCCAGATCGAACGGCTTGAGGGATGCACTGTTTGTCGCGGATGAAATGGAAGTCGCCGAACCATCGGCCACTGCATTTGCATCGTCACTCACATACACGGTGTGCTGACCGGCTTCACGGCCGGCTCGCCATGCCACCACGGCATCCGGACGGACATCCGCAGAACCGGAGGCAGGGATGGGTTCACGTGCATGGACAGGCACGCCATAGAACTGCACTTCGGACAGGCCGTACTGCATGAGTATGCCGCCCCAGTTGTTCTGGATGTTGAGCTTCACATACTTGGCCGAAACTCCACCAAAATCGACAGCCTGAGGCGTATCAAAGGTGGCAAGGCCCGGGGCGCGATCCAGTTGCGTGGGCTCTGCAAGGGCTGTCCATTCGACGCCATCGCTTGAGTACTCAATGGTCACATCTTTGATACCCCACCCCACGAATCCTTCAGAAGCACTGTTTGAGTTCCAGATCAACATCTTGTCCAGTTCTTCCAAACGATCGAATTCGTACATCAGCCAGGGAGCCAGATCAGGCATCGCACTGAGCCACATGGTCTCGCTGATGGTTGAATGGGCGTTGCCCACAAGGCCGGAACCATCCACAGTCAAGCCAGGCAGGTTTTTGGGTGCAGAAGTAGACGCCGTGGCATTGTTGACGTCAATGGGAATCTGGATAGAATAGGGCTCGACCTCAAAACTCCAGATCTTGCCTTGATACACGGTCTTGTCCGGTGAGGCATTGACTTCATCCACACGCCAGAAATATGTCTTTTCAAACTCCAGACGTCCTGGAGTAAAGGAGGCCTCAGTCAGGCCTGAAGCAGTCGGTGCAGTCATGCTGTTGACGTCTTCATAACTCTCACCAAAATACACATTGTGTGTACCTGGATACGGACCTGGTGTCCATGTCAACACACCGTCACGAAGTACATCCACATCTCCGGCTGCCGGTTTGGGATCTCTGGCGGGACCGGCAGGGTTGACGTTCAGGAGGTACCAGTTGTTGATCCACTCACTGATCACATCGCTCTTTTCGTTAACCAATGCAGCGGCCACCTGGAAGAAACTCCCCACACGGGCACCAGTCACGGTATTGACAAGAATCGCCGGATCAGCCCTTGTGCCATCTGCGTTGATGCCCATGATCAACTCGGCCGTCCAATCTGTACCATCCAGTTGTTCGAGGTGCCAGGGACGAGAAGGAGAAAAACCCGCAAAGGATGGCGTGTACAACTGACCATCTTCTGTGGGGGTCACGGCCACAATGGGTTCCGCCATGGAAATGCCGGGAACGTCCATCAAATTCGCCAATCCATCACCTGCATTGTTGGGATTCGACACGTAGAAGAACCAGTCGCCTGTGTTGATAATGCAATTGCCGTCATCCAGGAACAGCTCGGCAATGGAGCCGTCAGGCTGGGCATTGCCTCCTGTATAAATGGAAGTCGGAACCCTTCCGCTGAGAATCAAGAGGTCCGATTGACCATTACCAGTGTGGGCGACCAACCAATCTGCAAGGGCCGCATCCTGAGTTGATGAAAATATTTCAACAGATACCGGCACTCTGTCACGAATGTTCTCCATCACCGTGGTGGCATCTGCCTCGCCCCACCAACTCACCTGCGTTGAACATGCTATGTCAATTGCCATAGCCTGCGTGCTGCACATCAATACAGCGACAAGTATCAATCCAAACTTTTTCATTTTTTCTCCTTCTATTAATTTAAACATGACATTGGCTTTATTGTGGCAGTGACCAACGTTACCGCCCCTTATTGACCATAGTCTTACTTCGACGCATCGCGGACCTGTCTTTACGAACACAAGGTCCGAAATGGTAAACGCCTTCTAAAACGCCAAGATCTTCAAAATTCAGTCAAACAACAACCTCAATGGCTTAAAAAGTGGTCTGGGGATGATTCAAAGCGAGAGGAAGATAGTCTGACCAGTTTATGCCCTCTTCACCACGTGTTTTTCTAAGGAATCTGCAGGCACTGCCTCAGATCCTGTAACCCTCATTCCATTTTGCTGCCAAAAGACGCGTCATGTGACGCACAAAATATCACCCAAAATCCAGATTATTTGCACGCCACTATACGCTTTTTTTCCTGCATTGCATAGTAAAATATGGCCGACCTCCCGATAATGGCCGGGATTGGGAGACTGAAACACGACGTCTTCATTCAGCTCCAAAGTAATGTAAATGACTGATCGCAACAAAAAAGCGACCCTGGACATTCCAGGGCCGCTCAAAAAGGCCAACGAGGATTCTACTTCAGGGTGTATCCTGACTTAGAACGGCTTGTCGACAGGTGCTGTTTTGCCTGCCAGGGAGAGAATCTCGCCAGCAGACAAGACCCTGCTGTAAATCACAGCGTCATCCACATTGCCAGGGAAAGAACTCAACTGGGTGCTGCGACTGCCAATATACACGCGATCACCCGAAATCGAGAGATCCTGCACATTGGACTTGGCCGGATCGCTGTCCATGGGAATTCCATCCAGGAAGTAGGCGATGGTGGTCCCATCATAGGTCATGGCATAGTGGTGCCAGTTCAACCCCTCTTGATCGGAGACCATGGTCTCTTCCCAGCCCCAGCAGTGGGCACCGATGCCGCCCGGTCCGCCGAGACTTCCGATATTGAAGTGGCTGCCATTGCCGCCGCTGCCATCTTCAACGGTCTTCCCCGTGAACCCGAAAATCAGGGTCCAGTCCGGAATGGCGGTGCTCGCAGCCTTGGCCCAGCAGGCAATGGTCCTTGGCATATTACCGCTGATACCCACAGCACCGACTGCCACATACTGATCATCGCCGCCAGGCAGACTCAGAACCTGACCTCTTTCTGCATCTGAGACAATCGTCGTGCCATTCGTACCAACCACAGTGCCATTGTGACCATTACCTGAGCTGTCACTCATGTTGCCTTCAAAGGTGAATTTGGCCACCAGACCACTGGTCCCCGGATCGACCGGGGTAATGACTTCACCCGGCTCAGCATGCAGTCTGATATCATCGATCAGGAGCATACCTGCTGCACCACTGCCATCCACACCAATCTGGAGCTTTGTCACGCTCTGGAGGTTGGTATTCACAGAACCCAGGTCAATATTCCAGGCCTGCCAGGTGGATAAAGCAATGTTTGCTGCATCTCTCGGATACACGAGCTTGGTATTGTTGATCTTGATATAGAGCGTGCCCGTGTTACCTGGCTGACCGCGGAAGGCGATTGAAAGCGTTTGCGCTCCGCCCACAGTAAAATCTTGCGGTACGGCAAAGGTGCGCTCCGTTTGTGAAGAAACACCGCCTGTATTGCTGTAATAGAACGGCATGGACTGATTGCTGCCGGCAATAGTGCTGCCTGTTTCCATGAGGTTGCCATTGAAATAAGGACTGCTTGGCCCCCAGATGTCATGACCTATGCCGGCCCCTGTGCCATTACCAGGGTACGCCACAGGGAAAAATTCATCCGCTGAATAGCCAAACCCATCGAGCCAGACCTGGAACGGACGATTCGGACTCTTGTTGCCGTAACGCTCGAAATCCTCCACCACAAGTGCAGTCATTGTTGAGAGGCTCCACACAGGACCTGCCCACACGGACGGGACCTCTGCTTCGTTGACTTCATCCACACGCCAGTAATACGTCTCACCCATCTGAAGATCAAACGCACCGAGATCAACACTGCTCGTCATGGATGTCATAGAAGACGCCAGACCCTCGGCCACAGCATTGAGATCCGTATCCAGGTAGATTGTGTGCTGACCGGCGTCGCGTCCAGGACGCCACGATGCGACGGCATCCGGACGAACATTCACAGAACCGGATGCCGGCATGGGTTCACGCACGTGGACAGGAATGCCGTAGAACTGCACTTCAGAGACCCCGTACTGCGGCAGTAGACCGCCCCAATTGCTCTGGATGTTTAGCCTGACGTATTGGGCCGCAACCAAACCGAAGTCAATGACCTGAGGCGTATCATAGGTTGCAAGGCCAGGGGCTTGCTCCAGTTGGGTGGGTTCTGCAAGGGCTGTCCACTCAACACCATCCATTGAGTACTCGATGCTCACGTCCTTGACGCCCCAGCCAACGAACGATTCAGAAACACTATTGGCATTCCAGATCAACATCTGATCGAGTTTCTCAACGCGGTTGAACTCGTACATCAGCCAGGGCGTCAGATCAGGAGAATTACTGAGCCACATGGTTTCAGGCACGGCCGAATGCGCCATGCCATTCAGACCGGAACCATCCACGGTCAAGGCCGGTGTTTTTTGGGGGGCATAACTTGAAGCGGTGGCCTTGTTGATGTCAATAGGAATCTGGATCGAATAGGGCTCAGCCGTGAAACTCCAGACGCTGCCCTTGTATACGGTCTTGTCAGGTGTGCCATTGACTTCATCCACACGCCAGTAATAGGTTCTACCGAATTCTAGACGATCCGGATTAAAGTTATTTTCATTCCGGCCCTCAGACGCAAGCACACCCAAGGGATTGGCCACACTGGCTGTATCCACCTCTTCGAATACAGTCCCGATATAAACATTATGCGTGGCTGCGAACATGCCGGGTGTCCAGCTGAGCACAGGATCTCTCGGCACATCGACATCCCCGTGAGCCGGGTGCGGGTCAACGGCCACGGCCGAGCCGCCCAGGATTTCAGCCAGACCGTTGTTCATGATCGTTTGAATATCTTCAAGCCCAAGAATGGCATTAAAATAACCCACCTCGTCCAGACTTCCCGTAAAGAAACCGCCCACAGAGCCCGCATCAGATCTGCCGCCAATGATAAATGCCCTACTCGCATCGAGCAAGATACCTGTTCCCGATTGGCTTGAAGCCAATACGCCGTCATGATAGAGCTGCATGGTATCTCCGTCATAGGTGGCGACTACGTGATGCCATTCTCCTGTAGAGGTAGCGGCTTGAATACCAGTCCAAGCGGTGTCATTGAACGTTTCAAAAAGGATGGTCTCCTGGGCGTCGTACATCATAACGCCCCAATTCACTGAGCCGGGACTGCCACTGGCTCCATGCTGACCCCGTGAGATCATATGGTTCCATGATTGAGTGTTGGGGATATTACACCAAAATGACACAGAGAAAAGGTCGACATTCAGAGCTTCATCACTGCCGCAATCAACGTAAGTGGACCCACCGAACTGCAAGGCATTACCGAAATTCCCTGCCACCCAGTTGGGTGAGTTCATAAGCGTGCCGTCATGGCCATTCCCAGAGGCATCCGCAGTCGTATCACCGCTGCCCTCGTCAAGAAGCCATGCCCCAAGCACGTTTTCGGGTTCAATCTGGGCACGGCCTTGTCCTGCAATGAGCCCCACCAGGGACACAATAAATATACAATATATCACTCTTCCAGACATAATCGACCTCCGTTCAACCCATAGGTTTTTTTGCACATGACATTTCTCCTTCATCATTTCCTGAGACATTGACAATGCGATATGTAATAAAACACAGAAGCGGCCCTGGACTTGCCAGGGCCGCTTGACTGGATCTGTAAAGAGATTCTTAAATTGAATCTAGAACGGTTTGTCAATCGGATTGGTGATACCTGCCAGCCACAGGGCCTCACCTGCAGACAAGGCACGGTTGTACACGCGTACTTCATCGATCAGGCCATAGAAATAGGCATCCGGCCAACCGTAACGGCCAATCTGGAACATGTTGGTGTCCGTGGTGTTGAGCGTCTTTTCCCAATCCACGATCAGCACACCATTGGCATAAATCTTGGTGTGCGTCCCATCATGGACATGGACGAAGTTGACCCACTTATTTACTGTATCGAACGTGAAGTCATAGTCGCCACCCCAGTACTGGATGCGCCAACGGTTTTCCACGCTGTCCAGTGTCCTGAGACTGAAATCTTCGCCAGTCACACGGTCACCCACGTCATAGATACCGCCATTGGCAAAGTCCTTGGTATAGACCCAGGAAGAGATGGTTCTTGGGCTATTGCCACCAATGCCGAGGGCTGAGGCGGTCTTGGTGGTTGACATAAAATCGTCAACACCATCACAATCGAGCGCACTGCCCACAACACCAGCACTAAAGATGGGGTCGCCATTGAGCGTGCCGTTATTGCCATTACCTGATACGTCACTGGCATTGTTTTCAAAGGTGTATTCGGCAACCAGACCATTGGTGCCCGGATCTGCTGGGGTAATCAGCTCGCCCGCTTCGGCATACAGTCGGATGTCGTCGATCAGGATCATACCGGACGCGCCGCTGCCTTCCACACCAAATTCGAGTGTGGTAATGCTCTGGAGGTTTGTGCTGATGGAAGCCAGGTCAATATTCCAGGCCTGCCATATGCCACGTGAAATGTTTCCATTGTCACGTTGATACGTGACCTTGGCATTGTTGATCATGACATAGAGTATGCCGGTGTTGCCGCTCTGCCCATTAAAGGCGATGGACAGGGTCTTGGCTCCGCCCACGGTCCAGTCTTGTGGTACAGCGAACGTACGCGTCGTCTTTGAAGCCACGCCGCCTGTGTTGCTGTAATAGAACGGCATGGACTGGCTGCTGCCTGCAATAGTATTGGTCGTTTCCATGATGGAGCCATTAAAGTACGGACTGCTTGGACTCCAGACGTCATGGCCTATGCCAGAGCCAGTGCCATTGCCAGGATAATCCACAGGGAAAAACTCATCGGCAGAATAGCCATACCCATCGAGCCATGTCTGGAACGGACGGTCCGGTGATTTATTACCATAGCTCTCAAAGTCATCCACCACCAATGATGTGGCTGTATCCAGGCTCCACACCGGGCCTGACCACACGGATGGGTCCATGGCGTCATTGACTTCATCGACACGCCAGTAGTAGGTCCCACTCATCTGAAGATCAAACGCACTGAGATCTGCACTGTTTGTCATGGATGAAATGGAAGTCGCTGAGCCATCGGCCACGGCATTCGCATCATCGCTGACATACACGGTATGTTGACTGGCTTCACGACCTGCTCGCCATGTGGTGACAGCATCCGGACGGATATCCACTGAGCCGGAGGCAGGGATCGGCGAACGTACGTAAACCGGCACGCCAAAGAACTGCACTTCAGAGACACCGTACTGCGGGAGCAGACCGCCCCAGTTGCTCTGGATATTGAGTTTGACATACTTGGCAGGCACAGAGCCAAAGTCAACGACCTGAGGCGTATTGTAGGTAGGCGTTCCAGGGGCTCGATCCAGTTGAGTGGTCCCTGCCAGGACTGTCCAGTCCACACCATCAGTGGAGTACTCGATGCTCACGTCCTTGAGGCCCCAGCCGATGAATCCTTCAGAACTGCTGTTTGAGTTCCAGACCAGCATCTTGTCCAGTTTCTCAATACGATCAAACTCATACATCAGCCACGGGGCAAAATCAGCAGGGCCGCTGAGCCACATGGTGGCGCTGTCCGTTGAATGTGCCATGCCTGTCAAACCGGATCCATCCACGCTCAAGCCCGTCGGATTTTTGGGCGCAGAGGACGACGCCGTGGCATTATTGACATCAATGGGGACCGGGATGGCATAGGGCTCCACTTCAAAACTCCAGATCTTGCCTTTATGCACGGTCTTGTCCGGTGAAGTATTGACTTCATCCACACGCCAGTAATACGTCTTTCCAAACTCGAGACGTCCCGGATCAAACAACGTGGCATCCCCTGATGCATCCGGTGCGGTGGCACGGTTGACGTCTTCATAGGTTTCTCCAAAGTACACATTGTGTGTACTCGGGTACATCCCTGAAAACCATGACAAGTCACCATCACGAGGGACATCACTCACGCCATCGTCAGGATTGGGATCCCTGGCCTGCGATGGGTCACCTAGTCCTACGACAGTGGCCACCCAGTTGTTGATGAACTCAGCACAGGCCAATCCTCTGTCAGGAAACCAGCCACCACCAGCATTCTGGTTGACAATGGCAAGGTAGCCATCGGTCTCTGTATTGTGAATCACAATTGGATCAGCGTAGGTGCCGGCCGCATTCTGCCCGAATGTGGCAGCCACTTCCCAGGGGGCCACTACAGCACTGAGAAGAACCGGTCTATCAGATGCGACGGCGGTCATGCTGGGTATATACGCCTGACCATCCGGTGTGATATCCATCGTTCCTTGTGGACCGCCTGCGATAATAGAAGCATCGAGGTCCAGGATGTTCGCAGCACCTGCTCCAGCGTTATCCGCTGATCGTGCCCCACCTTCATACGACATGTAACCAAACCAGTCACCCACATTGATAATCATGTTTCCATTGTCGAGCCACGTCTCCGCTGGCGAGCCGTCCGGATTGACATTTGGGAATTGATAGAGGACACTCGGCGTGGTACCGTTGAGCCAGATAATGTCCATTTCTCCATCATCCGTGTTGGCTTCTATCCAGGTAGTAAAATCGCCAAACTGGGTGTCATCGAACTGCTGGACATCCTTGAAGAGATGGCCGGATTCGGCAATGATGGTTGCCACGTGGTCGGCCTGAGTGGCGTCGTACCAACCGGGATTCCACGGTCCGACATAAAACGCTATGTCGGAAGCCATAGCCATTGAGCAGCACGCCAATGCAATGGCCAATACCAAGACTAGATTTTTTATTTTTCTCTCCTTCTGTTAAAAAATTGCCAATAGGATGTTTCGCCCCGGTCGTCCACCGGAAGCAACACCATACAAACATACAAAATCATCTTTTGAGTATAGACAAAGCCTCCATCAGGAATAAAAAATCAGACATGATAAACGTGTGGAGTGTCCCCGCGATCACACACTTCAGAAGCAAACAACTTTGACGACGCAACAAGCTCACGGCTCATGGCCCTCGAAACCACTGCAAAATCTGTAGAATTGGAACAAAGCCAGACATTATGCTCAGTCATAAAACTTCACAATATCCTGCTCGAAACCAACCTGTTTAGACCCAGTTGGAACATGCTTCAGCACGACATGAGATGAGAATTGAATAGTCAGACCACTACCACTGGACACCGCTGTTTTCGAGAAATCTGCCCCCACAGCTTTTCAGTTTCTCTTCCTTCTTCAGTGATCCGACAACCAAACTCGTCGATTAAAGCACAAGTCAATTATAGACCATACGGATCTTTATACATACAACTATACAAAAACAGTCCAGCCATGTATAGCGGAATTTTGTAGTTTTCTCAGAATCATTGCCAATATCCCGCCTGTCCGCTAGGCTTCAGGTGTGATGTTGGGATTCAGCCGAAATAGGTTGTCAGGATCGACCTTCTTCTTGAGTCTGGCCAGGCGGGGATAATTCGATCCAAAGGAGGCACGGACTCCGGCATCGCCCTGGTCCGTGAGATAGTTGAGGTACATGGCGCCTCCGGAGTACGGCGATAATGCTGCATTGAGCTCCCTGACCCAGGCCGTGGCACGCTCCGGTGGTCCCTGACCTGCTTGAAAGGCCGTGGTACGAAAACAGAAGCCGCGCTGTCGTAGATTGAATGCAGTGGCGCGGTCAGGCACGCGACAGACCTGGCCGTGCATGTAATGATCCAGGGCAATGGACCACGAGGGAAATGGCGGGTTCTCGCAATGGGCGATGATTTTTTCAATGGCCGCATCATTGAACTGGGCCAGAAAGCCGGACTGATGATAGCCCGCATATTGGGGCGGTGCATGCCTGAGCAAGGGCGTGACATCGCCCATGCCCTGGGCCTCGAGGTATGACATGGGACCAATGGTGTCCAGGGTGGCCCGTCTGAACTCACGCAAAGGCTCAAGTGTCTTTTCTGCAGCGGCAGGATCACCTGAGCAACAAACATTGATGACCAATGTAGGATCTTCAGCATCCGGTGCATACTGCAGGACATTGCGCCCGATTTCGATCAGGAGATCCAGTTCATCCGGCGCGCCCGGCATGTAGTCTTTCAGAAATCCCAGTACGGCCCTGGCCTCAGATGCGGGGTATTGCAGCATACCGGCCAGCACGGGCCCGACAGGATGGAGTCGGTATGAAAAGGAGGTCACAATGCCAAAGTTGCCGCCGCCACCTCGGATGGCCCAGAACAGGTCAGGGTTTTCAGATGCACTCACGCGGTGTACCGCACCATCGGCAGTCACGAGTTCCGCAGATAGTACATTGTCGCACAGGGCGCCATACAGACCCATGAGACGCCCCAGTCCGCCGCCCAGGGTCAAGCCGGAGATCCCCACAGTGGGACATTCACCGAGCACTGTGGCCAGTCCATACAGAGACGTGCCCCGATCCATATCAGCGGCAATCAGACCGGCCTGGGCGTGCGCAATCTGCTCGCCCGGATCTACATTGAGTTGACGCATGTCAGACAGATTGATCAGCACACCGCCCTCGCAGGTGGAATTGCGTGTGTGCCCTCCCCCGCGCACCGCCAAATCGAGGCCCTGATCCGCTGCAAATTTCACAGTGGCAGCCACATCCTGAGCGCCCGCACAGCGCACGATCAGACCGGGACGGTTGAACACGCGTCCGCTCCAATGCCTGCAGGATGCTTCATAGTTGGGATCACCAGGTATCAGGGTGGTGCCGCTTAATCCTGACACGAATGCCTGAATCGTACTGGCGCGCAGGTCTGCGATCGTCTTGCGCGGCACAGGGGTACCATCGCCTGTGGCTCCGGACAGCAGAGTCGGCACGGCCCCCAATGCAGGGACTGCCAGTGCAGTCTGCCTGAGAAATTCGCGTCGATTGATCGGGTGGCTCATGACCATACTCCTGTGGATCACCCTGCAGCCTCTGCAAGGCCCGGACCCCTCTGTCTAAGGTGCATGGCATCCGCTGACAATGAAACCGCCTGATTTTTCATCCCGTATCAGGTCAAGAATACCATGGGTTCCAGCCTCTTCCAGGAGTTGGCCAAAGGAGCTGAATCCGAAGTGGGATTCACTGAATCCCGGATTGCGGCGTTTCAGGGTTTGCTTGATCATGGATCCCCAGATCCGCCCCTCTTCTCCGCGTTCCTCCAGGAGCGCCTCATAGGTCTCCACAATGAGATCCCAGGCCTCCTGCTTCTTGGTGTCTACAGGAGATACCGGCTTGGCTTTGGCCTTGTTGTCACGTGATGGTTTTCGCCCATTGGCAGGCGGTGTTGTTGTTGCTGCTGCTG
>JAIPFM010000078.1 GCA_021736645.1 Phycisphaerae bacterium | reverse complement strand
CCTGCCCGTTGCTGCCGACCAATCGAAGATATGCCTCATGCACCAGAGCCGTGGCCTGCAATGTCTGGCCGGGATGCTCATGAGATAGCTTCTGAGCAGCCAGCAAACGCAACTCCTCATAGACCAAAGGCAGCAGTTCACCCGTGGCCTGGGCATCGCCCTGTTCGATGGCATTGAGTATACGCGTTACGTCGGACATTGTTTAGCCTTCAGCGTTCAGCTATCAGCCTTCAGTCATTAGGAATTGACTGAATCTTATTGGCTATCGCCCTGTCCATGGCGACTATACCTCTCGTCAGCCGTGGAACGGTTTTTAGCAGGGCTGCCTATCGTTCTAAGCTGATAGCTGAAAGCTGACAACTAACAGCTCTAAATGCTTGCTCTCTCAAAGGTGCAGGCACCAGTATAGCTCGAGAGGCAGGGGAAGTAAATAGTCGGCCAGTTGGCCTGCTTGCTGCTCATAGAAAACGACTGGCAACTGAACTGACGCCGGCTTTTTTCACCAAAGCTATTGTAAACACCGGCCGTATATGGGTACCATGGGAGCAGTCCTATACAAAAACACAGTCAAGATTGAACTAGAACAAGGGGTCCACACCATGAAACGAAGATCTTTTCTGAAAGCCGTTGGAGGCGTGACGGGCAGTATGGCCATGGGGATCGCCCCCATGTTGGTCAGCGAAGCAGAGGCCGCAGCCCTCGCGGCCCACGGTGAGATGCCCAGGCGAGAGCTGGGCCGTACCGGCCTGAAGGTGTCCGTGGTGGCTTTTGCCGGCCTGGCTCTGACGCACTACGAGCAGGCCGAATGCACCGCCGGTGTGCACAGGGCGTTCGACAAGGGATTGAACTACTACGATGTGGCGCCAGCCTACGGCAGAGACGGCGCCTGCGAGATCAGACTGGGCATTGCGCTGCAGGGCCTCAAACGCAGCGACTATGTCCTGGCCTGCAAGACCAAGGCACGCGACAGGGACGGCTGCCGACAGGAACTGGAGCGATCGCTCACGCGACTCAAGACAGATCACTTCGATCTCTACCAGTTGCATCACCTCGCAAAACCGGAGGACGTGACGAGGGCGCTCGGCCCCGGGGGCGCCATGGAGACCATCCTCAAAGCCAAGGAGGAAGGGAAGATTCGCCACATCGGCTTCTCTGCCCACACGACCAAGGCCGCACTGGCCGCACTGCAAGGCTTCGACTTCGACACAGTGATGTTCCCGATCAGCTTCGCGGAGTATTACACCACCGGTTTCGGCAAAGAGGTCCTCGCCCTGGCGCAGGAGAAAGGGGCCGCCGTGCTCTCGATCAAGACCCTGCATTCCGGGGCCTGGCCTGCAGGGGCCGAGCGCACGCGCCAGTGGTGGTATCGTCCGCTCGAGGCGCAGGATGACATCGATCTGGCCTATCGCTGGACCCTGTCTTTGCCGGGTGTGGTGGCTGGCTTCCCCCCCTCGTTCCTCGACCTGCAGGAGAGGGCCATCCAAGCGGGGCTGGCCTACCGTCCCGCCACACAAGCGGACGCGCTGAAACTGCAAGACATGGCACAGGGCACAGGCTCCATCTTCAAACGCGAACAGGACTCCGTGGCATTTGTTTCACCGTACCCAGACTGTCCAGGCGAGTGCTGTCCAGGGCAGTGGGCTTGAGCCCTGGGTCATCAGAGATGCGAAGGCAGCGTCAGGATATTGATGGGCACCTGAAGTGACAGGGCCTGCCATGTGACATCCATGACATGGTTCTCGATGGATACTGCAGGTTCAAGACTTGGCAGGCTCTCACCGGCGGGCCCCATGGAGAAGGTGAATCCGAAAATGGCCTCCTCGATTCTGTTCAGGTCAATCGTAATTTCCGGACCGGTGTAGACCACATAGTCAATCCACGCGGCCTTGTCGTCTCCGCCGGTTTCCCAATGCCCGGGCCAGGTGTCGAACACGGCCTGATAGAGTTTCAGATTGAATTGAAGGTCGTCTATCACGAATGCAACCGGGGCCAGGTTTGAGGTCGGCACAGTCAGGGACTCTGCTGACACGCCGCCGCCGAATTCGAATCTCAAGCGAAGGTTCCGGGCCTTGAATGTGCCGTCTTTGATCCGGTCTATGCTGATGTGTTTGTCACCACCGCCTGTGTTGAAATTCACGGCTGCCAGCACATGGTTCTCTTTTTGTGCACTGTAAAAACTGGCCGAACTGAAATCGTAATCATCATGCAAGAAACGGACCTGCAGATACTGCGGCAATTCGGCACTGCCCCAGTAGGCCAGAAACGGACGTCGCTGATTCCACAGACTCGACCGATTGGCCGTGCTCAGTGCGTAACGGTCAGTCAGATAGGTGGTACCAATGATCTGAGGCACGCTCTTTTCAAACACGTCGATTTCCGTGCGCGGATAGCGGGGATCGAGAAAACAGGGCAACAGGGACTCGGGCAAGGTGTGCTTTTTCTTGATGTCGCGACTGCCCGGTGCACGGCCCAGGTCAATGCGACCGTTAGATGCTTGATGGAGAATGCCGTAAAAGTCAGCACTCACCAGAGAACGATATGATCGACTGTGCGGGCCGGCCCACTGGGCCGTGGGCCGGTGGTAGTGACGGGCAATCATGTCCCAGCCGGTCCGGTAGAGTACATCGATCTCCTTGACGGCTCCGGGATCGATGATGTGCTGTTTCATGCGGAGCAGTTCGTCCAGGGCCACAATGGTATAGGTGGGACTGTTGTATTCGGAGAAACCGCCCTTGTCCAGTGTGTATTCATAGAATCGATGCAGCCGGTCCCGGGCATAGGTCTTCAACTCAGGGAGGTCAAATAGGTGAGCCGTCATGAAGGTCATGTACGTCCCCATGATGGCAATGTTGGTGTAGCCCGGTCCCACATTCCTCTTTTGAATGGAACGCGCTGCGAGCATCAGGGACTGTTGAATCTCGGCCTTGACCGGATCCGGTATCCTGGCCTCGTGCCCCAACCACACCTCAAGCAGACTCACACCGATGAAGTCGGCCCAGTTGTAATCCGCCGGAGATTTTTTTGTGGCCAGGGGCTCTTCCATGTAATAGGGCCAGATGCCGCAGGTCCTTGAAGCAGGGTCCTTGTCCTGGAGTGACATGCCCTTTTTAAGGATGTCGAATGCACGCTGCGTGTAGGCCTCGTCCCCCAAGTCCAGCAGAGCCACGGCATAGGAAAAGGATCCCCGGAGCTCATGCATCACACCGGACTGCGCGTCCGTGTGGTAGTTGTATCCTGAAAGGGTCCTGGTGATGAGGGCCTCCTCTGGATCATAGCGGCGGTGGAGCCCTTCCAGTGACCTGCGAAGGATCTGTGTTTCCCCGGGTGTCAGCGTGACAGGGCCGTATTGAATATGATCTTCCGGTTTGGCATGCAATGTGGTCAGGCTCATGATCACAATGCCGATCCATACCGTAATACTATTTCTCATGATGGGACCTCACTTCACTACAGGGTATAGGCAAAATCGTTATAGGCCATCTGAGCCAGAATGGATGAGACCCTGACACGTCGGTCAAATACGCGAGGCAGTATCTTTAAAATAAAGAGGGATCTTTTGACATTCCCGGACACCAGCAGCGTGCACAGACGCAGGGCAAAGAGAAGCCGGTACTTCAGGCGTACGGGATCGGTTTCATTGGGATGCTTCCAGAAATCCATGGCCCAGTAGTCACTGAGTCGTTTGAATATGGCCTCAAAAGAGTAGACCTCTCTGGCGATCCTCCTGTAGCCCTGGTAGAGTGCCTCCGGGCTCATGGCACCTGGCTTAAAGACCACGTGCTTGGTGTCGTATTGGCTCCAGTCGGTGTGAAGCAGGCGTCCCTCTTCTTCCAGACGTTTGAACAGACGCGTGCCCGGAAAGGGCGTCATGATATTGAGGATCGGGACCAAGAGCCTGGATTCATGGATGAACTCGATCAGTTCGTCGAATGTGGATTGCGTGTCAAACTCGTAGCCAATGACAAACGAGCCATGCACAAGAATGCCGTATGACTGGATCTTCTGTATGACCTCCGTGTAGTTATAGCGCCGATTGATCCCCTTGTGCATGCGTGCCAGGTTTTCGTCCGACGTGGACTCAAATCCAATAAAGACCGCCCCGCAGCCGCTGTCGCTCATCAACTGGAGTAGTTCATGCTCTTTGGAAATGTCCATGGAGGCCTGACACATCCAGTTGATGTTCAACGGTTTGAGCGCCTGGAAGAGCTCGCGTGCAAACCGCTTGTTCGCAATGATGTTGTCGTCGCCAAAGAAGATGGCGTTCTTCTTCTTGTACCTGGGGCTCAATCGCTGGATGTCCTGGATCTCCCGAACGATCTGCTCCACGGTCCTGTGCCTGATCGTCTGGCCGTCAAACGCATGCACAGAGCAGAATTCACAGTCGAAGGGGCAGCCCTTGGTCGTCTGAACGATGTCCGACAGGTATCGTGTCCTGGAGAGCAAGGATCTGGCCGGCATGGGGCCGGCTGTCAGGTCGGCCTTTTGGTCGGATCTGTAGACCTGTTTCAGTGTGCCCTGCTGGAGGTCTTGCAGGAGCGTGTGCCAGACATGCTCTGCCTCGCCCACCACCACACTGTCGCAATGCTGGGCCGCCTCTTCCGGACACATGGACGGATGGATGCCCCCCAGGACGGTCTTGGCCCCGGTCTTGCGATAGGCCTCCGAAATGCTGTAGGCCCGCTGGGCAAACATGGTCCGGACCGTGATGCCAACCAGATCCGCGTCCCATGTGTAGTCGATCGCTTCGACGTTCTCGTCAAAGACTCTGATGTCATGTTCAGGAGGGGTCAATGCCGCCAGTGTTGGAATGGACAGGGGATATGAGATGTAGAGCTTTGAAAAAAGGAACCTGGCAAAGAACCTGTAATCATAGAATCCCTTCTCCCCCTCTCCGCGATAAGCCGGAACCACAAGAGCAATCTTCATGCCGCGCACACCTTCTTTCTATTTGCATAGAACGAACAACAGACGCGAACTGCCAGCCGATCCGTGACCATGCCCCAATACATCCTGTCAATTCAACGAAACTCAAGTTAACTGTCTTGCATCCATTATACCGCTTTTTCCCGGGACTCAAAGATCTTTTCAGTCCATTCGGTCCCGCGACAGGCCATGGACATCGGCGGACCGGGAAGCGACCGCCCCGCCTACCGGGGCTCGAGTCTGGCGGCCGGGACCAGTGTGACCGGGCCGATCAGGCCGGAGGCCCTGGGCGACCAGCCTGCGGCCGTGAACAGGCCGTCCGAACCGGTGTTCTCACGTCGTCTGGCCGGGAAATTGACGTTGTAGAATTTTTTGTAGGGCATGTTTCTCCGGTCCAGATCAGCCATACGGTTGGCCATACTGTTGGACACTTCCACGGTCAGCACATTGTGGGGTTTGAGCCAGTCATCAGGGATTCGAATTCTATAGGGTTCACCAATGACCGTGCCGATGTCCTTGCCATTCAACATGACACGAGCGCTGTCACACACCTTGCCCAGATCGACCCACCAGTAATCCACATCCATGGAAGGTCGGGCAAAGACCTTTTCATATTCGGCACTGCCCGAAAATGTCCGCACGGCCTCTGTGCCCAGATCGGTCCAGGATCCCAGGGACACATTGTCCAGAGATTCCGGCAGTTCCGGACCGCCGCTCACAAAGGTGAGGGACCAGTCATGCGGCAATGTCACGGCCTGATAGCTCGTGGTCGTGTAGACATAGGCCGGGCCATCCGGTTCCGTATCGAGGGTCTTGACAATCACCGACTGGCCGGGCGCCAACTGCAAATAGACTTCAGGCACCCCTCTGGGTGTCACATGCATGGCAGCGAGACCGGATTCTCCGGTCATGGGGTCAAACAGGGCCGCCGACTTCATGGGCTGACGTGTCACCGGGACCCACTTATCTACAGGCCGATCACCCGCATTGGACACAAAATAGATGTGTCCCCGATCATAGCGCCGCCTCTCAAACTTGAGACCGCTGTCGGGCATGCGTTCACGCTCCACCTTGGCCGCGGACAGCAGCGCATTGAGCTCGCTGCCCAGCAGCACCCGGCCCTTGCCAATCTCCGTCTGCTGCACACCGGGGGTGTTCGGAGTGAATCCCAGACGTGCCATCTGCTCTTTCAATGCCTGCCGGCGTGTGACCAGGTCAGCCAGTCCCGGCACATCGGCAGGCAGTTGACTGTGAATCAGGACAGTGGCGCCCTGTTCGGCGAGCGTCATGAGTTTGACAAAGGTGTCCAGGGGGATGAAACTGCACTTCGGCACCATCACGGTTTTGTACTGATTGCCCCCGGTCTCCAGTGCGCCATTTTTAAATCGGACCTGGGCCAGTTGCCTGTCAGACACAAAATCAAACGTGTACCCCGCATCCAGCATGGTCTCGCCCAGGAGGCGAACCACCGAGCCCCTGGCGCTGCCGTCAAAATGCTGAAGCAGACTTCTGCCTCGCTCTGACCACGTGTCGTAAATCGGGTAGTAGAGCAGCACGTCATTGTATGGACGGCCTGCCTGCATAAACGACTGGCAGCGTGTCACGTACTCATTCAGCTTGGCAAAGTCTGTCCAGAACGAATTAGTCGGTCCAAAATGTACAGACGCATAGAACATCCAGCCGGGCCAGGGCTCGCCGGACGGGGAATAGGTGGTCCCATGATAGCAGTTGTGATTCACACCGCCCAGGAGATACTGGTCAATCCACTGCTTGGCCTGACCCAGTGTCCCTTGGAAATGCTCATCCATCCAGGTGGCCGCCTCGGAGGAGGCCAGAGGCTTGCCCGTGACATGGGCTGCAGAAGAAGCAAACTTGAATCTAATGAGGTCCGTGCCTTCGGTCTCCGGAATCCCGCTGGCTGCATACAGGTCCAGGATATTGGCGGGTGATCCGTGCGCCTGATTGCGCGTCAAGGCCCCTTTGCGCGCAGCCCAATTGCCCCAGACCTGGGTAAATTCTTCCAGCAGCAGATCGGAAATGGTCTCACGATAATCACACAACACGCGCACGCCCTCTTCTGAGGTGGCGTCAAACAACAGGGGCAGGTACTCACGCAGGTCATACCCACGGTGGGCTTTGAACTCGTCCAGCAGATCTTCTGTCCAGTTGGATTCACCGGACGCATCATCCACCTCATACGAATCATTAAAGTAGGCACGCAGGGATGTCACCTTGTGGCCCTTGTACGCCTTGTCAAAATGACTCAGATAGGCCTTGAGTGCCTCTTTGCTGAAATGATCGATGACATTGCCTTCCCCGCCAGGTCCGGCCCGTTCCACCATCTTGCCGTGCCATCCCGGGAACAGGGCATACAGGGTCCAATTGCCTTCCGGAGCCACCCAATCCAACAGGCCCGCATCATTCACGTCTTTTGTCAGGTCCAGCATGTCTCCCTGGTCAGAATAGGCCATTAACACCTGCAACGGCAAGGGCTTTTCAAACCGGATCTGTTCCAGGGCCAGACCCTGCAGATTGGGATTCGCACGGATGGGCTCCTGAATCTGGTCAATGGTCAGACGTTGGCCGATGGCCCGCACCATGGGCCTCTGAATCATGGTCACCGGCGCGTCCAGACGCTCACCTGCCTTGAGTGTGAAGGTCCGGTGCAGGATGTTGCGGCAGGCAGTATCGGCCCCCACCCAGTTGCCTCCAAAGGGCCAGCCATTGCCTGTGGCCATATCAATGCCCATGCCCAGTTGATCCGCCTGCTTGAGCACAAATTCGAATCTGTCCATCCACTCGGAGCTGAGATACGGGATAAACCGGTCTTCATAGCCCTTGACCCCGTAAATCGGGGTGATTTCCAGGCCGCCCAGGCCGGCAGCCGCGTATTTTTCCATTTCCGCGGCCAGATCCTGTTCATCCAGGATACTGCCCATCCACCACCAGCGTGTCCAGGGTCTGGTCTGGTTTGTGGCCTCAGGCCAGTCCAGATCAGATCTCAGATCAGGGGGCCTCAGATTGGATTGTGCGTTGCCGGAGCCGCATCCCGGTACCAGCAACAATATGAAAAATAAGAGGCTCATAGACATGACGATTATTTTGAAAGTTCCGGTTCTCATACTGATATCCTTAATACTTGTTACAGGCTTGGGCAGTCTTGTCGTGTTTTGTTTTGTCTATTTTTACCATAAACCCCCCAACTTCACAAGCATCAACGCTCTAGACAACGGACCTGCGCGACGTACGCTTGTATATTGAATTTCCGCTTGAGCCCGTTGGCGTTCATGTAACGGACCTTGCCGTACACAGGGCGTTCACCCCAGGCGCGGTCGTGCTGGCCAAAGCACCAGGCCACCCCTGCAAAACCATTGGGGTCACGTCCATCCAGTTCGTATTTGTTGTTGAGATACAGGGCCGTGTCAAAGGCCTCTTTGGGGGTTTTACTCCATTCCAGAATCTTCTTGCCCCAGTACATGCGCATGTACCCGTGCATCTTGCCTGTCACCACCATCTCCAACTGGGCCGCATTCCAGAAGGGATCATGCGTGTCTGCCTGCTCGAACTGCGTACGCGTGTACAGGTATTCACGGCGGTCAGGGGTGTGAAAGTTCAACGTGCGCAGCGCCCACGGGGCCAGGCCTTCATACTGATCGTAGCGTGGGTTATAGTGCACGTAATTGAAGGCCAGTTCCCTGCGCACAATGAGCTCTTCAACCAGGGCCTCTTTGCCGGGACTGTCCGTGGCCAGGACCGCGAGGGCCATGGTCAAGGGCGACATCTGGCCGAAGTGGAGATATGGGCTGAGGCCGGAGCAGAAGTCCTGACTCGGGTCATTGCGAAGGTCAGTAAAACGATCGAGCTTGTGCTCGACAAAGTCCTCGAGTCGTGCCTGGGCCTGAGACGGCCCCCCCACAAAGCCCGTGACCGGCGGGACCGTGCGATCGATATCCAGCCCGGCCATGGCCCTGTCCAGACGGGACAGATCAAAGGCCTTGATCGGCACCCTCACATCCAGCGATGTGTGTTTGGGCTTCACCGTGTTCAGCGGTACGAGAAATCGATCCCACACACGATGCATCCTGGGACGCAAGGTGCCTGCTGAAAAGTTTTCCTTGTCACTGACCGCCTCGACCGGCACCACCAGATTGGTTTCAACCTGGACCATCCTGCATGCCAGTTCAGAGGCCACAGCCGCGCGCCACTGTCTCTGAATCCGCAGGTGCCCGGTATCTGTCACCACCAGGGCTGCCTTTCTTGCAGCGCGGGGCACGGTCTGTTCCGGATGACCATGATGCACCATCAAACGGAGACCTCGATCAGCCAGGGTCTGTTGGGTCTCCCGGATGCCCTGGAGCATGAACTGGTAATGACGCGCATTGGCCTCGGGAAAGGCGTCTGTCACACAGAACAGCACCACCGCAGGCAATCCCAGGGCATTGGCCCTTTCGACAGCATATTCCAGGGCATGATTGCACTGGGCACGCTGGGCCGCCTGCATCCAGTACAGGACAATCTGACCGGCCTGCTCCGGCTGCCCATTGAGATCTTCCAGTCTTTCTGAGTAAATCGTCATGACAGTCTCCCTGTCAAACACGGGCCTGCCAAGACAAGCCTCTTATGCATTGAAAACACCTGAGTCAACGTATGTGTCAGCACTGTACGATACAGCAAGAAAAGCGTCAGGTCCATCAGGACCTTGCAAAATGCCCGGACTTCGCGTATCTTCTCGACACCGGCACCTGCTCTATGAGGGCGTTTCAGGATGACAAGATTCAAAAAAGTAAGTGACAAAATGGCCCGTACAGATAACACAATATCAGGAACAATACCGCCAAACCCGCGGCCCGCCCTGTTTGACAAGGGCCTGCCCGACACCCTGGAAGAGGCGATTGTTCTGGTGTACGCGCTGGCGTTCGGCCCCGTTGAACACTCTGTGCTGGCGAAAGCCCTGACACACGCCGGTATGACGCTGCCTGGGGGCGGCCACATCACAGACCACGAAATCCTTCCCTATATCGTCAATCTCCACAAAGAAAAACTGCTCGTATCATCCTGTCAGGATGACGTTGACTCAGACTGGGATGATTTCGAGCCTGACCTGGAAGACCCGGCATGTGACATCCAGGGCCTTGAGTGTGACGTGGACCTGCGATGGGCGACCTTCGATCAGGCGCAGGAAAAGGGCTGGCTTGTGCCGTTTGGACAGATTCTTCAGCAAGTCGATCCTGGAGAAATCCCTGAGACCACGGTGGAATACAAGTGGAGCAATCAAAGGTTCGTGTCCCTGGCCCATGCATGCAGAGATGTATTTCTGGCCATGGAGACTGGGAATCAGGACGCGCTAACGCGTCTGATCCATCTCTGCCAACAGGATCAATACCTGCCCAATCTGGCGCATGTCCTGTCTCCCATCTGTATTGACCCGCTCAATCCGGACTATCTGTCACGCCTGGACAGTGACATCCAGGTCAAGCTGCTCTACTCGGGCCTGCATGCCAACGTGCATAGCCTGTGCTTAAGCCACCCGATCTTTGAGTACACAAGAAGCGAACTCCCGACTTTCGCCTCTGGGCACGCAGACAGTACCTTTTCTGCCCTGGTTGCCCACCTGGCCGAACGTGACCTTCTCTGCGGCGACCTGTCCAGCGCCGAAGCAATTCTCAAGGCATATCCCCATGCAGCCAGCCCCCCGCTCTCCGGGATGCTGGCCCTGTTCACGGGCCATACACAGGCTGCCAGAGAGGCCTTTGCACTGGCATACCAGGCACAGGGCAAGGGCAAAAAGGGGGCACTCGACCATCTCAGCGGCTTTCCCGGTGTCCTGCATGTCACCCTGCTGGTCCAGTCGGACACCCTGCAGGACCGCACCCTGGCAAGTACCTGGTTAAACTGGGTGGAAGACACGTATTGTCCCTTTCAGGCGTCTTTCACCTGTCTGTCGAATCTCCTGGCCTTGAATCAGGGCGCCGCACCAGACCTGTCGGAGAGTTCCCCAATCGCATCACAGACGGCGGATCTTGAAAAGGCCTCATTCCTGATTCTGTTTCTGCTGCAGCATTATTGCAGCCGCTCAGACATTCCCACGTCGGAGCAGCGGTACTTTCGCGACATGTTCAATCGCGTGTTGACCACGTTCAAGGAGAACCACGCCCTGTGGCCATGCTACCAGATCGTGACCCTGCTGGACAGGCTGGACATGACCTGTCACATCCCAGTGGAAGAGGCAATCCAGTTCTTTGAAACCTCGGGCTTGGAAGATCTGTCAGAAGTATGGTCTCCCAAGGAAATCTGGGAAAACCAACTCCAGGCCCTGGAGCAACTTGTGAGTCAGTCTCCCGGCGCAGCCAGGCCCGGGCATCCGGCCGTGCGTGCGATGCGTCTCGGATGGAAACTCAAACCCCGATGGGATTATGATCCCAATACAGACTCTGGCATGGAAACACAGCACTCGCCTGTGTTTGCCGTGGTCCCTGTGGAGCAGAAGATGACAGCCAAGGGATCATGGACCAAGGGTCGTGAAGTGGCACTGAATCGTGTCAAGAACTACCGCAGCGAAGGCCTCGACTATCTCTCGGACCAGGACGTCAAGGTCGCGGAACTCATCCAGATCAGTTCAAATCGTCACTACTATCAACCGGCCTGCACCCTCAATGTCAGTCGAGCCCTGCAGGCCCTGGTGGGTCATGAGAACGTTTTCTGGGAGGAGAACCCGCTGACACCCGTTGAAATCACCGCCAGCGAGCCTCAAGTCCGCATCCTGCCTCAGGGAGAACACCTCGAAATCACCCTGGATCCCATGCCCTATGAAGAGGGGATGATCAAGACCATCCGAATCCTCCATGACGCGCCCCACCGCCTGCGAACCGTCCAGTTTTTGCCCATGCACAAAAAGATCGCAGAAATTCTCGGCAGAAGCGGGATCAAACTGCCGGACAGAGACAAGGACAAGGCGGTTGAAAGACTCCAGGGACTGTCCCGGCACATTGCCATTCAGTCCAATGTGGCCATGAGTGCCGACCATGCCAGAACCGTTCAGTCGGACAGCCGTCCCATCCTGCGCCTGCAGCGGTTGGGCCAGGGCCTGCAGGCAGAAATGATTGTCCTGCCCCTGGGAGAAGGCTCCAAGCGAAGCTTTGCACCAGGCCTGGGGAGTCGACACCTGATTGACACCCTGAACAACGCCCCTGTACAGACCCAGCGTGACCTGGACCTGGAAACCCGGTACGTGGAGCAGATCCTCGATCAAGTCCCCATACTCCGTGACTTCCCGGCCGCAGATTTTCTCTGGCACCTGGACGAAGATCCCTCAGATGCCCTGACCCTCCTGGAGCAGCTCCAGGCCCTGCCGCCGGAAACCCTCACTGTACTGTGGCCCAAGGGCAACCCCATCTCCGTGCGCACAGTCTCGGCCCAGCAGTTCAATCTCTCCATCCGGTCTGCCAAAGACTGGTTTGAACTGGACGGCAGCGTGCGTGTGGATGAGGACCTGGTCATCCAGATGCGACAGTTAATGGACTATATGGACCAGACAGACAGCACCTTTATCCGCCTCAGTGACACCCAGTACCTGTCACTCACCCGACAGTTCCGTCACGACCTCAACCTGCTCAAGGCCACCGGAAAATTCAAGGGCAAAGGCAACAAACTTCAGATCCACCCCCTGGCCGCCCTGGGCCTGGATCAGTGGAAAGATGCGATCCAGAGCTTCAAGGCAGACAAGGCCTTTAACGCACACATGGACCGCATCCGCGCCCTGGAAACCTATCACCCGGAACTGCCCTCCACGCTCCAGGCCGAACTGCGGCCGTACCAGCATGACGGCTTCGTGTGGCTCGCGCGCCTGGCCCAGTGGGGTGTGGGCGCCTGCCTGGCCGACGACATGGGCCTGGGCAAGACCGTGGAAGCCCTGGCCGTGATCCTGCTGAGGGCCTCTCAGGGTCCGACCCTTGTGGTGGCCCCCACCAGTGTGTGCGCCAACTGGATCTCTGAAATCCAGAGGTTCGCACCCACACTCAATCCCATTCGCTTTGGCATGGATGACCAGGGCAAACGCCAGGAGGTCCTGGACACGCTCAAACCCTTTGACCTGCTCGTGGCCACCTACACGGGACTCCAGCAGGAGGCCGAAGCACTGGCCGCGGTTCGCTTCACCACCATCGTCCTCGACGAGGCCCAGGCCATCAAGAATCCCAACACCAAGCGATCGCAGGCGGCCATGGACCTGCAGGGCGACTTCCGTATGGTCTGTACAGGCACGCCCATTGAAAACCGACTCATGGAATTGTGGAACCTGTCCAGATTCATCAACCCGGGCCTGCTCGGATCTCAGAAACACTTCACGGATCACTTCGTACGCCCCATTGAAATCCGGTCCGACGCGCTGGCCCGGCACACGCTGAAATCCCTGATCACGCCGTTCGTGCTGAGACGCACCAAGAACCAGGTACTCGAGGATCTCCCCTCACGCACAGAACTGATCAGGCTCGTGGCACTCAGCCCCGAAGAAACAGCGCTGCACGAATCCCTGCGCGGGCGGGCCCTGGAACGCCTCGAACGCGCACGTCACAAGGCCCCCGGCCAGAAGCACCTTCAGGTCCTGGCCGAACTCATGAAACTCAGACGCTGCTGCTGCAACCCCAGACTCGTGGTACCCAACTGCGGCCTCACAGGGTCCAAGCTCCAGGTCTTTGCAGAACTCGTGGATGAACTGCGCGACAACCATCACAAGGCTCTGGTCTTTTCCCAATTCGTGGACCACCTCACCCTGCTCAGAGAACACCTGGATGCCCAGGGCATCCTCTATCAGTACCTCGACGGTCAGACACCACCCAAGAAACGCCAACTGGCCATCAACGCATTCCAGAACGGTGAAGGCGACCTGTTCCTCATCTCACTCAAGGCCGGAGGCACGGGTCTCAACCTCACGGCCGCGGACTACGTGATCCACATGGATCCCTGGTGGAACCCGGCCGTGGAAGACCAGGCCTCGGACCGTGCACACCGCATCGGCCAGACCCGCCCTGTGACGATCTACCGGCTCGTCACCCAAGGCACCATCGAAGAAAAGATCGTGGAACTCCACCACCAGAAACGTGACCTGGCAGACAGCCTTCTCCAGGGCACGGACTCAGCGCATAAGCTCACGGCCGATGACTTGATCGCTTTGTTGAAGCAGAGCTAAATCAAGGGGTTAGGGATTAGGGGCTGGTTGGCCGAAGCCCGGGTGTGACGGTGAGACGGGTCGCTTCGCTCTGGTTGTTCGTTACAGTCGTGCAGTCAAACTGCCAGACCGTCCCAAAAACCTAACACATAACACCTAAAACCTAACACCTAAAACCTAACACTTGAGCCTCTGACTCATTTGCAGCAGGCTTGATAGGTGGCCCAATCCTTGGCGTCCAGGACATCCTCCAAAACGACTCCCGTTCCCTGTGCAAAACCATTCATGAGTTGAGCGGAAATGGTCGCCGGTGCTCTGCCCTGAAACTCAACAGCCTGTCCCAGATACCCGCGCATTCGTCCTGCGGAATACGTAATGGACAGGGGTACACCGGACATGGCATTATAGAAATCCACGCCATAGAGCCGCTTTACACTGGCCGCATACAATCTCATGGATCTGAACATGACCGAAGTCACCAACCCATTGAACCGTGTCCCACCGGGAAACATGGCCAGCACATGGCCATCGTCAAACACGGCCTTCATCTGGGCACTGACCTCCACAAAGGGATTGGACTGCTTGTCCTCCCTGTCCCTGGGAAAGGGAATCATGGAATCGCTGTTGCGTAGGAACCGTTGAGTGGTCTCCATGGACCAGGGGGGAACTCTGAAATTATCCCTGAGTATGCCCACGGGAAAGGGCTTGGGCCGGCTCTTGATGCTCCTACAGACTGCATAATCAAAGAATGGGACATCATGCACAGAAGAATGTGTGGCAAACACAGTGATCTTCTTTCCCTGATGATGCAAGTCATTCATACCGGAATGGTCTTCAAGCTGCCATATCGGGTACTTCAGGCGCGCCAGAGAATACAGGAGAAGGCGTATGATTCGGTGGTTAAGATTGGATTTTCTCATCTTCTGTCAGGCGAAATTAAAAAGGTTCTGTTGTCTTGAGCCGGTTTCATGCAAATTATACCCACTCATTCCATCAAAAATTAAATGGCTGACGGCTGAGAGCTTTTCTCAATCCAGCGCCTTTCTCAGAACCGTCACCTCAACATTGAACCAAATTATACCAAGTCACCCAATACCTGCAAGAGAGTTCAGGTTCAAGGGCAGGTCTTTTGTTTAGAACCCATTTCGAAACTTATTTTGAAGCGAAGGCGAGCGAAAAGTCCACAAGATGCGACAGTTTTACCTGGCCAAGGAGATTTCGCCGCCGGCGGCGAAATTGACGTGGATACAGGACGTCGAGTGGCTGCCCGTCAAAAAACCTGCTGAACATCGGGCCCCTTGATTGTCCTCGACACAGGGGATATAATCACTCTGTGGCTTTTGAATCAAATCTCCCATGCATTGAAAGGTCGTCTCGAATGACACACACTGATGATAGCAAGGCTCTAATTCGCACGTTCGTACTCACGGCAGTCGCCATCCTGTCGGCAGTCACAGCGCATGCCGCTGACGCGACCCCAAGGAAGGTGACGGATGTCTCTCGATTGATCCTGAGAACCTGTTACGGATCGACCGTCGAGTGCGACCACATGATTCGTGACATCTTCGTGGTCTGGTGGGACAAGGCCTTCGATTACAGCGACGGCGCCAAGCACCTCCTGGATTCGCTCGTGAAAACACGCGAGTATTGCCTCGATACGTATGCCATGGCGGACCCGAAAGGCTCGGACACATACTACTACAACGTCTATATTCACAACGGCAAGGATCTGTTTCCCGACAACTGGGCACAGGGTCAGGGCACTGACCGAGACGGATATCCCTACTTGACCATTCCCAGCGGACTGACAAGTCCTGATTACACGGGGCACGTGCACGAGGGTTTTCACATCTATCAATACAACGCAAACTCGCCCGGCTTCGCCTATCGAGGGGACAGCCAGTGGTTTATTGAAGCCACGGCCAACTGGTACGTGTCGATTCTATTCCCCGACAAAATCGAGAATTTCATTTGCGGCGGGGCCGTGACGTCCAATCCCCATGTGCCCATGTGGTACAGTTTCCGCAACAAGGAATCAGGTGACCAGAACAACTGGCAGAGGGACTGCCATCAGTACGGCATGAACATCTTCTTGTACTACTTGACAGAAGTTGGCGAGGTACCCCGGGAGACGATTGCCAATGGTTTCTATGCCAAGGTCGCCGAGTCGCCCCAGGCATACCTGTACCAACAGGTCGGCGCCGAAAAGATGTGCGATCTCTTCGCGGACTGGGCGGCGCATACAGCGGCGGATTTCGATTATCTGACGCCGGAGACCGTCAAGCGGACCCACCAGGAATACGCGACCTACGGCACGCCAAGCGACGCGCATCCGATCGTGAAGACATTCGACAACACGGGCACAAACGGAGACTGGTTTCGTCCAGGCCCGGAGTGCGTCACGAGAGGCTGGGGGTATAACGTGTACAAGATCGCCCACGAAGGGGCCGCCTCGTACACGTTCAGGATCGCGGCCGATGACACGGGCAGCGAGGGCACCAGGGCGGAATTCAGAGCCAGAGTCGTCACCAGGGCCGGCGACAAGAGGACCTACCACACTCTGGACCTGGCCGGCACCCCCAATGGCAGCACCACAGTGCAAGTCAATCCCACAGACAAAGAGATTTTCCTTGTGGTCGCGGCCACCCCGAATCACTTCACGGGGAATCAGGTTTTTTCATATCAGATCAAGATCGATAGGGTAGAACTACAATAGCTTCAGGTATTTTGGCGTGTTTCGCAGTTCATCAGTTTTGGCTGGTCGCCCGGTTTTTTACCTTCAAAAATCACCTTTTCCCTGTTTTCAAGTTGGATTTCAGGCGATCACGAACCCTTTACTTCTGATCGGCGTATGCAGTTGAAATGTTTGATGTTACTTTTTAGAGGTCAGGCCCATGGCCAGTAATGTACTGGGAACGAAATTGCAGAGCTGCTGTCTTGATCCGATGACCGGGTTTTATCGTACAGGAACGTGCGATACAGGATTCGAGGACAAGGGGATGCATATTGTCTGTGCGCGCATGACCGATGACTTTTTGGAATTCGCCCGATTCTGCGGCAATGACCTGATCAGTCCGGCACCGCAATACAACTTCCCCGGCCTTCAAGCGGGGGATCAGTGGTGTGTCTGCCTGCACACTGTTCTGGATGCCATCAGGGCGGGCAAGGCACCGCAAATCATTCTGGAAGCCACGCACATCTCAGCGCTGGAGTTTGTCGATCTCGATGTATTGAGAAAATATGCCGTCGATTCGCCACAAGACTGAGGCAGGCCTACTGCCGTGTCACTCTCTATACAGGCCGGCTTTCCTGCGTGCCTCAGCCTTCTGGCTGATGGATGTGTCCTCGCACACATCGAGCCCAAGTCTGGCAATGAGTTCCTTGAGGTAACCGAGATGGGGACATGCCGGCCCGTGATAACTGTCTTTGGTCATGCAGGATGAAAGCTGCACCACGATCCTCTCCTTGTCAACACCCTCTTTCGCCTTGATCTTGTGGACAAGATTGCTGAGTTTGCGGTGCAGGGGACGGCCGCAGCACCCGCCGCAGGTCAGGTAGAGGGTCCTGTACGCCTTGTCCGGCGAGTAACTCGCGAATCCGCCTGTTCGTTCGTGAAACGCTTTCTCGCAAAAGTATCCGGAGCATCGCTGCTTCACCAGGTGGCATTGCACAATGGCGATATAGTCTTTGTTTTCCATTTCAATCCTTCTGCAGACACACTCATTCATGGTCACATCCGACAGACATTGTGTCTTCGTGCGTGCGATGTGCCCACACATGGGAACCATCATACGTGGTTTTTATTCCAACATCAACAGGTTCTGTGACAGGACAGCGTCCGCGTTCAGGCTTGAACGCAGGCCTTAAAATAAGGCCAGGCTGGCAAAGGTATGACGTCATTCCAACTATGACAAACCCCTGGACAACCGGTACACGTGCGGGTACTCTATGGCCATGGGATGATTCGACACTGAATCTCTCATGGTCAGAAAAGGAGGTTCCTATGGATCGTCGTGATGCACTCAAGGGCCTGGGACTCGGCACTGCGGCCGGGATCTTGGGTTTCATGCCGCAGGATCATCGTGCCATGGCACAGACCTATGCAGAGGCCACCCGGGGCCTGCCCCCACTTACCATCACCGGGGTCAAGGCGATTGTCACAGCACCGCAGGGCATACGTCTCTGCGTGGTCAAGGTCGAGACCAGTGAGCCAGGGCTCTATGGACTGGGATGCGCCACCTTCAATCAGCGTACGCTGCCTGTGGTGTCTGCCGTGGACACCTATCTCGCGCCCTTTGCCAAGGGCCGGAGTGCGGACAATATCGAGGACCTTTGGCAGATTGCTTACACCAGTTCCTACTGGCGCAACGGACCTGTGCTGAACAATGCGCTGAGCGGACTGGATCAGGCCCTGTGGGACATCAGGGGCAAGCGCGCCAACATGCCGGTCTATCAACTCCTGGGAGGCAAGTGCCGCTTTGCCGTGGATACCTACACCCACTGCAGCGGTCAGACACTCACGCAGATCGAGGCCAGCGTGCGCAGTGCCATGCAAAAGGGATTCCGCCACATCCGCATTCAACGGGGCGGCTATGGGTCACCGCAATTGTCGAATCAGGCGTATTTCAAGGACGCCGGTTTCGGTAGTGCGTCTGACCAGGTGATGCAGGTGCAACCGTATATTCAGGGTACCATCGAGATGTTCGAACACGTGCGCAACACGTGCGGCAACGAGATCGAGCTGCTTCACGATATCCACGAACGCATCGGGCCCATGGATGCCATTCGCCTGATCAAGGCGCTGGAACCGTATCGACCGTTCTTTATTGAAGATCCCTTTTCTCCGGAGGACATTGGCTACTTCAGGATGCTGCGAGACCAGACGAGTGTGCCCATTGCCATGGGCGAACTCTACAACAATCCGCACGAATGGACCGGCCTGATCACCGAGCGGCTCATTGATTTCATCCGCGTGCACATCTCACAAGTCGGCGGACTCAGTGTGGCACGCAAGATCGCCACTCTGGCCGAGTGGTTCAATGTGCGCAGCGCCTGGCACGGACCCGGTGACGTGTCCCCTGTGGGTCATGCGGCCAATGCCCACCTCGATCTGGCCATCTGGAACTTCGGCATCCAGGAAAGCGTGAACTTCAACAATCGAACGCGTGAAGTCTTTCCAGGGGCACCAACCATGAAAGACGGTTTTATGCACATTAATGAGGCCCCGGGCTGGGGTGTGGACATCGATGAATCGCTGGCAGCCAAGTTTCCCCTGCCCGAGCACCCCGGGTATTGGAACCCGGTGCGCAGGCCGGACGGCACGGCGGTACGGCCGTGATGCTTTGGTGAAATGAGGCGTTTCCCCAAAGCGGTTCACGGTTTTCAGTTGACGGTTCACGGTTGAAAGGAAGAATAACACAAAATGCAGAAACACTTGAGACATGTGAAGCAGAAGTTTGGGTTCACGGATAAAGCCAGAAAATCTGGTTTACTCGACCAACCGTGAACCCTGGCCCCTGAACCCTGAACCCCTTCAGCGAAGTGCTTCACTTGGCTGAGGTGTGATCAAATAAAGCATACCAAATCATTGAAAGGAACGAGTCATGTCCATAGACCGTCGTCATTTTTTGAAGGCCTCCATGGCCACTGGATTGGCACTGGGCTTTCCGCAGCTCATCAATGCTCAACGCAACAAGACCTATCGCACGGCCCTGGTCGGGTCCGGCTGGTGGGGGACGAACATCCTGCGTGAGGCCGTGGCGTCAGGCCGCTGCAAACCTGTGGCCCTGGTGGATGTGGACACGCGCCAGCTCGCCAAGTGTCACGCGGAGGTGGCCAGGTGGACCTCGGATCAGCCCACCCACTACGAGGACTATCGCGAGATGCTGGCCAAAGAGAAGCCGGATATCACCATTGTGGCCACACCGGATCACTGGCATGCCCTGCCCACCATTGCGGCGGTGCAGGCAGGATCTCACGTGTACGTGGAGAAGCCCATTGGCCACACGGTCATGGAGGGTCGTGCCATGGTCAATGCAGCGCGCGCCGCCAATCGCGTGGTCCAGGTGGGCACGCACCGACGCATCTCTCCGCACAATGTGTCCGGGCGAAAGTTCCTGCAGGAAGGCGGAGCCGGCCAGATCGGCATGGTGCGATGTTTCGTACTCTATGGCGGCGGTGCAGAAAGACCCAGACCCATTGTGGAACCGCCCAAAGAACTGAACTGGGACCTGTACTGCGGGCCTGCGCCGCTGCGCCCCTACAGCGAGGGGATACACCCCAAGGGCTTTCGTGAGTATCTCGATTTTGCCAACGGCACCCTGGGCGATTGGGGCGTGCACTGGCTGGACCAGGTCCTGTGGGTGATGAACGAGAAGTGGCCGAAATCCGTGTATTGCACGGGCGGACGGCCCATCAAGGGCCCGGCTGTGCTGACTGCAACGGAGCAGACCACAGATTCACCGGACCACCAGATGGCCACGTACAAATTCGACAACTTTACCGCCACCTGGGAACATCGTAAATTCTCCGACAATCCGGCTGAAAAGGGCGAAAATGTAGGCTGTTATTTCTACGGGACCAAGGGCACCTTCCATATGGGATGGAACAGGGGCTGGACTTTCTATCCGCAGGGCCGGGGCCAGCAGGAAATCCATGAAGAGGCCCAACTGAATCTGCCGGACGGCCAGAACATCAAGGGGTTGTGGACCGACTTCCTGGAGGCCATTGAAACCGGACGCAAGCCGGTCTGTGACATCGAGGCCATTCACTACTCCACCAACATGAGTCTGCTGGGCATGCTCTCGCACAAGCTGGGACGCAGTGTGACGTGGGACGGTGCACGCGAGCAATGCCTCGGTGATCCGGCTGCGGACAGGCTGCTGCGGCGCGAATACCGCACACCCTGGGTCTATCCGAAGGTGTAGTGTCTCTGTCTCAGTTGCCGGCCAGGATAAACTTGCCGTCCTTCAGGAAACACAGGACGCCGGATTTGGACATGACGGGATTGTCCTGGCCGGCCACGCTGGATTGGCTGGCGAGGTACGCGTCCATGGTGGTAAAGAACGCACAGTCATCCATACCTTCCTCATAGCGGATGATCCGGCAGACCCTCTCGATCTCCTTGGCGGGCGTTCGATCAGACAGGCTGGGCACGAGAATGTCGGCAAACACACGTTTGTCCATCGTCTTCTTTTTGCTCAGGACCTTGTACTCTGGAAAACTCTGATCGAGCGACTCTGTGGGAGGCGGAAGTCGAAGATCATATCGGAGCGCAAGCCCTGTGGGGCCCGTCCACTCATAGAGCAGTTGCGCATTGCCAATGCCCTCTGCCGGGCCGGTCTCATGGAAGAATATCTGGATCTTGGACTCCTGCGGGTTGGACAGGACCAATACCTCGGCCATGGCCTTTGCTGCGTCGAGATGCCGCATGGTGACATTGAACACCAGGGTCTCGTTGACGTGTTTTCGTTCGAGGATTTCAAACTCATCCATTTGACTGTCGGGAGTCTCCGCCATCGGGGGGGAGGTCACTGTGGGGGCAGACTGCTGACATGAACACACGAACAATATCAACATCACCACAGTGACCGTCATGCCCAAAAATAGGTTTTTCGACATACCATTCATGCTCAATGTCCCCTGATTTAGATGATCACAAAATCCACAGACCCGGACCCGGCGCATTATACGGTCATTCAGATCCAGGGTCAAAAGGCATTTCCTGGACGCACCTCAGCATGCAACCACACTTTCGTGTCAGAGATTTGATGCGTGGACGTACCCCCCACGGCCCGGAATCCTGGGCCTGTTTTTCTCCTTGATCTGCCCTGACTCACCGGTATACTCATGCGTGGAATTCAGTACCATTGACCATTCAGAGAAAGGGTGCCCCGTGACTAGAACCGATTTCATATGCCTGACAGCCGCCATTGTGATCCTGATAATGACTCCCATGACCGGCCTGAGTGCCGAGGCGAATGGCAAATTGAAGGTCTTCATCCTGGCAGGACAGTCCAACATGGAAGGCCATGCCAAGGTCTCGACGTTCGGGTATATCGGTGAGGACCCGGCGACGACACCCCTGCTCAAAGACATGCTGGATGAAGACGGTCAACCCCGGGTCTGCGACAACGTGTGGATATCCTATCTGACAGGCGGCAGAAACGGCAACGGAGAGGGCCTCGGCAAGCTGACTGCAGGGTATGGCTCACGGCCCAATCCAACAGAGGACGGCGGTAAGATCGGCCCGGAGTTCACCTTCGGCCTCTATATGAACAAGGCCACGGCTGACCCGATCCTCATCATCAAGACCGCATGGGGCGGCAAGTCTCTGTTCATGGACTTTCGTCCGCCCAGCGCAGGCCCCTACGAACCCACCCCGAATGACATCGCCAAGAAGCGGTACGAGACCGAGGAACAGAAGCAGGTCTTGAAGGAAAAGACAGGCCTGTATTACCGCGACATGATCGAGCACGTACACAGGGTACTCAAAGATATCAAACGCGTGGTTCCCGAGTATGACGCTGACAAGGGCTATGAGATCGCGGGCTTTGTGTGGTTTCAGGGCTGGAACGACATGGTCAACCGCGACGTCTATCCCCTGCTGCCCAAAGAGAGCCAGGAAAATCGGTTCGCAAAATACAGCCTGTGGATGGCGGACTTTATCCGCGATGTGCGCACTGACCTGAATGCGCCGAACCTGCCGTTTGTCATCGGAGTGATGGGCGTGGGCGGGATCAAGGAAGATCCGTTCCGCGAGGCCATGGCCGCCCCGGCCAGCGACCCTGAGTTCAGGGGCAGTGTCAGGGCCGTGCAGACTGCGCCGTTCTGGGACGTGCCGCTGGCAAAGATCGATGCCAAACGCAACGAGGTCCGCCAGATGGGCTACTACCTGCGTACCAAGAACAAGAACCACGCCAACAAAGACGGTCACATGACTCAGGAGGAGATGAACGCCTATCAGAAAAATTTCGAGGCGGAGCTCATTTCGCCTGAAGAAAAGGCCCTGTGGGAACGGGGCGCCTCCAATGCGGGCTATCACTATCTGGGTTGTGGAAAGACCATGGCACTCATCGGAAAGGCATTCGCCGAAGCCATGGTCACAATGATGGACAACCCCGGCACCGCAGAGAACCGTCGCGCTGGAAGACGAGGCCGAAGAACACCGGCTGCCCAGGAGATCCCGCCGGTGCGTTTCGATCCGGTCACACAGACGATTGAAGGCTGGACCGTTTACGTGGACCCGCAACTGCTGGAAGGCGAACACAGCACTGTGGGGGCAGAGTCACTGAAGATGCTGGCCAACCACCTGCAGCGAATCGCGATCCTCATCCCGGAACCTCAACTGGGCCAAATGAAACAACTGGAAATCTGGATAGAGTACCGTCACCCCACACTCGGGGCGATGCAGTATCATCCGAGCGAAGGCTGGCTGAGATCCAACGGGCATGATCCGCGCCTGGCCAAGAAGGTGCACATCACCCGTGCTGAAAACCTGCTCTCGCGCCAGCAGATGCTCAAGCACCCTGCCGTGATTCTCCATGAACTGGCGCACGCCTACCACGACCAGGTGCTCTCCTTTGATGAGCCCCGTATCATCGAGGCCTTCAAAAAGGCGGAGCAAGCCGGCATCTATGAAAAGGCCCTTCTGTACACGGGCGCGACAGTACGCCATTACGCCCTGAGCAATCACAAGGAATATTTCGCAGAGGGGACCGAGGCGTTTTTCTACCGCAATGATTTCTACCCGTTCGTGCGTGCCGAACTCAAGGAGCACGACCCTGTACTGCACGACCTGCTGGCCGACATATGGGAGCCGGCCAAGTAGAGCGCCTGCCCCCACAGGGACAGGCTCTCAGCGGTCAGCTTTTGGTTATTCGTTATTCGTTGTTGGTTGTTCGTTCATGAGATAAGAGCTATCCACAGTAAAAACCGTCTGACTGTCCGACGGTCTTACAGGTTCACGGTCTTCCCACCTTCTTCCTTTTTCCACCAAACTAAAAACTAAGAACGATAAACAGGACTTTTGCAAAAAGCCCTGTAGTGTACAGTTTTCAGTGTTCGGTTTTCAGAAAAGGGCGTTCTTTATACTGTATACAGCCTACTGAAAACTGAAAACCTGAAGTTTACAAAACTTCAATTAAAACTTAAAACTGCGACGCCTCGTCGCTTTCCCACACCACGGTCTGTCCTGTTTCGGCGGCATGTTTGGCTGCGTCGAGTATGCGCATGGCAATGATATTGTTGTCCAGGGAAGACAGGTCAAACAGGGGGACCGTGACACGGCCCCGGACCACGTTGGCCAGAAAGGTAAAGGGATCGTCACTGCCCTGGGCCAGGGGCGCGGCTTTCTTTGAAACAGGGACCTGTTTGCCGGAGGTCAAAATCTCCATGTCCTGGCCGTTTTTGCAGAAGACATAGCCGGACTTTCCGTAGACGGTCATGTCCTTCCTGTTGTAGGGCCAGTTCCACGAGGCCTGAATGATGACCTGGGCCCTGGGGTAGGCCAGCACAATAGTGGCCTCGTCGTCCACCCTGGGGTACACATCCGGTTTGATCTGCTGGGTCACGCAGGACACGGTCACCGGTGCGGCGCCCTTCATCAGCCATGTGGCAAGATTCGCCCCATAGCAGCCGAAGTCGTTCAATGCGCCTGCACCATTCAAGATCGGATCGGTCAGCCAGTCGGTGAATTCCTTGCGGCATCCGATCTCGATGGGACCCCTATGGCCCGTGTGAAAGACGATCTTGGTGATGTCTCCTATCCGGGGATCCTCATGCACGATCCTGTACGCCTCTTGGGTGCTGCCGTACCAGGTGGTTTCATAGTTGGTGAGCAGGTGAATGTCGTACGCGTCGGCCAGGGCGGCCATCTTTCGGGCGTGGTCCCAGTCCACGGCCAGGGGTTTTTCCACCATGACATGAATCCCCTTGGGCGCGCACACCGCCACAGTATGCAGATGATCGAAAATGGGATTGAATGCAGTCACGGCCTCCGGATGTACGGCGTCGATCATGGCCTCAATCGAGGGATACACCATGCCCATGTCAAAGCCGTAGCGCTGACTGTATCGTCGAGCCAGATCCAGATTGGCTTCCGCGATGCCCACGATCTTGATGTCACCGTCCTTGGCCCTGCCCAGAATGCCGCCCACATGGTCATGTACCAGACCCACCACGCCCACGCGAAGCGGCACGCGGCCTGATGGAGCCGTTTGTATTTCTTGGGAGGCAAAGCAGCCATTACATACCGTCAAAACCAACAAGCCGAGACATACTTTTTTCATGGGAATAAACCTCATTAACCAGTTTTGTTGATCGCTTCTTTTTCACCAGAGGACAAGACTATTCGGACGGCGGAACATCGGGCGAGTCTTTGGAAAGAGGATTCCATCGGGCCGCACCGCCGCCGGGGAGTGTGACATGATACCCTGTATTGAACCTGGGATCCGGTCTGTAGTAATCGGTGCTGATGACATGCGCCCCGCTGGCAAAGGCTGCTTCTCTGCGCGCTGTCTCACCACGCCGCGCTTCTTGTGTATCAGCGTCTGCCCTGGTGCGCACGAGATAGCCTTTCTCCACAAGCTGTCTGATATACACCGTCTCTTTGATCGGATCATTGACAATACGAAAAGC
>JAIPFM010000077.1 GCA_021736645.1 Phycisphaerae bacterium | reverse complement strand
GGTGAACTCGGCATCCACCCCTTGACACATCCATGAGGTGCTTCGCCCTGCTTTCGACCGGGACAATCCACGGTCGTGCCTCCCTTAATGGATCGTCCCATCCAGCCCTCTTTCTCGAAGGGTTGGGGTGTCGAATGGCCCGAAGCGGGTTCTTCTTCCCGCCCTCTAAGTTTAAAGCCCTCCAGGACACAGGGTCCTGGAGGGCTTTAAACGGAGAGGGCGGGATTCGAACCCGCGGTACAACTTGAAGGTCGTACGACGGTTTAGCAAACCGTTGCCTTCAGCCACTCGGCCACCTCTCCAAAAGAGGTTCGGGTAGTTTACACAGTTGATTGGGTGAATGCAAGGGGCAAAATCCAATAAATATGACACTCTAACAAAACCGTCGCGTCGGCCCGAGGTTGAGCGAAGTGTCCAGATGCAAGACGGCCGAAGCAGGTCCCCAGGGGATCGATGGAGGCCAACGCCGCAGGTGGACGCTGCAGCCAACCGAAGCCAGCAGGGTTTTGTTAGAGTGTCTAAGGCATTGTCGAGGTTATGAGCGGGTGCGTGCAGCGCGTGAGGGATTGAACATCTTTCTCAGGACGGTCATGAGTGTGGCAGGTTCGAAGTAGTTGTCTGAAAGACTCACCGCAACGGCGCAGGGATTGGGGATGTGCACGCGACCATTGATCCTGGCAAACAGGCTGTGGGCTCTGTCGTCGGGGGGCTTGGAAAAGGTAAAGACCAGTTTTTTGCGGGATACGGCGATACTGGTGATGCCGTACTGCCCCGCGTTGAGGCGGATTTGGGCCATATCGAGAAACAGGTCCACACTCTCGGGCACATCCCCATACACATCGGCCAGTTCTTCGGCAATGTCCTGCAGGGCCCTGGGTGTGCGGCATGTGGCAATACGCCGATACACGTCCATGCGCTGGCGCTCGGACTGGATGTATTCCTTGGGAATATAGGTGCTGAAACCCAGATCCAGGGAGACCTTGGGGATCTCCACCAGAGGCTCATGCTTGAGCTTTCGAACGGCCTCGGCCAGCATGTCACAGTACATCTGATACCCCACGAGCTGGATATGCCCGGACTGTTCTGCGCCGAGGATATTTCCGGCGCCGCGAATCTCCAGGTCGCGCAGGGCGATCCTGAAGCCTGCGCCCAGGTGAGAATATTCTTCAATGGCCTTGAGCCGCTTGGCAGCCACCGGGTTGATGGACCGCTGCTGCGGCAAGAGCATGTACGCGTAGGCCCGATGTCTGTATCGCCCTACGCGTCCCCTCAACTGATGCAGTTCCGCGAGGCCGAACCGATCTGCATTGTCAATGATGATGGTATTGGCATTGGGGATGTCCAGGCCGGATTCAATGATCGTGGTGCACACCAGAACCTGGACCTTGCCCTGCACAAACTGGATCATGGCGTCTTCCAGTTCTCGCTTGGCCATCTGGCCGTGTGCCACCATGACCCTGGCGTCTGTGTCCTTGATCAATTTTCTAATGTCCCAGGCCATCTTGTCGATGCTCTTGACGCGGTTGTGCAGGTAAAACACCTGACCGCCCCGATTGAGTTCCTGGACAATGGCCTTGCGTATGGTCTGATGGCTGAATTGGGCAATACGCGTGACCACGCTGCGTCGATCCAGGGGGGGCGTGGACAGTGAGCTGATATCGCGAAGGCCAAGCAGCGACATGTGCAGGGTCCTGGGGATGGGCGTGGCGCTCATGGTGAGGATATCCACGTCCACACGCATACGCTTGAGGCGTTCCTTATGCTCCACACCGAAACGCTGCTCCTCGTCGATAATGAGCAGGCCCAGATCCCTGAAGGCCACGTCCTTGCTGACCAGGCGGTGCGTGCCAATGAGGATGTCGACCTTGCCCTGGCGCGTCCACTCCAGAATCTGTTTACACTGGCCGGGGGATTTGAACCGGTTCAATATGTCGATGGACACCGGGAAATCTGCAAATCGTTCAGAAAACGTTCGTCCATGCTGCACGCAGAGCACGGTGGTCGGTACCAGCACGGCCACCTGCTTGCCGTTTTCCACGGCCTTGAATGCAGCGCGCATGGCCACCTCGGTCTTGCCGTATCCCACATCACCACAGAGCAGACGATCCATGGCCACGGACCGCTGCATGTCCCCCTTGATCTGCTCAATGGCCACGGTCTGGTCTTCGGTCTCCTGGTATGGGAAAGACTCTTCGAATTCCCGTTGCCAGTGGCTGTCCGGTTCGAACACAATACCGCCTGTGGCCTCTCTGACCGCCTGAACCTGGAGCAGTTCCACAGCCAGGTCGCGCACGGACTGGGCCACCTTGTCCTTTTGCTTTTGCCACTTTTTGGACCCCACTTTACTGAGCTTGGGCCGTTTGGGTGAGGTGCCTATGTATTTCTGGATGAGGGTAATGTTGCTGATGGACACGTGGATCTTGACAGCGTCCGCATACTCCAGCGTGAGGTACTCGGTCCCGCCCAGGGACGTCCCGCTTGAATCCTTCTCTTCAAGGATCTCTGTGCCCAGAAACTTGCCCACGCCATACGAGGCATGGACCACATAGTCCCCTGCTGCCAGGTCTGCCAGGGAATCCACCGGGGCCCCGCTGCGTATGGGACTGGTCTGGCGTCTGAGCACATTCTGCCCGAACAGTTCATGGTGGCTCACGAAGATGTGTTTGAGGGACACCAGTTCGAACCCCTGATGCAAGAATCCCTTGATCAGTTTCAGTTGCGCGGGGACCTTGCCCTGGATCTCCTGGACAATCTCCTTGACGCGTGTGAGTTCGGCCTCGCTTTCGCAGTATAACTGCACCGTGAGATCCTCTGACTGGGCCCGCTGGATCAGGGCCTCCAGCGCCTGTTTGTGGCCTGACCAGGTGGACACAGCCTGATGCTGCACCTGCTGGACACTGTGCACCTCCACCTTGATTGGATTGGCCACTGTACTGGCAAAGCGACAGAGGTGAACCTGCTGAAATCCGGCGAGCGCCTCATGGATAGAAGGCCAGGCATACAGTCGCGACGGGTCGTCCACGCGATCCATCAGGACTGTGGCCACCTCCTGACACTCCGCAGGTTCCTCAAAAATCACCAGCGTGTCGCAAGGCAGCTGACGGACAAACAGGTCTGTGTCCTGGGGTCCGGTGCCTGCTGTGGCAGACACGATGCGGATCTGATCCATGGCGTGCGCGGATCTGTGGGTGTCCAGATTGATCCGACGGATACTTTCCACAGTATCGCCAAAAAACTCCACACGCATGGCCATCGCTTCCCGCGAGGCACCTTCACACCCGGCTGTCACAGGGGCAAAAATGTCGAGGATACCGCCGCGTCTGGCAAACTGGCCGGGCACGTCAATGCGATCCACAGGTTCAAAGCCATTGTCCACCAGCCACTGGGCCGCCTTGTCCGGCTCAAGATCCTGATCCACCTGCAGGGTCAGGGCGCCTGCTGTGAGTGCCGAGATCTTGGGCACAGGTTGACACAGGGCCTGAATGGGCGTACAGATAACGGTCCGGATCTGTGTCCCTGTGAGCTTCATGGCCAGGGCCAGGCGCGCTGCACGGATTTCGTCCGTGGCATCTGCAAAATCCTCTTCCCCTTCCCACGCAGGCAGGGAATCCACAGACATTGTGCCAAAGGTCAGCAGATCGTCCACGGCCTTGTGCGCCTCGTCAATATGGGCCCTTATAAACAGAGTCGGTCTGTGAAGCTGCTTAAAAAGATGCGATACCAGCAGAGGCCCAAACGATCCCCATGTCCCCTGGATACCGACCGTTTCCCCGGGATCGCGTTTGAGTAAAGAGACAATTTCTTGAATGGCCTGGTCTTGACCTAAATCCATGGCACCTGTCTTGGGAACGTCGGATAAATAACTGTCGCATTTCTCATCTGATCTTCACGCCATCTTCAGCCGTTTCTCACTCGCGAAATCCTCAATGTAGAATAGCGACATCTACGGTTCCGCTCAATCGAAAACATCTGAATCTAATGCAAATCTCAGCGATAAATACAACATTTATTTATCCGACGATCCTTATCTTCCAATGAAATTTTATAATTCGAGTCATTATTGAGGTTCCCCACTGGCATTGCAAGCTCAAAACACTGGTTTACCGGGTATGAACCCGTGTTATGATTCCATGCAGACCGCTCCCAAGGTTGACAATACCGCGTCAGTCGTGTAAAAAACATCCGGTTTTGCACGCATTCTCGAATGGATTCTCGGGTGAATGTGTTATGGAGTACATAATTGGAGACACTAGATGGACCCTGCTATTTTTAAGGCCTATGACGTCAGAGGTGTGTATCAGGAACAGTTTAACGAAGAAGACGCCTGGAAGATCGGCAACGCAGCGGGACGTTTCCTGCCCTCTTTGATTCGCGGCTTTGAACGAGGCCAGAGCCATTCGCAGACCCTGGTCGTGGGTCATGACATGCGATCGCACAGCCCGGCCCTGGTGGCCAAGCTTATCCAGGGCATCCGCTGCGCAGGCGTCAATGTGATTGACATTGGCATGATTGACACACCGCAGATCTACTTTGCGGTGAATCACTTTAACACCTGCGGCGGCATTCAGGTGACTGCCTCTCACAATCCCGCCAAGTACAATGGGTTCAAGGTCTCAGGGGTTCATGCCACACCCATTGGCATTGACACGGGACTCAGTGACATCAAGCATCTGGCCGTCTCGCTCCTGCACACCAAGGGCAACCCGTCAGGCACGTTGAAGAAGATTAACCTGACCGACGACTACAAGCGTCACGTCCTTCGCTTTCTCACGCCCAACTTGAAAAAGCTCAAGATTGCGGTGGATGCCTCCAATGGCATGGCTGGAAAGATGGTGCCGCTCATCTTTCAAGATTTGCCCATTGACCTTGTCAAACTGAACTTCAAACATGACGGCACATTCAAGCACGAGCCCAATCCCCTGGTCGAGGAAAACCTGGCCGAACTGAAGGCCACCATCCGTGAAAAAAACTGCGACTTTGGCCTCTGCTTTGATGGAGATGCGGATCGCCTCATGATGGTGGATGAACAGGGCAAAACCGTGGGGTGCGATCTCATGACTGCGATGATGGTGCCCTACTTCCTCAAACGCAAACCCAAGTCCGCCGTGGTCTATGACCTGCGGAGCAGCCGGGTCGTGTCTGAAGAGATCATCAAGAATGAAGGCACGCCGCGTCGAGAGCGTGTGGGACATTCGTACCTCAAGAAGGCCATGCGTGACTCCCATGCGGTATTCGGGGGAGAGCTCTCCGGGCACTTCTACTATGCAGACAATTTCTGTGCCGACTCGGGGTTGATCACCCTGGCCCATGTCTTGAATATTGTGAGCGACTCAGACAAGCCCATCAGCGAACTCATCAAACCGCTGCGCCGCTATGCCACCACAGGCGAAGTCAACTTCCAGGTCGAAGACAAGCAAGGCAAAATGGAAGAGCTCGCCAGGGTCTACAATGAAGGCAAGGTGGACCATCTGGATGGTGTCACTGTGGACTTCAAAGAATGGTGGTTCAACTGCCGCCCCAGCAACACAGAGCCCCTGCTTCGTCTCAATATCGAAGCCAAAACTCAGGAGCTTCTGGACGAAAAGTTCAAGGAAATCCAAAAGCTCCTGGGCCCCGTGGTATAGCTGTTTCCCAAGATCCCAAACCACAGACAGGCCGGACCATGTTCCGGCCTTTTTTTTAACTGCCCCCTGACCCCTGACCCCTGACCCCTGATGCCTGATCCCTGACCCCTGAAGCCTGATCCCTGACCCCTGATGCCTGATCCCTGACCCCTGAAGCCTGATCCCTGCCCCCTGAAGCCTGTTTCAAGTTCCACGGCAACTCCCTGCGAAACCTCCGCAAATCCCGCAGGCGTCGTTTGGCAAACATGCGCTTGGAACTGTGAAATCGAACTTGATCCAGGTCAATGAGTACCGGCCCATGGTCAGTCACAACGATGTTGGGCATCTTGAGATCTCCGTGACTTATGTTGTGTTTTTTCAGGACACGCAGCACGTGATAGACATCATGCAGATGTGTTTGACTCAGGAGACTGTCTATGGGTGTAGACCAGGCATACTCCCTGAAGAGAAATCCGGGTTCGTATTCGTAGACGAAATAGGATTCCCTGACAATCCCGAGACTGAGTCGCTCGACACAGGCCAATGCCCTGGGCGTTGGCACATGCAGCGCCGCCATTTTCAGAGAGGCATGCCAGGCATATTGAGCCCTGGATTGAAGGAAGGCATGGGTCAGGGCATACATCACATGCACATATTTGTAATGCTTGACCACGAGATTTTTTCCATCATACTGGGATCGAATCAGTATGGCCTTGCGATCGTCCTTGAGCACGTCACCCTGGTCTTTGACATACCCCAGCCAGGCGACAAAATCCGCTTCCTGCTGTTCGCAGAATCCCTGGGAGAATACAGATCTGAACTGTTTGGTGTTGAAGTCACGCGTACTCATGGTGTCCTTAACCTGATTTTCAGCAGACTCAGGATCTGAGCAGATCCCCCAGTATCTGACTGACCACACGGGGATTGGCCTGTCCCTGGGTCTGCTGCATCACCTGACCGAGAAGGAAGCCTTGGGCCTTCTTTGCCTTTTTACTGCCGCTCTTTGCCTCCTCGACGGCCTGAGCATTGTCAGAGAGGATCTTCTTGACGATAGCCTCCAATTCGCTGGAGTCACTCTTTTGAACCAGATTGAGTTCTTCTGCCAGGCCGGCCGGGGCCTTGCCGGTGGTCACCATGTGTTCAAAAATCGTGGTGCTTGCACTGGCATTCACATCCCCGCGATCCACCATATTGGCCAGGTTGGCCACGGCCTCACAGGACACACCCAGATCAACAAGACTGACACCCTTGTCATTGGCCATTTTCAAACCAATCTGAGTCAACAGGTTGCACACACGCTTGGCGGATCCTCCCGCCTTCACAGCCTCGTCAAAAAACTCGGCGGTGGCCCGGTCTGCAGTCAGCACCCCAGCATCATAGTCACTCAGTTCATACGTCTGGACAAACCGCTGCTGTTTCTGCAGGGGCAGTTCGCACATCCGTGAGCGAATGTCTGCCAGCCACGTTTCATTCATCTTCACAGGCAGCAAATCCGGCTCAGGGAAATAGCGGTAATCATGGGCCTCTTCTTTCTCACGCTGGAGCACGGTCATCTGACGGTCGTCGTCCCATCCGCGCGTGGTCTTGTTGCCCATCTCCAGGGTCGTGCCATGTTCAAGAAACTCATCCAGCTGGCGCTGGATTTCATATTCCACACTGCGTTCCACGGCGCGGAAGCTGTTGAGATTCTTCACCTCGGTGATCGGCGTCCTGTACGCCTTGCCGTCCTTGGTGATGGCCAGGTTGATATTGGGCTCAAAACGCATATGCCCCTTTTGCATATCCGCTTCAGACACACCCACATAGCGTACGATGCGCTGCAGCTCCGCAGCCAATGCCTTGACTTCGGCGGCGGTGTTCATGTCGGGCTCTGTCACGATCTCAAGGAGGGGCGTGCCGGTCCTGTTGAGGTCCACCTGAGAATGGCTGCCCGAAGTATGCAGGTTCTTGCCGGCATCTTCTTCCAGGTGACAACGGATAATGCGAATCCTCTTGGACTGACCGGTTTCCAGAGGAATCTCGATAAAGCCGTCATAGCTCAGAGGCAGATCATACTGGCTGGTCTGAAAGTTCTTGGGCAGGTCCGGGTAGTAGTAGCTCTTGCGGTCCCACTTGGTGAATTCCGCGATCTGACAGTTTAAGGCCAGCGCAGCCAGTACGGAATACTCATACGCCAGCCGGTTCATCACAGGCAAAACGCCCGGCATGCCCAGACACACAGGACAGACACGGCTGTTCGGTTCAGCGGCAAATTCCAGGGCGCACCCACAGAACAGTTTTGTCTTGGTACACAACTGGACATGTATCTCCAGTCCCACAATGACTTGATAATCTAGATCGGTCATATTTTTAGCTCATATTGGGAGTATGTTTGTGCCACTGGGCTTGACGCTCGTACATCCTGGCAATGCGCAACATCCTGGCTTCACTAAAGGCAGGTCCCAGGATCTGAAGGCCGATGGGAAGCGTCTGACTGTCAAAACCGCACGGCACACTCAAGGCAGGAATACCTGCCAGATTCGCAGAGATGGTGTAAATGTCGGCCAGGTACATCTGCAATGGGTCCGCTGTTTTCTCACCGATCTTGAATGCCGTGGTGGGTGACACAGGCATCATCACGCAGTCACACTGCTGAAATGCCCTGGTAAAGTCCTGGCGAATCAGGTTGCGGACCTTGAGTGCCTTGAGATAATAGGCATCATAATAACCACTGGACAGGGCATAGGTGCCCAGCATGATCCTGCGCTTGACTTCCGCGCCGAATCCCTCTGCCCTGGACTTGGAATAGACCTCCACATAATCCTTGGGGTCTTTGGTACGGTGGCCATAATGCACACCATCATAGCGTGCCAGATTGCTGGAGGCCTCAGCCGTGGCAATCACATAGTATGCGGCAATGGCATAATCCGCATGGGGCAGGGCCAATGCCTTCAACTCAGCACCCATGGCCTTGTATGCCTCCAAAGCCGTGTTGAGGGCGGTCTGAACCTGGGCGTCAGCCCCGACGTTCAACTCGGGCACCACACCAATGCGGAGCCCCTCAACAGGTGCGTCCAGATCCGCGGTGTAATCACACAGAGGTGCGGTCGCGGCATCCACGCATGTGCTGTCTTTGGGATCATGGCCGGCAATGACATTGAGCATCAAGGCACTGTCACGAACAGTTCGCGTCAGGGGCCCGATCTGATCCAGGCTCGACCCATAGGCCACCAGGCCATATCTGGACACGCGACCGTAGGTGGGCTTGAGGCCTACCACGCCGCAGAAACTGGCGGGCTGACGAATGGAGCCCCCGGTATCAGATCCCAGGGCCACACTGCACAGCCCGGCAGCCACGGCCGCAGCAGACCCGCCACTGCTGCCGCCTGGCACACGATTCATGTCCCAGGGATTGGTGGTCTTTTTCATGGAAGAATTTTCAGTACTGGAGCCCATGGCAAACTCGTCCATATTGAGCTTGCCCAGGATCACGGCATCCTGGTCCAGGAGTCTTTGGACCACAGTGGCATCGTACGGTGCATGAAACCCGGCCAGAATCTGAGACGCACAGGTGGTGGGCCCCTGTGTAAAACACAGGTTGTCCTTGATGGCCACTGGCACACCTGCCAGCTGCCCCACGGAGGCGCCCCTGGCAATGCGGGCGTCAATCTCTGCGGCTCGAGCCAGGGCCTGCTCCCTAAATACTGTAATATACGCATTGATTTGGGTGTCTCTGACTTCAATGGCATCCAGTACGGCCGTGACCAAAGCCACACTGCTCAATTCACCAGACACAACCTTGGCCCTCAATTGCGTACAATCCATGTCCAGGCATATGTTCTGCATGTGCTGTTCAACCCCTTGAATGGTTTATGCCCCGGAATTGTCGTCCAGGATCCTGGGAACCTTAAAGAAGTCGCCGTCCCTCTGCGGGGCATTGGCCAGAATGGCATCAGCCCCCAGGGAATCAGTGACTGTGTCTTCACGCAGGCAGTTGCTGATGGGCAGACAGTGGGCCATGGGCTCAACGCCCTCAGTGTCCAGTTGATTCATCTTGTCCACATACTCAAGAATGGCTTCCAGCTGCCCTGTGAACTCCTTGATCTCTGTGTCAGTCAGGTCCAGCCGGGACAGCTTGGCCACCTTTCGAACCTGGACTTCGTCAATTTTCTCAGACATGTTGAGACCCTAAAGAAAAGGCGAGGTAGTTGCCCACCTCGCCATAAGCTGTTCGATCTTGTTTTCCAAAAAGGAAACACTAGCTGGCCGCTTTTTCAGCGGGCTGATAATTGCGTTTCAGAGGCTTAACGATCAGGCCCATGCGAATGGCCTTGGCAGATACCTTGATGCGACAGACAGACCCGTCCACAACAGCCCGAACCTTCTGAATATTGGGCTTGAACTTGCGTTTGGTAATACCCGTGACCTTTTTACCTACACCGCCGTGCTTTTTGGCCTTACCGCGACGAGAAATGCTCTGCCCGGCTTTGGTTCGTTTGCCAGTAAAAAAACATACCCTAGACATCTATACATACTCCTGTGATTATCAGGGCCAAGCCCCTTGTTTTCTGGTCTTCGCCCAAACACTACGCCAAAGGCGACTTCTTCAAAACATCAAGAATCTTTAAATATAGTGGCAAAAATGGAAATTGCAACCATAAAAAAGGTGTGAAACGGCAAAAAATGGCGTGTCCCCTGCCCCCGCTGTCATTCTTCCTTGTCTGTGGCCCGCTTCAAATAGGCCACTTCCGCGTCCGTAAGCAGCCTGTGTCGGCCAGTGCCCAGCCCCTTTAATTCAATGCGGGCAATTCGTGTGCGTTTCAAGTCCTTGACCTTATACCCCAACTTAGCCAACATACGTCGAATCTGTCGATTCAGCCCCTGTTTCAGGGAGATTTCAACAGTGGACTGCTGCGTCCCGGCCTTGAGGATCTTGACCCCTGCCATGGACATCTTGCCCTCAGAAAGCCATATGCCCTTTTTCAGTCGCTCTATGTCAGCATTCTGAATCTGACCGTCCACAGTGGCCACATATCGCTTGGACAGGCCGAACTTGGGGTGGGTCAGTCGATTGGTGAGGTCACTGTCATTGGTGATAATGATGAGGCCCGAGGTATCCACATCCAGGCGACCCACACAATAGACGCGTTCTTTGGTGGGTACCAGATCAATGGCCTTGCGTCTGCCCTGTGGATCATAGTTGGTGCAGATAACGCCTTTGGGCTTGTTTAACAGGAAATACACCTTCTTGGCAGCCTGGATGCGTCGCCCGTGAACTGTGATCATGTCTGTGTCCGGATCAGCAAATGCCGGCAATTCATCCACGACCTTGCGATTCACACGCACGGCCCCTTCCAGGATGAGCGTTTCACAATTGCGTCTGGAGTCCACACCAGCAGCAGCCAGGATTTTTTGTAGTCTCTGTTTGGCCAAGGTTAAATCCAATTTCCAATACTTGAAGTCTTCAGAGGACAGTACACGGTGTCAAGACCATTTTTTTGAATACTGCCTGCTGAACACTGATAACCGCAGGGCTTTTTACAGAAGTCCTGTCAGTAAATAATCAATACACACGACAAAGCCCACAGAATAAACCCGATTTGAAAGGGTCTGTCACCTAAAATAAACTGAACAGGCCCAGAATATTTTCCAATCTGTATGAGCGAACTGAATCTGAACACACAAAACAGCACCAGAGGCGTGGTATAGGCCAGATGATTGTTGCCAAATCGTGCCACAGTGGCTGCATCCATAGCATACAGCAGAAAGCACACGATCGCAAGGCCGCTGGTCACGTTCAGCATATGGGCCAGGAGCTCGGGCGTGTATTCGGTCAAAGTACTGCGAAATGACTGGGCTTCTGCGGACAACTGGGCCATTTCGCTGCGTCGCTTGCCGAACCCCAGAAACAGGCAGATGGCAAATGTGCAGATGATCAACCAGGGTGAAATGAGGACTTCAACGGCCATGGCCCCAGCCACGGCACGCAGGCAGAATCCCACAGCAATCACAATACAGTCAAGAATCATGACGCGCTTTAGCATCGTGGAATACAGGAGCATCAATACAAAATACCCGGCCAACACCCCCGCCACAGCCCAGGACACCCAGGCGCTGATGGCCAGGGCCCCAACAAGGCAGAACAGCAATACGGCCCAGGCCCCCTTGACTGACATCTCACCGCTGGCGATGGGACGATTGGATTTTTCCGGATGCCTCTTGTCAGTCTCCATGTCCATGAGGTCATTAAAGATATACACGGCTGAACTGATGAGACAAAACCCCACAAACGCAGCCAGGGCCTGACCCACACCCTGAGCCACGTCAGGGCCTGTGCCGGCCAGCTTCTTCCCGAACACCAACCCGGCAAACACAAACACATTCTTGGTCCAGTGGGCTGGACGCATGATCTCAAAAACCTTCATGCCGCAATCCTCAGGGTCTCATGATTTGAGCCAAAATCCGTGTTGGCTCCTTTTTTCGTCGACAAGATACGTGTGAAAACTTAACATGTAAGGCACTTCGGAACAAGAGATTTAGCACGAAGGCCCCTTTGAGAGGACCTGCAAAACCATGATAACGACTGTCATATTTGACTTGGACGACACACTGTACGACGAAATTGATTACTGCAAGAGCGGTTTTACTGCTGTGGCACGTTACCTGTCACACACCTTCTCAAGAAAGGTCACCACAGACCTGGCATACACCACGCTCTGGGATATCTTCGAAGGCGGAGAGCACAATCAGACCTTTAATCAGGCCCTGTCTGCCCTGGACATACCCTATGATGACAAGTTCATCCGAGGTCTGATCCTGATCTACAGGAAGCACATCCCCAAGCTTCTTCTGCCCAGAGAGAGTCGCCAGGTCCTGACATCACTCAAACAGGATTTCACACTCGCGCTGCTCACTGACGGGTATCTGCCAGGGCAGCGTCTCAAGGTCAAGGCCCTGGGCATTCAGACCTATTTCAAACACATTTTGTACACAGAGCAACTCGGCAGGCAATTCTGGAAACCCTCGCCAGCAGGCTTTGAAACCCTGTCCAGGGTTCTGGATTGTCCGTACGACGCCATGGTCTATGTGGGCGACAATATCCTGAAGGATTTTCAGGCCCCCAATCAATTGGGCATGACCTCGATTCAGGTGGTCAGAGACCTGGGTGTACACAGGCAATCGCAGGATGACCCTGCAGCGCTGCCTCAATACAAACTCACAAGTCTGTCGGATTTACCCCCACTTCTGGCCCAACTGAATGCCACCCCGACCTGTGTGTAAAAATAGCAAAAATCCCTTGCAATTAACGGTTGATCTGAGTAGGTTGTCAGCCTTTGATTTGAAATTCATGTAAGGACTTTTTGACCATGCTTTTAACACACATTCTTCAGCCTACGTGCGTCAAGGTACCCCTTGAAAGCACAGAGAAAGACGCTGCCATCAATGAACTGATCGACATGCTCGACGCCAATGGCATGATTCATGATCGGGCCATCGTCAGTGAAGCAGTGTTCACGCGTGAGCGGACCCGAAGTACGGGCATCGGGTCAGGCATTGCCATTCCTCATGGCAAATGTCAGGCTGTATCCGAACTGGTCATGGCCCTGGGGATTACGCCGGGCATGGATTTTGACAGCATTGACGATCAGCCCGTGCGCATCATTATCCTGCTGGTTTCTCCGGCGAACCAGACCGGTCCGCACATCCAGGCCCTGGCCGGAATCAGCCGGGTGATGCAGGACGATCAATTCAAGCATGCTCTGGAACAGGCCGCCTCATCAGACGAGGCTTACCGTCTCCTTCAAGACAAAGAAAACGCATAAAAAAAGGCCGATGTATGTGCATTCATACATCGGCCTTAACATTTCTCTGAACCCCGGGTAAGCTACGCTGGGCTCTCCCAAAGAATCAATCCCAATTCGTGAGGATTGACCTGATCAGGGTGTTTGGGCAGCACACGAACGGTGACCCCATGTTGCCCTGTCTTGACGCAGGGAATGGATGTTCTGAACCAGAAATGACCTGGCTCGCCATTGGCCTGATCAAACTGCATTTCCACGGCTTCGCCGTCCTGGATATTGCCCCACGTATCCACAGTGCCGTGATACAGCTCCACTGAGACCTGTTCAGGTGAAACCTCCCCGAGAACAACGCAGGCACGCACTTGAATTTCAGCACCCGCCTTGATCTGAGGCCGCTTCATGTGCAGTTCGCCCTGGTAGTCCTCACCCACTACGCCCATCACCACATCCTTGATCTGGAACTCAGACCAGTTTTTACGCATGGCGTTTTTCCATTGCGAAAAGGCCTTGGCGCGGGTCATGGCTTCAGCTGCCAGATAGCGCCAGCGAGCTGCTGCGGGGTTGTAAAACCTGCAGGTATAGTCCGCAACCATACGATGCGTATTGAACTGAGGGGCAATCTGCTGGATGCAGGCCTTCATGTGGCTGATCCAGGATCGCGGCAGATTATCTGCACCGCGTTCATAGTACAGAGGAATAATTTCGTTTTCCAGGATTTCGTACATGGCCTGACACTCGATCATGTCGTGGTAATCCGGGTCCTGGTAGGTTTCGCCCGCACCAATGGACCACCCGTTGCCAGGCTGATACGCTTCACACCACCAGCCGTCCAGGGTACTGAGATTCAGCACACCATTCATGGCCGCTTTCATACCGCTGGTACCACTGGCTTCCATGGGTCTGCGGGGATTGTTCAACCACACGTCCACACCCTGAACCATGGCCCTGGCCACATCAATATCATAGTCTTCCAGGAAGATGATCCTGCGGCGCACGGACTCATTCTGCGCAAAGTGAACGATATTGCGGATGATATCCTTGCCTTCGGTGTCCCTGGGATGGGCCTTACCGGCAAACACAAACTGAATGGGCCGCTCTGTATTGCTCAACATCCGGATCAAGCGCGCTTCATCTCTGAGCAGCAGATCGCCGCGTTTGTAACTGGCAAAGCGTCTGGCAAATCCAACGGTCAAGACTTCGGAATCCAATGCTTCATCGGCCTTGCTCAATTCGGCCTCATAGGTACCGCGTCGTTTCATCTGCGCCTTGAGATGCTTGCGTGCAAACACGACCAACTGTTCCTTGCAGCGTTGATGAATACTCCACAACTCTTCATCCGGCACCTGGTCCACATTGTCCCAGACACTCTTGTCGTACACTTCCTGTGACCAGTTCGGACCCAGGTAACGGTCATACAGGTCACCCAGAGCAGGGGCCAGCCAGGAATTGATATGAATGCCATTGGTAATAGATTTGATGGGCACCTCATCCGTGGGCACACCGGGCCACAGATTGCCCCAGACTTCGCGGGAAATCTGACCGTGCAACGCACTCACCCCGTTGGTGTAGGCACTGAGCCTCAGGGCCAGGACCGGCATCTTGAATGATTCGGTTTCATCGTCATTCAAAATACGACCCAGTGACAGGAATTGCGACCTGTTGATACCCAGGTGGGGGAAATAGTTGCCAAAGTACTTGTCCATCAAGTCAGTGCTGAACTCATCAAGACCTGCCTTCACCAGGGTGTGCACAGTAAATACATTGCCTGCCTTGGTGGCTTCCAGGGCTTCATCAAAGGTCATGCCCTTGGAGGCTCTGAGCAGACGTACACGTTCCAGGGCCATGAACGCTGCGTGGCCTTCATTCATGTGACATACCGTGGGTTCAACGCCCATGGCCAGCAAGGCCTTGAGTCCGCCGATTCCCAGCATGATTTCCTGCCGGATACGCAGTTCACGATCACCACCGTACAGGCTGCTTGTGATCATGCGGTCTCCGGGGGAATTGCATTCGACGTTGGTGTCCAGGAGATAGAGTTGAACACGTCCCACATGCACGCACCAGATCTGGGCCTGAACACTGCGGCCCGGATAGTCCACACTGATGGTCAGAGGCACACCGTCCTGCTTGCGAATCAGTTCAATGGGCATGTTGTACACATCATTGTCCACATACACTTCCTGCTGCCAGCCATCAATGTTCAGGTGCTGACGGAAGTATCCCTTTTGGTACATGAGACCGACACCGACCAGAGGCACGCCCAGATCGGACGCACTCTTGAGGTGATCGCCCGCCAGGATGCCCAGACCGCCGGAGTACACAGGCAGACACTCATGGATGCCAAACTCTGCACTGAAGTAGGCAATCGTGGGCTTGCTGTGCTTTGTGCAAGTCTTCTCATACCACGTGGGCGATTCCATATAGATCTTGAGCTTGTCAGCGGCCCTCCGCATTTCATGCAGGAAGCCCTGATTTTCAGCCAAAGACTCCAGCTTAGGTTGTGACACGCTGCCCAGCAACTTGACGGGATTGTGATCGCACGCCGCCCAGAGTTTGTTGTCAATTCTCTCGAACAGTTCCGAGCACTCGGGATTCCAGGCCCAGAACATATTGTTGGCAATCGTCTCAAGATCCTTTAAAGAATCCGGCAACGCTGGCAGTACAGTGAAACTACGCACACTTGGCATTCTCTTCTCCACCCAAAAAGCAAGGGACAAAATCAGTGAACTATAAAACCCCGGAAACGTTCCAAGTACCCTTGTTTTCGGCCAATCGATTTGTCGCCTTTATCTGCAAACCGCAAAACAGCATGAATAATAAAGAATTGAACGTCCCATAAGTCAGGACAGTGACCTATGAGCCCCATTGTGTGCGCAAAATAAAAGGCCTGTCATTCCAGGCCTTTTAATAGTTGCCGGTCAACCTCCGCCTATGCCGTCGGAAGGTGTTTGAAAAGAACCCATCACAGCAAAGTGGGTGGTAATCGCTTGTGTCCAAAAATCCTATCAAGTAGGCTTATTCGATCCACTAAGACCAAACCTCCCGATTAATGGGCATCGGTTCTTTCAAATCCAGACGATCCTGACGAACATCGCAGGGGTTAGCCTGCACTACTTTTTCTTATAGCAAACGCTACATTTTAAGTCAAGCAAATAGTCTTCTTGAATCAGTCTTCCTGAACGCGTCATTCCATGAAAACTTTCGGTTCAAGCCTGATTCAACACGACTTAACACTCCCAAGAGTGTCGACAAAAAAACAGCCGCACGCCACAACTTTATTTGCATTTTAGCGGCGCGTTTCGCGGTTACGCAGACCTCAGTTCAGCCTTCAGCGCTTCGGCCAATCCATCCACAATCGGTTTCTGGAAGGCGTCGACCGTTTCATGCATCAGCGTACCGTCTACATCTCTAAAACACAATGATAAGGTTACACTTTTTTTGCCCTTGGGTACACCCTTGCCCCGATAATTCTCTACAAACTTGATACCTTCCAATTCCTTGGGGCCATGCGCGTCAATGGCCGACACGATATTGGCCCAGGTCACGGACTCCGCCACAATCAAGGATAAATCGCGTTCAATGGCTGGAAAACGGGGAATCGCCTTGAGCGTCACGCCAGGGCCTTTCAGACTCACCAGTGTGTCATACACCAATTCTGCGCCAACGGCCATGACATGTTTGAGTTCAAAGGCTTTGAGCACAGCGTCTGAGAACACCCCAGCATGCCCCACCACCGTCCCATGAACCTGAATCTCTGCTCCGGCCTCGGCCCAGGACAAAGTCACAGGCACAAATTCGATCACAGCGTTTGGCACCAGAGCCCGTATGGCTTGTTCTACACCAGCACGCAACCCTCTAAAGTCCCTGTCTGCCACCAAACCAATGTGGGTCTGCTCTCTGGGCAATACACCGGAGTCATCCGGTATAAAGGTGTGCGCCACTTCAAACACACGACAGGGCAGGTTCTTGACATTCACATTGGTCTTGAGAATACCCAGCAATGAGCCCATCACGGTCTGACGGAGTTTGTTGGCACTTTTGCGCGAGGCATCCGACACGGCCAGGTGACTTTTGTCCTGAGACACGGCAAAGATCTCTGCCGTGGTGTCATCCACAAAATCCACACTGATCGTCTCATAATATCCACAGGCATTCAAGGCCCGCCCCACGGCCTGAACCGCTGTCTGATACGTGTCGACAGAAGTCACCTGAATGTTAATCCGATCCTCAGTGGGCACCTTGTCGTAGCCATAACACCGGGCCACCTCTTCAATCAAATCCACTTCACGAGTCACGTCACTGCGCCAACTGGGGACCACACATGTCACCACATCGTGCTCCAGCGTGGGCGCAAACCCCAGCGCCGCTAAAATATCGGTCACGCGGCTCGCGGGAATCTCGATGCCCATCACATGTTGGAGTCGTGTCAGACGCAATGTCACAGGGGTCTTGTCTACGGGCCTTGGGAAACAATCAATTACCCCCCGGGCCATCCGTCCCCCGGCGACCTGCACTATCAATTGAGCGGACCGTTGTGAGGCCCAGTCAATGGCCTCCCTGTCCACAATGCGTTCAAACCGATACGCCGCATCAGACGGCAGCACCAATTGCCGGGACGTGGATCGCACGGTCACAGGTTCGAAATGAGCGTCTTCCAACAGGATCGTGGTCGTGGCCTCCGTGACCTCGGTCTCCAATCCCCCCATCACGCCGGCAATGGCCACAGGCCCCCGGGCATCTGCAATGACCAGTATCTCTTCAGTGAGCTTGCACAACGTCGAATCAATACTCACCAGCGTTTCTCCGGCCCGAGCGCGGCGCACCACAATCTGACCCTGATCAATCTTGTCAAAATCAAAGGCGTGCGGCGGCTGCCCGGTCTCCATCATGGCATAATTGGTGGCATCCACGACATTATTGACAGATCGCAGCCCAATGGTTTCCAGCCGTTTGACCAGCCAATCCGGTGATGGCCCCACGGTCACACCCTGAATCACGCGGGCCGTGTATCGGGCACAGAGATCCGGCGCATCGATGGCCACATCCACCAGGGACGCCACGTCCTGATCATTCACATCGAGTGTCACGTCAGGCAGGGTCAAGGCCTTGCCAGTGGCAGCGGCCAGTTCCCTGGCCACACCGATATGTCCCAGACAATCGCCTCGATTGCTGGTCACCTCCACGTCCATCATGGTATCCTGATCCAGCACCTGGATTTCCTCGCAGGGAAAACCGCGGTCACTGAGTAGATCAGCCATGGCGTGAGCGTCGTATCCGATATCTATGTAATCATTCAGCCAATTCAACGAAATCTTCATATCAAGGTCATCCAAACACCAACATCATCTTTTTGTTCGAGGCTCGGTCTTAAAGGTCCATTGTCGGCCCGCCTGCCCCCGGGGGGAGAGTGAGCGTTTTTTTGTCTGACAAAGACGGCAAAGCAGGCGATATTTTTTGTATCGTCGATGCAACCGGATGCAGTCAGACAAAAAACAAGCCGCTCGAAGCCAGATGGACTTTTTCGATGGAGCCTAGCGCTTTGTCAATATTAAATTTGGGGGTATTGCGCAGTACCCAATGGATAGATGCAAGGAAGACAACAAAGCCCTACTGAAGTAGGGCGAGGCTTTCTGACGCCGCAGATGTCCGTTGGCTACAAGCAAGAACCCAAATCTTTAGTGTTGACACAGCACTAGATTACCTGCATGGACCAGTCCTGTCAACGATCAAGCCCGGGCATTGCACAGGCCCTGGGAATCCCCTATGATACGGCCATGACGAAACAGACAAAATGCCTGAATATTCTGGCCCTGGAACCCTATTACGACGGCAGCCACAAGGCCTTTTTGGACGGCTGGATGGCACACAGCAACCACCACTGGACCCTGATGACCTTGCCCGGCTACAAATGGAAATGGCGTATGCGTCATGGCGCCATCACCTTGGCCAGACAGCTTCGGGCTATTTCGGACATGCCGCCATGGGACCTGATCGTCTGTTCAGACATGCTCAATCTGGCGGAATTCCGCGGCCTGATTCCGCGGGCCCTGGCCGGACTGCCCACGGTCGTGTACTTCCATGAAAATCAACTCACCTACCCCATGCGTTTTGCACAAGAACGTGACTATCACTATGCCATGACCAATCTTACCACAGCCATGGCTGCAGACCAGGTGTGGTTTAATTCGCGATTCCACAGAGACTCGTGTCTCAAGGCTGCCCGCGACTTCTTGGTACGCATGCCCGATTATGCCCCCCTGGATGCCCTTCTGGAAATCCGAGACAAGTCACAGATCCATTACCCGGGCATTCTTCCCATTCCAAATAGGCCGGACCGCACTCCCGGGCCCTGTCGCATCCTGTGGGCCGCCCGATGGGAGCATGACAAAAATCCGGACGATTTTTTTGAAGCTGTGCGTCAAGTACGCCAACTGGGTCTGGACTTCCGCCTGAGTGTGATCGGACAGCGCTTTCAAGATCAACCCCGGAGTTTTAAAATCGCACACACGGAATTTTCAGACCTCATCGACGATTGGGGATTCCAGACAACCCGGCAAGACTACTGGCAGTGCCTGCAGCACGCAGACATTGCGGTGTCCACGGCTCATCACGAGTTTTTTGGCATTGGCATGATCGAGGCCATGTGCGCAGGTGCCTATCCCCTACTCCCTGAACGTCTCTCTTACCCGGAAATACTCAATCTGGACAGAATGCCCGCGCATCAGTGCTTTTTTTATGATGGGGCGGTCCCGTCACTGGTCCGACGACTCACAGAACTCATACAGAAAGGTTTGTCCCGGTCATTATGGCAAGACACCCCCTCTATTGAATCGCTTGTGCACACGTATCACTGGACACACAGAGCTGCCGCCATGGATCAGGCCCTGGCATCACACTTTTTCACGCAGCACTGGATACACGATCACAGCCGTGACAATCCCGGCAATCAAACCGCAGGCCAGATACGAGATGAAGCTGAACCAGGGTCCGGTGAATCCCCAGACGTGGACGGCGTGCATGCCTGAGGGCACAAGGAGTCGCTTGCCAAAGGCCAGGCCATTGCCCATGAGCGCCAATCCGATAATGCAGGGAACAATCAGCCACCCACGAACGGCTCGCCTTTCCAGGCGTGTCACAATCACATCCCAGACCATGGCGGCCATGGCAATGAACGGCATACCCATGAGTCCGCCAGCCAGATGTCCCCCAAGCCCCCAGGTCGTGCATAACATACTGAAAGTGCCGACTGTGGCGCCAACTCTGTAACGCGTGACAAACCGAGTCGCCAGAATCGGTGGAATCCAAAACCAGGCCTTGTGTCCGGGGATTCCGAGATTCAGATGCACATGAGTCACGGCCAGTCCTGCAATCACCCCCACGCTCAGGCACGCCATGAGCATGCGAATTTGAGACTGCTCAAACACTCTACTCCAGAGGTCGGCTCTTTTTTCTGTCCACAGGATTCCACGCATGGCTCTGTTCACTCCATTCCACGGCCCAAACGGGCCTGTGATTTTTTAAATTCGGACGCACCCAGTTACAGGTATCGTACTCATCTGATGGCAAAGGATAACGTGAGTCGCCCACATATTCAAGGTCTATACCCAAGGATTTTAGGGCCTCACACGCCACCTGTCCAGTCAGATGGCGCAGGCCGGGCAGGTCGATATATCGCCCGTCCTGGCCCCCTGCAAACTGGCCCACTGAACACAAGGCCCCGATCACACCGTCACACGTGCCCCCCACACCATACAACGATAGACCTGTTGCAGCGCGTACAGTATCAAACACCTGCTTGATGGTCAGCACCTTGTGGGCTGCAGATTTGCCCAGAGCCACAACGTTTTCACTGACTGCATCCATCATGGCCAGGCACACGCCCGGGTCCGACCCAGGGGCGGATTGCTCTGCCACATAATCCACGGCAAATCGCACGCTGTCCAAATCTGCCTGTCCTTCCAAGGCAATACAGGCCCCGCTGTTGTGGGAGGTGTAGGCAATGGCCGGGTCCAGAAGAAACTGATGACGCGTCACGCTCTTCAGAGTCATGCCTCGCTTGCAGCAGGCTGCGGCCACGTCTCTGGCCATGCGACCCGTGCCCGGACTGGTCTCATTATCCGTATCATCGATGCCGATCAAAATCATTGCCATCATACATTTCCTATTTAAAAACCTGGCGCGGGCCGCTGCGCACCATGCGCACAGTCCCGTCCAGCGTCACATAGTTCACACCCTTGCCATACCATGGATGGGCCACGGACACGGCATCGCCCTTGCCACTGAACCACAGATCACTGACCACCCAGGTTTCCGAACGCATGGTGCTGAGCAATCGCCTGGGGTACACCATGGGATCCCCCTCACGCGGGCTGTATAAAAACGTGGGCAAGGTGCCATTGGTCTTGGGTTGCTTTTCCACAGAAAAATACAGGTAGCCAATCTCGCCTTTGGCCACATTCCCGGGCGAATAGGCATAGGGCTCTGTGCGACAGGCAGGGCAGTAATACGTCTTTGAATCCTGAACGTAGGGCTTCAACAGGGTCAGCAAGTCATGATGCGGATTGCTGATCCATTGCCCTGTGTACCCACTCACATGGCTGGGGCCCAGCATGCCCGGATCCACGGGCAAACGACAGGTGTTGTCCTGAGCGTACATCAGGCTGGCCATGCCCAGGCCGCGAAGGTTGGCCCTGCAGGCAATCACCTGGGCCTGTCCACGGGCGCGTCCGACGGCGGGCACCAGAATGGAGGTCAGCACGCCGATGATGGCGATCACCACCAGTATCTCAACCAGGCTAAAACCCCTGCGATGTTCCGGAGTCGATCTCATTGCGACACAATCTGCTCCCTGGAGTCATTGAGAGTAAAGTAGTCCTGAATCAAGACCAGAAGTCTGGCCGCATCCTCCAGATCGACCTGTCCGTTGGCATCCAGATCAGCACTGGGACATCCCTGATTGGGGTCTTCAGCCAAAGACTGCCCCATACACTGACCCAGGAAGGCCACGTCTCTCAGATCAATCAGGCCATTGCCGTCCAGATCCGCCTGAAGATAAGGAGGCATCACTGCAAAGGTGCTGACCTGCTCCTCCGGATTCTCAGGATTGGCCACCGATCGATTGGTATGATAGATGGTCGTCTCACCCTTTTTGTTCACACTCCCATACACACTGAACACGGCCCTGGCCTGGAGAAAGGCAAAGTCATAGTAGAAACGGACCGAGGCTCCGGGCTCCAGGTTGACCTGCTCAAAACTGACCACGGTCATCATGCCCTGGTTGAACAGGTAGGTCACAGGCTCATACGACGGTGTGGTCAACGCATAAATCCCTGACGGACGACCCGTGGCATAGCCCAAGTCGCAGGGATCATACCACACAAAATCACTGGCCGGATCAAAGGCAATCATAGAATCATTGGCATCTGTCCACATCCTGAGTTCAAGGTCAGAATTTAACTGTGTGGCATCCAGGGTCACCATGATCACCAGATCTTCAAAGGTATTGGTATCGCCTGTATTGGCAACCTCAAAAGACCCCTGCACCTGTTCGGCCACATGGTGTCCTGCGGCGTCTCCATCTTGCACAAACACCAGTGCATTGGCACCTCGCGGCCCGCTGTCTGACCGTGCCAGGCCGAAGGCCAGTGCATAGGCCCTGTCATTGACCGTATAAAGATATTCGGTCCAGTCGTCAGACTTCAGCCAACTGGGTCCCAGGCCTGCCATGGACTCCAGGGCTCCCCAGGGTATAAAGGGCACGTCATTAGGCCCTGGCACCTGTGCCCGGGCACTCACACTGGCGAGCATCACTGCCAGACACATCCATCTACGCTTCATCATCATAACCTCCCAACAACTCAATGAATATCATCACCACGGAGCATGTGCACAGTATGCTCCAGGGTTTTTAAAATTTCCTCTATATACTGTTCCACAGCCCTGACACTGCCCGGCAGCGTGTAGATCTGCGTTTTTCCTGCCACCCCTGCGACACTTCGGCTCAGCCGGGCTGAAGGGATGGCCTCTCCATACTTGACGCGGATGTATTCCATGACGCCTGGCAGGACCCGGTCACACACGGACAGCACCACATCCGGGGCGATGTCCCTGGGACCGACCCCCGTACTGCCCAGTGTCAGGACCACATCGGCCTGGTCCTTCACAGCCTCCTTCAACAGGCATGTCAACTGATCGACCTCATCGGGGATGACCTGACGCGTCACGTTCGCATGCCAATGGCTCTTGTCAAAGTGTTCCGCGAGCATGGCTTCCACACGAGGTCCGGACCGATCTTCATACACACCGGCAGCGGCCCGGTCGCTCAGGGTCATCACACGGATCTGCAGGGGCACAGACACATGTTCAATTGTATCGCCGGCCTGAATCTGTCCCCCGCTGACCACCCTGGCAAAGATGCCCTGCTTGGGCATGACACAGGCCCCCACTTCGCGAAATATGGCACAGCCGTCACCATGACATTTTTTTCCGATCTGCGATACTTCGAGTTCCACCGGGCCAATGGTCAAGCGATCCCGTATACCGCATGTCAATAAATCGATGCCCTGTGTGGTGATATTCTCTGCAAACTCACCGCAGGCGAATGATCGATGACCCGCCGCAGAAAACCCGTCAATGCTCTCCTGAGACAACAGACTCACCTGACGGTGCCATGCCCCGGCGTGCGCGTCCCCTTCAATGCCCTGCAAATTCACCATGATCTCTGGCACGGGTTTCTTAATCGTACCCTTTTCTTTGGATATATTGACAGACACAACCTTTGCCATGCTCTACTTGACCTCTCCAATGGATGTCTTGATTTTTTCCTTCAAATGAATATCGCTGATACGCATGGTCTTGTCCACGGCCTTGACCATGTCATAGACCGTGAGCAGCGCCACGCTCACCGCAGTCAGGGCCTCCATTTCCACGCCGGTCTGCCCCGTGCAGGTGACCTCACTCGTGACAGTCACACCCTGGTCGTTCAATGCCGCCTCCACCTGCACATGGGACAGCAGCAACGGGTGACACAGGGGAATCAGCTGAGAGGTCGCCTTGGCCGCCTGCATGCCGGCCAGTTCTGCCACAGTCAACACGCTGCCCTTTCTGATCTTGTTCTCCCGGATCAATTGCACAGTGTCTCCCTGCAGCCCGATATGTCCCTGAGCCCTGGCCACACGGTGCGACAGGGGCTTGTCCGTGACATCGACCATGCGCGGCCCTGCCTGATCGTCCACATGCGTCAACTTCTTCATGGCCTAACCTCCCAGGTGATAAAACCTATTCTGACTGGTCTTCCCAGATTCAGGTTTGTATGCCACGGCCCCACACAGGGCCTCCCGAATCCCCAAGGTCCGAATGTCAAACACGCGATCGCTGAACAGGCATGGATACACCTTGCCGTCACTGGACACACGAAGCCTGTTGCACGACACACACTGCCCCCCCGTCCCTCCAAGCACCTGCCAGAATTCGCCCTGGAGGGTGTCCATCTGACGAATGAAGCGCACGTCCAATCCCTGTGCCCTGCCAAAAGCAGCCACCGCCAGGGCATCAGGTTCGTCCGGAGACATCTGAATCACGCAGTTCAATTTGATCTGTTCAAATCCCACTCGCAGCGCCGCATCAATGCCCGCAAGCACCTCAGAGATCTGCCCCACACGCGTCACCGTCTCATAGCGTTCGGCATCCAGGGTGTCCAGGCTGATATTGAGACGCTGTATGCCTGCCTGCTTGAGTGGAGCAGCATACTCCGTGAGCAGAGTCCCATTGGTGGTCATGGCATAATCCGTGATCCCGGGCACCTCACCGATCATGCGCACCAGATCGATAATGCCGCGTCTGACCAGGGGCTCTCCGCCTGTGAGACGCACCTTGTCCACACCCAGGCCCACAGCCTCACGCACCACGTCTACCATCTCCTCGAAGGTCAGAATGTCCCCGTGATGCAATAACTGTATGCCTTCGGCCGGCATACAGTACTGGCAGCGCAGGTTGCACAGGTCCGTGACAGACAGGCGCAAATAATGGATTCTCCGATTAAAGCGGTCGTACATGAACATCCATTCCTTGAGGCATTTCCTGGGTTCCCACTGGCAGGGTTATAAGCCCGTGAGCCTGCGTCATGGCCCCGATATGCGCGGACCCATGGTAGTCTACGAGTCGAATCCGCCCGGGCCCGGTAAAGATCACTGGCAATGTGGACAGACGCACGGCCTTGCGTCTCTTCACAGGGTGATCCAGGGCCGCTGTCACCTGGGGTGCGCAGTAGGCATGGCCCATCAAACCGTACAAAAACGGTTTGACCAGGATCTCGAAGACCACATAGGTTGACACAGGATTGCCGGGCA
>JAIPFM010000076.1 GCA_021736645.1 Phycisphaerae bacterium | reverse complement strand
GATGTCAAACGCTGTTTTGGAAATCTTGGTTATTTGAAATGCGCTTTCCTGGCCGGCAGGCAAAAACATGCAACCTTTCCGTCATTGGCCAAGCCTTTATGGGCCACACATCCAGAAAACTCACTGAAGGGCGAAGTCTCGAAACCCAATTCCTCGAGGTCACCGGTCGAAAATTGGTGTCCAGTTGATTGCAGCCGGCTGATGTCCAACTGAATTGGTGCAAACCTCAAGTGTTCAGTTTTCAGAGAACAGTTTGCAGTGCGAAAAGCCCGCCTTCCTGCCTACTTTCTACCAAAAACTGAACATTGAACCCCCCAGGGTTTCTGCAAAAGCCCTGGCTAACTCAACTGCTGGCGGGCCTTTTCCAGCCACGCGTCTGTGACACCTGCATAGGGCCTGAATTTTTCGATGCCGCCCTGTTCCTCGCTGTAGAGCAGGGCCCGGTAGAAGCCGAGCTGGTTGGCGCCGGTGCTGTCAATGAGGTGACTTGAATCTGTGGCACTCATCTGGAACAGGACCCTGTAGTCGAATTCCTTGAGGGTCTGACGATCCAGGCAGCGTTCCACATTCGCCAGGGTATCTGACCAGACCACACAATGCACGCCCACGCCAGGGCCGTCGCGCAGGAGGGTGACGAGATGGGCGTTCGGGGTGGGGGCTGCGTCTGCGTCCATGGAGAAGGAAAACTGATCTTCGCTGCGGCGCAGCATGCGATATCGATGGAGGCCATTGATGACCACAAACACGGCCGGGGCACTGTGTTCATCGGCCTGCACACGCTGGTCTGTGAGCCCGGCCAGTTCGGCCATGATGTCGGGCACCTGACGCATGGGCACCAGGTCGCAGGACTGGGGCAGGCAGGGGATCACGCGATCCATCGCATTGTCGATCTGACCGTCTTCCGGCGTGCTGTCCAGGATCACGAAGCGTGTGTTCTGTCTGGGCAGTTGAGCGGCCAGGCTGATCAGGCCGATACCAAGCATCTGTGTCACCATGTCGTCCCTCTGTCCCACAATGAGACAGTTGGCACCGCTCTGTCGCTTGAAGGTCATGGCCACCGGGGCCTTGATCGTGACAGGCGATCCGAGCCACAGGCTGGGACTCTTGGCCCGTTCCGGGGATCCGGCCTGTGTCAGGGCCTGCATGAGTTCGCGGTTGTCTTCCACGTGGGCCGGTTGGTTGCCTTCAAACACAATCAGGGGTTCCACGGTCAATTCCCGGGCTGCCATGCGGTCCGTGAGCGAGGCCAGGGCCTGGTCCCTGACCGCGTCCGACAGCCAGGCCACCTGGAAGGGGCTGTTGCCTTCAATGCGTCCACTGGCGTCATTGTAAATGGCCTCGCCGGGACGCGACAGATAGCGGGCCGCCACATTGTCGTCGTCCAGGATCAATTGGGAATCTGCTTCGGAACACTGCAGGGCAATACGCACGGCCATCTGTCCCATGGTGCTGCGTGCCAGGCCAAACGCCCCCCCCAGGGTCTGTGACCCGAGGATGACGTGGATGCCGAAGGCACGGCCCTGTCTCACGAGTTGTTCCAGGGCGATGGCCGCGTCCTGCGCGAGTTTGTCGTCTTCTGAAAAGAAGACCTGGAACTCGTCCACCATCAGGATGGTCCTGGGCATGCGCTGGCCCGTGGTGTCACGATACGAGGCGATGTCCTGGACATGGGCGTCGCGGAACAGATTGCCCCGATGCGTCATCTCGGCCTCCAGACGGAGCAGGATGCTCAACCCGAATTCACGGTCACTCTCAATGGCCACGGCCCTGACGTGCGCCAGGCGATGTGTGGCATAGGTCTTGAATTCCACGCCCTTTTTAAAGTCAATGAGATACAGCTCGACCTCGTCCGGGCTGTACCACAGGGCCAGGTTGGTGATCATCACATGTAACAGCGTGGACTTGCCTGATCCGGTCTTGCCTGCAATGAGCATGTGCTGTGACACGCCGCGCCCCAGGCGAGCGTATTGCAGACGTGTGGCGCCCATGCGTCCCATGGGTACGGCCAGTTCGCGGCGGCTGTCCAGAGACCAGGTCTTGTCCGGCGCAGGGGTGATATTGTCGAAGGGGATTTCCACTCGCGCACAGGCCTGACCTGCTTTGCCCACCTGCTGCATGATCTGGGTCAGAACGGCCTCCTGCGGCGGACGATCCAGATGCAGGGGGAACTGTGCCAGAAGTGGATCTTCGATGCGAAAGCGTTCATGATCATAGATCAGATGCAGGCTGTTGGCACTCATGTCTTCCACGTCAATTCCCGCAGGTACTTCCTGACGCGTGTCGTAGGCGATCAGCGTGTGGACGCCGCACCGGGCCCCGCTGTGTACAATGCTGCTGAGACGCCGGGCACATTCCTCATTGAAGTGCGTGGGAAAGTCCGCAATCACCAGAACGCGGTAGGGTTCAGCCAGTTCGCCTGCCTGGGTGTTGTATTGCTCAATGGTCTCGAACTCATTGCGCAGATACTTCTGGATGACGTTCTCCATATGCTGTGTGAGATCTTCGAGTTGCTGCTGAATCTGGGTGGTCTCTGTCCAGATCCGTCCGCCCACCAGGCTCTCCTGGTAGTCCCCGGCGTGCATGAAGCCCGCGAAGTTTTCACCCAGGCCCACAGGGTCGACAATGGAAAACCGAACCTGTCCGGGCGGCAGGCACGTGAACAGTCGTGTCATCACAGTGCGGAGCGCGTCAATACCCTGTGTGCGTCCCTGGCGATCCGATTGCATGAGCAGGGAACAGGCATCCGGAAACGCGAGCAGGGCCGGGACAGTCACGGTCCCTGAGGCGGTCAGGGGGACCTGGGCCTGGTCGAGCACGCAGGGGGCCAGACGCGTGAGATCCATGTCCAGTGTGCCGAAGCGAACGATCGAGCAGGTCTCTGTGGCAGGCGACCAGTCCGGGGTGAGCAGTTCATCAAAGGGCTTGACCGCACGGGGCGCCAGGCGTTGCATGGAATCCAGCATGAGGTTGATCGAGGTGAGGCCCTGGTTCCAGCATGCGATCAGACGCTGTGTGTTGGTCTCGTGGGTGGCCTGGAGCTCATCCAGGGCCTGCCGGTAGCTGGATTCGAGGTCCTTGAGATTCTCGTGATACTCACGCACAAAGTTGTCCCGGGTGGATTCCCACAGGTCTTTGGCTTCTGCCATGGACTGATCGCGCTGCGCGTGGAGCTGCCTTTGAGCCTGCTCATTGTGTGTCTTGATGTCCTCGAGTGTGGACTGAGCCGCATCAGTGACATCCTGAATGAGCTGGGTATAGTGCGATTCAATGTCCCTGATTTCCTGCTGATTCGAATGCAGAGAGGCCTCGGCCTCCTGTTCAGTGCGCAGATTGAGCTGGTCCTCGTACGCCTTGTGCGTGACACGGGCCCTGTACAGCGCTGCGCAGAAAGCAGGGTACAATTGCTTGATCTGCTGACCCGACTTGATCCACAAGAGGAGCCCTATGCCCAGGCTTGCACTGAGACTGACGGCCGCACTCGCCATCAAGGCGATCATTTTAGTCCGGCTCGTGGGTTGACTTTGCTGAATCCACAGGCCACAGCCGAGCATTGCCAGGACCACGGGCGCCAGTCCCCACAGCGCAGGACGCATGCCCAGAAACAGGCGTGCGGACGCGAGCTGGTTCAGGCGATTCAGCAGGGCCTGGGTTTCATCACGATATTGGTTGAATGCCTCCTGGGCTGACCGGCTGCCCAGCGCCGGGGCTTCAAGCTGGTCGGGCTCGGGCGACTCCATGCGGCGTCTGTACGCAGCGAGCAGGGCGTCGGCCTGCTCGGCCATGCGCGTGAGGTTCTGCTGATCCGCCATGCATGTATCAAGAATGGCTTTGCGCTGCTGCTGGGCCTTGAGCACGGCCCCTTCGCTCATGAACTCTGCGACCAGAAGTTTTTCCTGTTTCTCCTTGATCAGGGCCTGGGTCTTTTCCTTGACAGATTGGGTGATGCGGTCATGCTTGCGCTTGGCATCCACATTCACGGCGTGCATGCGTTTTTGAAAGTCACTCTGGATGTGCGTGGCCTGATCGTTGAAACGGTTTTCTTCATCCTTGATCTGGGACTCGTGGACAGACTCGGCTTCGTGTTTGTCCTGTTCGAATTGCTGCTTGAGTGCGGCCTGGGCCTGGGGCAGGTCTGTATTGAGCCATTCCAGTATGGGCTCGGCCCTGTCCCTGGACAGGTGCAGCAGCGATTGGAAGGCGGCACGCTGGATCAACACGGGGTCACTGTCTTGCGGTGAAGGGGGTGCTTGACGACAGGCGTCTACATAGGCATCAAAATCCAGGGTCATAAGGACATGTCCTCTCGAGTGCTGCAGTCACGGCGTGCATGGGTCAGTGCCATGTCAATCTGGTCCATGGCCAGTAACGCATTCTTGATGTCCAGCGTCAGGGGCTCCATCACGTGTTTCTCAAAGCGGTCACAGTTGGCATCCCGCCAGAGTTCCTGCACCTCCTGCCAGTGGGCCGTCAAAATCTTGGCTGCATCGACCAGTCTGCCTTTGGAATCCGTGGCACTCATGATGGCTCCCCGTCCTCTTTAGACTCTTTTGGTTTTTGCGGTTCTTCGGGATCAGAGGTGGGACGCAACACCGAAGGCAGCGCGTCCCCGTCCCGGGCGGTTTGTGGTGGTTGAGACCATTCAGGCGGTGCCAATGCCACATAGGCGTCCAGCGACTCGGACATCTTGTCCAGACGGGCCCATGCCCTGGGCAGGTCCACGGTCAGGGCCGTGTTGAGTCCCTGGGTTCGGCCGCGGTACTCCTGTTGGGCCTTGTCCAGCAAAGGGAGCCAGCGTTTGACGGCCGCCAGTTTGTTTTGTGCGTATTCCAGGCGTGCCTGGGCCCGCTTGAGTGCCTTGCGTTCATCCACGCACGAACTCGGCACACCCTGAACGGACCGTTCGAATGCGAGGCGGCCGCTCAGGGCCACCTTGGCACGTACGTATTCTTCCTGGCACAAAAAGGCCTGTTTCTTCCAGAACCGCATGGCGTCGCCCTGCAGCCAGGTGCGCGTGTGCTGCACATCGCTGTTGGCCTCTTCCAGGATCAGAGACGCAGCCTCTGAAAACTGGATCAGGGCCGCTCGCAACTGCCTTAACGCGGTGAGAGATTGGACATTGGCCTGTTCGTACATATGGATGTGACCTTCATTTTTGAAGTTTTGCAAACTTCAGGTTTTCAGTTTTCAGTAGGCAGTTTTCAGTACAAGAAACACGTCTTTGTAAACACTGAACACTGTACACTACAGGGCTTTTGCAGAAGTCCTGTCATTTCTGGTTGAGATAGTCTTCGATCAGACGGGCCTTTTTATTCAAAAAGGACACGTGACGTGCAGACCCCTCCATAAACCGCTTGAGGGTCTTGACGGTCTGGTCGAATTCACTGGAAAAACGACGCTGCTCCTGGTCGTTCCAGTTCTTCTCCAGATTCTGCAGCCTGGAATGCAGCCCGCCCATCAATGCCTCAAGTTCCGAATTAAAATGATTCAGATCGCGGGCAAAACGCCTCAGTTCCCCGGGATCCACATTGGCCTTGGCCATACTAACCTCCGCGCACAACAAACACGGCTCACTGGAATACTCTGGCGGTTTCAGGCAACCGCCAAAGCAGGTTCACGGTTCACGGTTCCAGGTTCACGGTTGATCGAAAACAATTGTTATCAATCAGTAACTGTGAACGGTGAACCTTTTTAACCGTGAACCACACTTTTGCTTCTTAGAGCAAAAGTGTTATCATTTTAGCAAATAAGCAGGGGTAATGCCAGTATCAGTTATTAGGGGAAATGTTGCGACCCATAAAACATTGGGCGGGCGATGATCTTTTTCTCACTTGATTTGCCCTGGTACGGGGGGTATCATTTTTCTGTGCCTGGAATATTCAAGATGCCTGCACGCGGGCATCCTTGTCTGACGACATAGGATAATGTTCCTGTCCCGGGCCATCAACCTGAACTTGTGGAGTGTTCAAGGAGGTGTTGTACCGCATGGGAGAACAGAGAGTAAGGTGTCCTTATTGTGCTGAGCTGATCCTGACGGATGCGAAAGTCTGTCGCTTCTGCCAGAGGTGGTTGCGAGAAGATGAACCTGAACCTGGCCGAGTGCCGCCTGCAGAGCCTGCGGCCTCTCCGGACGTGGCTGGCGAGGGACCCGTGGAGAAACCCAACAGTGACCCGGAAAAACCGGCTGTCAAGGCTCACATGCAGGAAGTCCGCAAGGTGACTGAATCGCCTGCACGTCAGGCAAAGACCAAAAAGGCCAAGGGGGCCTTTCCCTGGTTGAGGATCCTGCTGTTCCTGGCCTACATCGCACTGATCGCCGGACTGGTCGTCACGGAACGCAAGGCCCTGGAGGGTCTCTCTGATGCAAAGGCCAGGGAAGGTAAGGGTGACTTTGCCGGGGCTCTGGAGGGGTATGAGGGGGTCCGAGACGGATATCCTTTCAGTTTCTCAACCATTGAAGCCTATGATGGGATACAGCGAGTCGCGAACCAGGGCGGTGCGACACCGCAGCCGCCGGTGAAACCCCCGGTCCTGGGTGAATTCATCGGGGAAGAACTTGCAGGCGCGACGGTGTACTGGTTGCCATTTGTGTGTTGGCCAGTCTGCGCCCTCCTGCTGGGCCTCGTGTTCTTGACGCGAATACTCAGGATTGGACTGGCATTTCTATCACTCATCCTGTGCGCAGCGGCTGCGGCAGGTACTGCCATACAGAGTTCATGGTACGGCCTCTACACCCTACCGCAATTGGCCGAGGTGTCCAAAGCGGCCATGACCGATCCGCTGGTCCTTTTTGGGGCCACCTATGGATTGATGGTCATCACGGCCTTGATGACGCTCACTCGCACGCGTCGCTGCAGACGCAAGTAGAAACGACTGATGAGTGCTAAGGTGTGTTATTGAGAGGACTGAAGATGGCAAAGTCCGAGAGAAACAGCGCATGCTCGTCCTGTCATTACTGGCTGCACATCCTGGCTCTGGTTCTCATCTGGGCATGCACCTGCATGGCAGAAGCCGCGGAAAGTGATCCCAACCGAATCGGGCAGGACAGTCTGTCCGAGGCGATAGATCCTAATTTGGATCTGCTGGAAGAGAGCGAGCCTGACCGAGACTTTCGAAGTCCGGAAAATCAAGAATTGAACACGCCAGCCTTGGACGATTCGAATTCGGCTTCTGCACGGCCGCCGGACGCCTCTTCGGAAGTTGTCCGGAAGGGGAACAGGTTACAGGAGGTCCTGGAGAAAATCCGCAGACTCCCCATCTGGACCTCCAATAGAATGGTGGCGTTCTTCATTGCCATTGGTGCGGTGGTCGTATGCCTCATTGCCTGCCTGTTCCTGAACAGAACACTCAGAACCCGGCGAAGTATGCACATCGCCCTGACAAAAGACAGTGACATCGACGAGTTTCTCATTATCTACAATCTGACCGAGAAGGTGCTCTATTTCCCCAGCATTATCGCGTCTCTATTGGCAGCCGCGGCCATGTATCTGAATCAGGCAGGCCTGTTGTCCCTGGAGCCTGAAATCGTGGGGCGCATCTGGTTTCCCATTGTGTTTGTCAATTTCCTGATTGAAGAGTACAACATCCGTCTCAGAGGGATTATCGCCACGGTCGTGTTCATTGCCTTCCTCCTGTTGTGGCTCCATTTGGCCAGTTATTTAATGGGCTTCCTGAGACTCTTCACACATATTACCCTGGTCATCAACGGCACCGGCTACCTGCTTATGGGTCTGATCGGTTTCGCCGCTGTCATCATATCCTGGACCAAAGGTCTTTTCTACTATGTGACGATCACGCCCAATTATATGGATTTGCAGGAGGGGCCTTCTGAGAGCGGTGAACAGATCTCGAGAGAAGACTACAACACGAGAGTTGACACCAGTAATTTCCTGGAGCGACTGCTTGGTTTTGGCAAGGTCGAGATCACCTTCAAACACGGGCAAAGACACCCGATCAGATTCCTCGTCTGGGGCATTGGAAAGAAGGCTCAAAAACTGGAAAAGGTTCGGGCCAAGTTTGTCATAGACCACAAGCCGGGGCTGCGGAGTGCGGGCGCAGATAATGCGAATTAGCGGATGACGCCCAGTACCTGAGGCAGGGTTTGGGCCCGTCTCTTGCGCCGGTTTCAGGTGTCACACCAACCTCCCGGTTCGATCAGCACACCGTGACTGTCAATCCTCTGGGATTCACCGAGTAGTCAAAGAATCGGGCCCGTTCATTGGTGGGGTGGTTGTTCAGGTCTGCCTTGAGACGTTTGGCGTGGTCCGGTGACTTGCACACCAGGAGCAGGAATCCGCCGCCGCCTGCACCGAGGAGTTTACCGCCGTAGATAAAGGGCGAGACGCGCTCGAACAGGGCCTCCACCTCGGGGTTGGTGGAATTGGGATCCAGCTGCTTGTTGAGGTCCCAGGCCGTACCCACCAGTCGACCGAAGCCCTTGAGGTCCTTGCGTGACAGGGTGTCTGCGATCTCATGGGCCGTCCGGCCGATGCGGCTGAGCGTGGCCAGACTCTGTCGGTCTCTGCTGAAGTAACGTCCCACGACCTGGGCCAGAATGTTTTTGGCCAGGCGCGTGATGCCTGTGTAGTAGAGCAACGTGCAGCCCTGGTTCAATGTGGGGTCCAGGAGATCCGTGGGCAGGTAGTGGATCGTGGGAGAGGGGACGAGTCCCGGGTCTGCTGTCACAATCTTGACACCGCCCACAGCACCGCCGATCTGGTCCTGCCAGCCGCCGCCTGTGGTGAGCAGCTGCTCCAGGCAGAGGACTGCGTGAAACAGTTCTTTTTGGGTGAGTGTCTTGCCGAATGCACGCTGGATGGCACTGAGAATCACGGCCCCCATGATACTGGATGTGCCCAGACCGCTGCCCTTGGGAATGGCGGCCAGGGTGGTCAGTTCAATGCCGCCGCCGAACTGCGTGAGCATGGTTTCCAGGGTGACATCCTTTGGCCAGATGGCAGTGTCCGGTGCAAAACCCGACAGGGCCAGGGCGGCCTTGGCCAGACCGTATTCGCTGGTGGCCTCGCGGTAGTTGCACAGATCCGCGAGGGTCGTGATCTCGATGCGGCTGCCCAGGTCAATGGAGGCCAAGCGGATCACGGGGGCCTTGATCACGCGCAGGTACGCCTGGATGGGGGCCTGGCCATTGAGGTTCACTGCGGTGTTGACCACGCAGCCGCCATGTTCCAGGGCATAGGGCGGTGTGTCTGTCCAGCCGCCGCCTGTGTCGAACCGGGCCGGGGCACGGGCCCAGATGATCTCGTCGCTGCGAAGCACGCATTCAGGCGCGTGTTCGTGCTCCAGGCCGCCGGCAATAATCACGTCGCTGGCAACCCCGAATGCCCTGGCGCAGGCCCGGTCCGCCCACTCTGTCACGGGGTCTGTCACGGGCAGGCCGATCTGCCGGGTCCAGTCTCGGGTGGCGTGTGTCAGTTGCGATGTCACCTGTGCCAGGTCTGTGCCGCTTGTCCGCAGCGCGTCACCCAGTGTGTGCAGGATGCGCGGCAGGATCAGGGCGCCGAGTGTATTCTGGGGGTGGTCCTGGCTGAGTCGGGCCGTCTCCAGGACCGCAGAGACCATGGCACCGGGGTCTGTGTGTTGGAGGACATGGATCAGGTCCTGCGCTGAAAAGTCACTGTCGTTTCTGAACAGTTCAGGCAGAGACTGGATCACAGACAGACTGCGCAGGGATGTCCGTCGCGCGTGGAAGGCCTGGTGGTCGGCCAGGGCGGCAATCTCTTTGGAACTGAATCGCTCTGCATGGTGCCACTGCTGGATCTGTTCGGAAGAGGCTGAGCCGGGGTCCGCCATCCAGAGCCAGGCATACAGGTCTGCCTGGGTGGCCACAGCGGGAAAGAGTTTCGCGGTCCACAGGGTCTTTTGGTCTGCAGACAGGGTGGTGTCCCAGACCATGTCCTCTGAGGCGTGACAGTGCTCAAGCCAGTCCAGGACAGGCATGCCGCAGAACGTGGCCCCCTGGCGGGCGGTATCGTTGAGCTTATCCTGACTGCTGTAGATGCGGATATAACACCGATCCTGTCCGGGCGTGACGTCCAGGCAAATGGCCCTGGGCAGATGCATGGGGCCAGTGACATCCACACCGGCCACGACATTGTCGCCTGCCAGAGACAGGGTGTCCTGGATGGAACAGCCCTCCACCACACTGGTCGTGCCCTGAATCTGGCCGGTGTCCGCAATGCGGTTGTTCAGGCTCAGCACCTCTCTGGGTGCTGTATTGATGCGTTCACTGTGGACCAGGGCATAGGCACTGGTAATGATCTGGCGTGTGGTGCCAAAGTGGAGAAAGTCGCAGTGGGTCAGGGCATTGACGTGGAACGCAATGGATCGGAGTCCCTGATAGAGCGTCTTGAGTGTGGCGGTATCCCACGGTGAACCGCTTTGCAGCACTGTCTGGAGATAGTGGTCTTCCGTGGTCTGTGTGCCCAGGGCTGCACAGATCTCTCTGTAGAAATCGACTTCCTTGTGGAACACACCCTGGCCCAGGGCGCCGTTCATTTCAAGTGGTGTGCCGCGCCCGGGCCTGAGACCGCAGACGGACAGCAGTTGCGCGGCTGTCTGCGCATCAAAGCTCATCACGCCAATGTCCAGAACGGCCTGGCCATACAGGTCGACAGCCCCGGCCTCCCGTTGCTGGTCCGGGGTGGGTTTTTGAAGGTAGCGTGTCACGGTATGCGCCTGTTCGCGGCAGTACACGCCGTGGTGACAGGCCTGATCGGGCGAGGCAAAACTGCCCAGACCCACCAGGCCGGCATGGTTCAATCGGGCTTCTTTTGGGTCGAACTGGAGCATCACGTCACCGGCCGTGATCACAATCTGCCCGGCACCTGCAGGCCCGGATGGCAGGGCCAGGTATTTTGGCAGTTGACGGTCAAACAGGGTCAGGGGCAGGGCACTGTCATTGTGACCCGGCACCGGTACAAAGATCTTGCCGCACGGACTGTACGCAGGCAGGCGTTTGGAGTCACCCCCTGCATGCACGATCAGGATGCGCAGGTTTTGGAACACGGCCTGCCATGTGTCCGGGCTCAGGGGATCATGGTGTGTGGATGAGACATGACGGTTGAGCACTTCCAACAGGCAGCACAGCGTACTGCCGCCACTGCCAATGCGCTGGCCTCCGGGATCCGCAATGACCAGGACTTCCCGCACATCCTGGATCAATCCCAGGTCCTGACGCAGGGTGAGTTGATGTTCATAGGCCCTGGCTTGCGCGTCATTGGACGCAGTGACAATCAGATAATCCCACATTAATGTCATGGCTGCACTCAGCTCCCAGCAAAGTAATACGGACATTAGTGCTGCGTCACCACTAAAGATTTGGGTTCCTGCTTGTAGCCAACGGACATCTGCGGCGTCAGAAAGCCCCGCCCTACTTCAGTAGGGCTTCGTTGTCTTCCTTGCATCTATCCATTGGGTACTGCCCAATCCCCTCAAATTTAGCGTTGACAAAGCACTAGTCTTTCCAGAAGCGTATTGTACCGGGGATGGCAGAGGATTGCCAGTGGGCAGATCACGGATCGCAGCTCACAGATCACGGATTACGGATCATGGATCACCGACCGCAGACTAGAATGTGGGATCAAGCATCACATCTGAGCCCACAGTGACAATGGTACTCATGAATTTCTGCCACTGGTTGGCTGGACAGGCGTAGACGAGCAGATACAGTGTGCCTGTATTGTCGTTGGCCAGGGCCGTGATGTGGATTTTAAAAACGCGAGATTTGCCTCTCACAAACAATTTACCCTGATAGGTACCACCGCTTTGGATCATGTTTCCCGAATGCTTGGGCACAAACACCTCCACGGTCTGTTTGCTCATGGCATATTCAGACAGGTATTTTTCAGCCAGTTCAGAGGGCTTTATGTTCGTGACGTTGGGAACATCCTTGAAAACATGGAGTGTCAGGCCTGTGAGAAATTCCTGATTGGCCGACACTCTTTCCCGGGTCAGGCGGAAGATACTGTGGTTTTCCCGCATGACATCGCTGTAATGCCAGTTTTTGGGTTTCAGGCAGGCTGCATGGACTTCCTTAAACTCTTGCCATACATACCCTTTAGGTGCCTTGCGTTCCTGACTGCCCAAAAACTCGGGTCTGCGGCATCCAGAGACCACCATCACCAAAACCAAACCAATGAGAATTCCTCTTTTCATAAATATCCTCCTCGGGATTCAGAGGGAGTATCCAATATTACATGTAATAGAATGCGCAAAATAGGCAAAATAGTCAAGTTTAAAACCGTTTTGGCCTGGTAACCGCTTCCTTCTAGCGGTTCAATTTCGTGTGTTTGGATACCTTCAGCAGTGTTTTGGCTGCCAACGCCAAGAGCTTGGGTTTCAGGATAAAAAGGGCCAGGGTTGATGAACCTCGGTCCTTCACGAGTCATCAGATCATGGGCTTGCGTTTCAAGCCGGAATGGCCGGACCCGATCGCCCGGCGCAGGATGCGTTCATCAAAAAGGCTTGATTCCTGGATGTTCAACAATTATCATACTAAGATGCTGTATATATAGGTAATTATCCAACGATGACAGGATGCTCTATGACCTCATGTTCAAAATACCTGTGTCTCCTAATGGTTTGCCTGGCTGTAGTAGGGCTGTTTGTGCTCCTCTTTCCCCGGATTTTGGATGAAAAACCTGTGGCTCTTGACTCCAACGCGAGTCCGTCACACGCTTCAGACTTGGCCTCCACATCCAAAGACTCTATGCCTGGATCGATGCCCGGTCTTCCCGACCGAGTGGACTTCAATTTCCACATTAAACCCATCCTGTCAGACCGGTGTTTCACGTGCCATGGTCCAGACAAGGCCCAGGTGGCCAGCGGGCTGCAGTTAAACGATTCTGCCCTGGCCTTTCTCAATCTGGCTGAAACCGGGGAGCCCAATCGTTTTGCACTGGTGCCTGGTTCGCCTGAGACATCCGAGGTGGTCAGACGCATTACCAGTGACAGTCTCGATGTCAGGATGCCGCCCGTGTCGAGCCACAGGAAACCGTTGACAGAGTATGAGCAGCAGTTGATCATACAGTGGATTGCCCAGGGTGCCGAGTACAAGGCGCATTGGGCCTACATTCCACCGGAGAAGAGACCGCTGCCGCCTGTGAAGGACCGGGACTGGAGTCGGCAGGACATGGATGCCTTCATCCTGGCACAACTGGAGGCCAAGGGCCTGACGCCGGCGCCCGAGGCAGATCCGGAAACCCTGATTCGCAGGGTATATTTTGACCTCACAGGGCTGCCGCCCACACCGACACAGGTCGACGCCTTTATTCAAGACGCAGATCCGGACGCGTATGAACGTCTGGTGGATCATTTGTTGTCGAGGCCTCAGTACGGCGAGCGTCTGGCCATGGAGTGGCTGGATGTGGCGCGTTATGCCGATACCCATGCCATTCATGTGGACATGGCACGCACGAGCTGGCCATGGCGGGACTGGGTCATTGCCGCATTCAATGAGAACAAACCCTATGACCGGTTCATTGTCGAGCAACTGGCCGGAGACTTACTCCCGGATGCGACACTGGCGCAGCGGATTGCCACCAGTTTCAATCGGCACCACGGTATCAGCAATGAAGGCGGGGCCATTGATGAAGAACTTCGCATCGAATACGCGGCGGACCGCGTGCGTACCGTGGGCACGGCCTTTATGGGCCTGACGCTGAACTGTGCTCGCTGTCACGACCACAAATACGATCCGGTCAGTATGGACGACTACTACAGTATGATGTCGTTCTTTAACAGCGTGGATCAGGAGAAGGGCCTGGAAGTCCAGAATGAGTACACGGCCTTCGCGTATCGGCCCTACGTGGAGGTCTGGGAACCGAACGACCGTTTGGAGTTTGATCGGAACGAGCGTCTGCTCAAGGAGATTGACGCCAAGAGCCAGTGGAATGACACCTTTGAAGCGACTTTTAAATCGGACCCTGCTGTCACGCCATTGACGTGGATTGAACTGCTGGCCAAAGGGGAGTCACCCGCCCCCGAAGGCGGGGCCAAAAGCAAGATCTGGGATATCAGGATCAGTAATAAGCAAGACATCTTCGAGCGCCTGCGCGACCCGAATGTGTCGCAGGATTTTTCTTTTGTCCTGACCCTGCCGGCGCATACCGATCCTCTGAATGTGATACGCATCGAGATACCGAAATTGCATCCCCTGGATGATCTCAGCATGGCCTATGCCTTTGTGCCGGCCCTGGTGCGGAGCCTGACCATTGAAGTGCCCGGAAACATCACTCTCAAAGACACACAGGAAGAGATTCCATGGGTACCCAAGCATGTGGCATGGTCCTGGGCCCCGGAGTGGAACACTGCAGGCGATGTGAATTATAAGCAGGCACTGGACCATGATCCCAATACCCTGTGGGAGGTCGCGCCAACCGATCGACCGTTTACCCTGTTTATGATGCTGGACGAACCCATTGTCCCCTCAGACAAGGCCGGGAAGGTGCGCGTGACATGGACCTTCATGCGAGGGGGGACACACTGTCCCCAGCAGGCCGATGTGTTCGCGGCGTCCTGTATGGAAGGGGTGGGTCGGATTCATCGCCTGGCCCCGTTCTCTCCCCTGGCCTCCATCCCTGTGGCACAACTGGCGGACTGGCAGAAACGATCCCTGGTTCTGGATTCGTTACGAGCTTCAGGCCAGGTTGAGCCAGGGTTTCATGAGGCCTGGTGGCTGGCTCAGGACCGGCAGTTCGGTTTGCAGAAGCATGTGGTTCGCTGTATGGTGATGAAGGAGATGGCCGAACCGCGACCGACCTATGTGCTGAGTCGGGGGCAGTATGATCAGCCGGACAAGACCCGTCCACGGGGTCGTGCCGTCCCGGCCGTGTTTGGCACCTTGCCGGAGGGTGCGTCTGAAGATCGTCTGGGGCTGGCGCAGTGGTTGGTGGATCCGAACAATCCCCTGGTCAGCCGAGTGACTGTGAATCGATACTGGCAACTGATCTTCGGCACAGGACTGGTCAAGACGGCAGAGGATTTCGGTGCCCAGGGTGAGGTGCCCAGTCACCCGGCCCTGCTCGATACCCTGGCCGTGGATTTTGTAAAGAGCGGTTGGGATCTCAAGCGATTGATGAAGACTCTGGTGACCAGTGCCACCTACCGGCAGCAGGCCGGTTCGACGGCGGAGTCACAACGTCTGGATCCTGAGAATCGTCTGCTGTCACATTATCCGCGGCGGCGTTTGCAGGCTGAGATGATCCGTGACAGTGCCCTGGCTGCGTCGGGCCTGCTGGTGGCCAAGATAGGGGGACCCAGTGTCAAGCCCTATCAGCCTGACGGGCTCTGGCGTGAACGCGCCATGCGCAAGACGAATTCCACGGGTTCCTTCCTGCGTGACAGCGGGCCCGGCCTGTATCGACGCGGTATGTATACGTTCTGGAAGCAGGCGGCGCCTCCGCCTCAGATGGCGACCTTTGATGCGCCGCCGCGTGAGGTCTGTATGGTCCGTCGCAGTCTGACCAATACCCCGTTGCAGGCCCTGATCCTGCAAAATGACGAAACCTATCTGGAGATCGCTCGCAAGGTGGCTGAACGTGTGATGCAGGAGATTCCCGGCCAGTGGGAACCTGCACTTGATGACCGTGTCACACGGGCCTTTCGCCTGTTGACCGGACGCCGGCCGGCTGCGCATGAGGTGCAGATCCTCAGAGAGCTGGCCCAGACGAACCTGGACGCGTTTTCAGGCGAGGAACGTCTGGATGAGGTGGGAAAGACGCTTCTGCAGTATGGTGATTCTGCCGTGGACAACCGCTTGCCGCCTGTGGAACTGGCCTCCCTGGCCTTCACGGTGTCGGCGATTTTAAACCTGGACGAAACGATCACTCAAGATTAAAAGAGAAAGCCATGGACCCGCTTGAAAGCTACTATCGACACATCACTCGTCGTTCGTTTTTTAAAAAGACGGCCACCGGGATTGGCGGCCTGGCGCTGGGATCCCTGTTGAATGGGCCCGGTTTTGCCCAACCCGCGGATCCGCTGCAGCGAGGCGCCCTGGGGGCTGCGCACCTGGCTCCAAAGGCCAAGCGCATCATCTATCTCTTTCAAAATGGCGCCCCGTCGCAGCTCGACCTGTTTGACTACAAGCCCGGTCTGGTGGATCAGTTCGACAAGGATCTGCCGGATTCCATCCGGGGCGAGCAGCGCGTGACAGGTATGACTTCCGGTCAGTCACGTTTCCCCATAGCGCCGAGCATGTTCAAGTTTTCCAGGTACCAAAACCAACAGGATGGTTTGTGGGTCAGCGAGTTGTATCCCCATACCGGGCGCATGGCCAATGAACTCTGCGTGGTCCGCACCCTGTTTACTGAGGCCATCAACCATGAACCGGGCATCACGTTTCTGCAGACCGGCAATCAGCTGCCCGGACGTCCCTCCATGGGCTCTTGGATCAGCTATGGATTGGGGCGAGTCAATGAAAACCTGCCCGCCTTTGTGGTCATGATCAGTCAGGGTTTTGGCAATATGCAGGCCATCTCCAACCGGCTCTGGAGTTCAGGATTTCTGCCCAGTGAACACCAGGGCGTCAATTTTCGCGGGTCCGGTGATCCCGTGCTGTTCCTGTCCGACCCCAGGGGCATCTCCAGGGCAGATCGCAGACGCATGCTCGATGCCGTGGCCAAGTTGAATCAGGAGGAATTTGACAGGACTCAGGATCCCGAGATTCTGACCCGAATCGCTCAATACGAGATGGCGTACCGCATGCAGATGTCTGTCCCTGAACTCACGAATATCAAAGAGGAGACACCGGCCACATTGGATCTCTACGGCCCGGAAGTGACCAAGCCCGGGAGTTTTGCGTACAACTGTCTCATGGCCCGTCGACTGGCAGAGCGGGGCGTACGCTTCATTCAACTGTATAACCGCGGTTGGGATCAACACGGCAATTTGCCCCACGAGATTTCCCTGCAGGCCAGGGCCACGGATCAACCCCAGGCCGGGCTGCTTCAAGATCTCAAGCAGCGGGGTATGCTGGACGACACCCTGGTGATTTGGGGCGGTGAGTTCGGACGCACCGTCTACTGTCAGGGCGGTTTGAGCCGGACGAATTATGGACGGGATCACCATCCTCGCTGCTTTACCGTGTGGATGGCAGGGGGCGGTGTCAAGCCGGGAATCAGTTATGGAAAAACAGATGACTACGGCTATAATATCGTCGAGCATGGCGTGTCCGTACATGATTTTCACGCCACGATCATGCATCTGCTGGGCATCGAGCACGAGCGTTTGACCTATCGTTATCTCGGACGCGATTTCCGACTGACCGATGTCGAGGGCAATGTGATTCGAGATTTGTTGGTATAGGGACATCGGAGGTATCACCATGATCAAATGGGAATTTATTGGGCGGCTGCATCCTCTCGTGTTGCATGTGCCGATTGGATTGATCTTTGGATTGCTGCTCATTGAAGGGTTGTCCTGGGTGGTGGACTCTGGCACGCGGGCCTGGCGGGTCTGCCGCAAGGCCTATATGACGCTACTGGCCCTTTCGACTGTGGCTGCTGCCGTCACCGGCTACATCCTCAGTCTGGAGGGGCAGACCGATGGAGCCACCTTGATACGTCACAAGTGGTTGGGTATTACAGCGGCAGTCGTGAGTCTGGTGTTGTGGATTCTGACCATAAAATCAAACACCCGTGTCCAAGCGGTGTTCCGCGTTCTCGTGTTGTGGGGTCTATGTGCTTTGATGGTTGTCACTGGACATTTTGGCGGGCAGCTCACCCATGGACCACATTTTTTGTCCACGCATGCGCCGCCTGCGCTGCAGGCTTTTCTGGGATCGGCGCCATTGGAAACACGTCAGCCCAGCGCTGACACGTCAATCACGCTCTATGGTGCGCTGATTCAGCCGATCCTGGACAGTCACTGTGTCTCCTGTCACGGCCCTGATCGGCAAAGTGGTCAATTTGCCGTGCACACAGCAGAGGCCCTCATGGCTGGCGGCCGTTCGGGACCTGCGGTCTTACCCGGCGCGCCGCAGGACAGCGAACTGATGAAACGCCTCCAATTGCCTCCGGACGAGGCCGGCCACATGCCCCCGCAGGGCAAGGCACAATTATCTCCCGTGCAGATCTCGGCCCTGGCATGGTGGATACAAGCCGGGGCATCCTCCGACCCGGGTGTGAATAGAGATGAAATACCCCAGTCCCTGTTGAGCCTTTTGCCACAACCAGACACCACGGGACAGTCCAGCCCTGAAGAGATATCTTCACACATGGATGAGGCGCTCATGCGCCGCTTAGAGGATCAGCAGATTTCCATCCAACGGATCACGCAGGATGATCCGCGGCTCTGGATTTCCTTTCCGGCCATCAGCGATCGGGTCACGGACGAGACCGTGAAGCAACTCATGCCCCTGGCACCCTGGATTGCGTGGCTGGATCTGTCTGACACACACGTGACTTCCGGGGCACTGCCGTGGATTGCGCAGATGCCGGCCCTGACAGAACTGAATCTTCGCCACACCGGTATTGATGCCGAGGGACTCAAGTCGCTGGTCCAGAATCCAAACCTTGAACGGCTGAATTTGAGTGGGATTTCTCTGGATGATACTGTGGTCGAGACACTGCTGAACATGCCCCATTTGAAACGTGTTTATCTGTGGGGATCGAATGTGTCCCAAGCCGGCCTGCAACGACTCTCAGCGCCCCGGATTGAAGTGATCACTGACGCCACACCCAGTGAGGTCCTGAGCACAGATCCCAATGCGGTTGCCGAATGACGAGGAAGCATCATGGCTGCCGCACGAGCTTGCTGATGCGTCCGCTGCGGTTCCAATCCATGACATAGAGATTGCCCGAGCCGTCAAAGGCGACACCGTGCGGTGCCATAAAAACACCCTCCTGCCACTGGTCCGGTCCCACGGGATGGCTGGCCCACTGGGTATGATCCGGGTTGTCTCCCAGGTGAGCCAAGACTCTAAAGTCCTTATCCAGAATGGTCACACGGGCCTCCAACTCTGCCACCACGGTCAGGTCACCCAAAAAGTCAATGTGGCAGGGCCTTCGCAATCCTGTGGCCAGGACTTCAAGAAAATTTCCGTCCAGGGAAAAACGCTGCAGTCTCCGATTCTCACGGTCGCATACGATCAAGGTCGGCGGTGACGTGCGCGTGTCCACGCGCAGACCGTGACACGTGTCGAAGCGACCCGGTGCCTGGCCCTTGCCGCCAAAGCTTCGCACATAACTTCGGTCTGCCCGAAAGTGGTGGATCCAGTTCTCTCCGTAGCCGTCGGCCACATAGAAAGAGCCGTCCGGGGCCACGGTCACGGCAGTCGGCTTGTACTGCCCGGCATTTTGATATTTGCCCGAGGCGTCAGGCCAGGGCAGCGTCCAGACGAGTTGGCCATCCAACGTATATTTTACGACCTGATGACCGCCCAGATGTGCGGCATAAATAAAACTCGTATCCCCTTCCTGATGAAGCACCATGTCATGGATGCCCACGGTCTGCTGGCCGAAGGCACGGACAAAGGATCCGTCTGCACGGTACACCATGACCGATCTTGCGGTGTCCGTGTTGAAATACACAGAGCCCGCTGCATCGACAATGATATTGCCATGCGTATTGCCGAGTTGTGTGACGTCCTTGGGCAGCTGGCACCAATGCGGCACGGACTCGTAGCCATAGTCTCCGGTCCCCATGCGTATCAGGCTGGTGGCGGTCATCCCATCCTGCAGAAGATCGGCGTGGGTGCCGATATGTCCGAACGCCATGGACACGACATTGGACAGATAGAACAGGGTGAGGACTGAGATGTATTTCGAATTTCGCATGGCGACCTCTTGGTGTCATAAGAGTCAAGGTTTCAGGTTATCTGCCCAAATACGAAATCGCAGTGTCAAAGGTTTGCCGGGAGGAGGCATTTTGTGAAGATCCTCCCTGAGCGGCCATTTCTGCACCCTGAAGGCCTACATGCCAGGGGAGCCTGATGATCAGGCCTTGGCCTGAGGTCTTGGCAACTGGAATTTACATGACATGCCAGGGGAATCCCACTAAGATGTCGGGTTAAAATACGCAATACTGTCGAGTTAACACGTTTTTTTTGAGTCTGGAGTTTTAAAATGAGTCACCATGAAGATGTCAGCACGGAATCCAATGCCCTGTCACGGAGAGATCTCTTAAAGACGGTCCTGTACACATCACCGGTTGTGTTGTTGGGCTGCAAGGGGGTTTTTAAAGACACGAAGATCAAGCCTTTGTATACGCCCAGGATTGTCCCGCCGGGACAGAAGATCCGGGCCGCGCAAGTGGGCGTGTTCAACCGGGGGGGGCAGGTGTTGGGCGAGTTCAAGCGTTTTATGGATGTACAGATTGAATTCAAGGCCTTTGCGGATGTGGCGTTTATGTCCCACGATGCCTCCATGAAGGACTTTCCAGGCGTGCCCTGTTACCGGGATTACCGCGAGATGCTGGAACAGATGCACGATCAGATCGACGCGGTCATTGTGTGCACACCGGACCATTCACACTTTCCTGTGGTGATTCATGCCATGCTGCTGGGCAAGCATGTGTATGTGGAAAAACCCATGGCGCAGAACGTGTATGAGTGCCGGCTGCTCGAGAAGGTGGCCAGGGCCACAGGTGTGGTCACGCAGATGGGGAACCAGGGACACTCCGGGACCGGCACGTTCCAGTTTGCCGACTGGGTCGAGGCCGGTCTGGTCAAGAACGTCCGAAGGATCGATGCCTGGATGACCAACAGCCGCCGATGGCATGGCTGGACCTATGATGCGTATCCTGAAGAGATGCCGCCCGTGGGCTATGACTGGGACCAGTGGCTCGGTCGCAGACCGTTTCGTCCGCACAGCGCCAAGATGACAGGCGGCAACTGGCGGTGCTGGTATGAATTCGGGTGCGGCTGCATGGGCGACTGGGGTGCGCACGTGCTGGACGCAGTACACCGGTATCTGAAACTGGGGCAGCCGTATGAGGTCACCACCAAGGTGATGGGGCCCAGTGACCTGTATTATCCGCAGGGCTCTGTGATCACCTTTAAGTTTAAAGCCCGTGGGGACATGCCGCCCGTGGAATTGAACTGGTATGACGGCCAGGGCAATCAACCGGAGGCACCTGAAGGCTACTCCGGGAGCATGGGCAATGTCGGATCGCTGATCTACACAGAGGATTACGTGATCCGGGGTCGCAGTCACGGGGCCGAGTATTCAATCCTCTCAAAGGACAAGGTCGCCGAATTGCAGCAGGCCGGGAAACTGCCTGCCTTGAGAAAGGGTCTGTCCAACCACTTCAAGAACTTCCTCAATGCCTGTCAGGGTGTGGAATCCGTGAATTCACCGTTTGAGATCTCAGGACCCCTGGCGGAAGTGCTGGCTCTGGGGTGCGTGGGCCAGCGTTTTGGCGGGACCTTGAAATATAATGCCAAGACCATGACCATTACCAACCATGCTGAAGCCAACAAGATGCTGCACGGTCCTGCAGTGCGCGACAGGTGGGATGCGTATGATCGTGAAAAACCTGTGGCGTCCAAGATCTCCAGGATCAAGGCCCCCAATCAAGTGGCCTGGGAGAATCTGATCACGGACAAGGCATTGAGCCTGTGGGAAAATCCCTATGACTATGGCAAGGCTGAGGTCGTGGATGACGAGGTGCATTTGACGTCTGGCAAGGGCAAGTGGTTCCTGCTCACCAAAAAGGAATATGCCAACTTTGTGTTCGAAGGTGAGATCAAGATGCCGGTCAACGAGGGCAACTCCGGTTTTCTGTTCCGGTGCCAAAAGGGCAAGAACCGGGCCTGGGGATATCAGGCTGAGGTCGATACCGCAGACCGCAAGTGGTCAGGCGGCCTGTACGATGAAGGCCGCAGGAAGTGGTTCCTATCACCCAATCGTGACAAGGCCGCGTCACCTGCTGAGGCAGAGGCCTCCGTTGCTCAGTTCCGTGCGCGGGCCGGTGAATGCTTCAAGCAGGGCGAGTGGAATACATATCGCATTGTCTGCATCGGCTCCCATATCCAGATTGTGGTCAATGGCGTGTTGACCACAGATGTGCACGATGAAATGGATATCAGCGGCTACATTGGGATTCAGCATCACGGTGAAACCGGCCTGGTCTACAAGTTCCGCAATCTCCGCATCAAGGACCTCGGCGCAGGCGGGGACGTCTACTACCCGCACCGCGAAGAAGCCGCCAAAAAGGCCAGCGCGTCCAGGGCCGTGGCGTCCACACTTGAGGGCGACGTGTATGAGGCTGAAGCGGCTGTGCTCAAGGGGGCTGATGCTGCCACCAATCATGCGGGGTACCAGGGCACTGGATTTGCCGATTATGGCGATGCAGGATCGTATGTGCTGTGGGACAATGTGCTGGGAGAAAAGGGTGGGTATGTCTTGACCTTCCGTTATGCGTCTTCCAACAATCGTCCCTGTGATCTGTTTGTGAACAATGAAAAGGTCGGACGCCTGGCCTTTGCCAGCACTGGCAGTTTCACTCAATGGGGTACGGTCCAGGCCAAGGTGACCCTGAAAGAGGGCGGCAATGCTGTCAAGGTCGTATCGCTCGGGGCCGGGCCGAACCTGGATGCCCTGGCTGTGACCAAGCAGTAAGTCTGTTGCAGGACGGTCCGTTTTGAGTGATGGACCATGTTTTGACATGTGATTGAGGCGGGACAACATTCCCTTGTTGTTCCGCCTTTGTTTGTTGTCGGGGTGGTGGGGTCCACAGAACGCGTGAGACGCCCGGGGTAGACTTTGGTCTCAAGACTGGGTATAGTAGCCTGTTATGAGAATCATTGCTGGTAGACGACGTGGTATGAAGTTGATTTCGCCCAAGGGTGATGTGTCCAGGCCCATTCTGGATCGGGTGAAGGGGTCGCTGTTCAGTGTGCTGTATCAGTACGACCTGCCTGAAGGGGCCATGGTGGCGGACCTGTTTGCCGGTGTCGGGTCTCTCGGTCTCGAGGCGGTGAGCCGCGGGGCGGATTTTGTGACCTTTATTGAACGCGATCCCAAGGTGCGTGCGACGCTCATCAGGAATATTGAAAAGGGCTGTTTTCAAGAAGACACCAAGGTGCTTTCTGCGAATGCGTTTTTATCAGGTGCTCCGCTGGAGTATGGCAAGCCCAAGTACAACCTGGTTTTTGTGGATCCTCCGTATCCCACGACTGCCGAAGTCGGTCCCAAGTCACAGCTGGCCGGGCTCATGGGGGTGTTGAAGAATCAGGTCACGGACGATGCCCTGATTTCTGTGCGTACGGACCGCCAGGTGCATTTGCTCCAGGTGTATGGCCCGTTTGGCCTTCTGGAACGACGGGAGTGGGGCAGTATGCAGGTGAGTTTGTTCCGAATGCTTTGAGCTTGGTGGTGGTGGTGGTTGTTGGTTGCTGGTTTCTGGGTGTTAGTTGTTGGTTTCTGCCCGGTGAAATAAACTTTCACGGGCCAAAGGTTGTGGGTTGTGTCGAATCGTACTGCGGCTATTTCTGTGATTGAGCGATTACGTGAGCAGGGCTTTGAGGCCCTGTTCGCCGGGGGGTGCGTACGCGACCGGCTGCTGGGGCGGGAGGCCAAGGATTATGATGTGGCCACTGATGCAGAACCGGCCCAGGTCATGGCCCTGTTCAAACGTACGCTCACCGTGGGGGCTCGCTTTGGTGTGGTGATCGTCATGGTCGGCCAGGACCAGATTGAGGTGGCCACATTTCGATCGGATGCCGAGTACGTGGATGGGCGTCGTCCCACACAGGTTCACTTTACCTCGGCCCGGGAAGATGCGGCCCGTCGAGACTTTACCATTAACGGCATGTTTTATGATCCCCTCGAAGACCGAGTCATTGACTATGTCGGTGGCCAGGCAGATCTGGCAAAACGCGTGATTCGAACCATTGGTCAGCCGGATGCACGGTTCCAGGAAGACTACCTTCGTATGCTCAGGGCCGTGCGTTTTTCTGCGCAGCTGGAGTTCGATATCGAATCTTCCACGTTTGATGCCATGCAGCGATACGCACCTCAGATCGACAAGATCAGCCAGGAACGTATCTCCATGGAACTGGAGGGTATCCTGTGCTGCGGCAACCGGGGCCGCGGGGTCAAGCTGCTGATCGAGACTCGTCTGGCCGAGGTGATCTTCAAGGGCATGACGCAGGATGATCTATCCAGGGCCTTTGACGTACTGACGAAGATGGAGTCGCCTGTCACCTATGCACTGGGACTGGCCGGTCTGTGTGTGGCCCTGGACAGTGAGACGGCTCTCACTCAGATCGAGGGACTCAAACTCAGCCGTCAGCAGACCCGCCATGTCACCTACCTCCTGGAACACCGGGATGATCTCCTGGAGGCTTCCATGTCCCTGGCGCAGCTCAAACTCCTGGCCGGGGCCCCGTACTATCGAGATCTCCTGGCCTTTCAAACCGCCATCCAACTGGCCGATCAGGGGTCTCTGGATGCCCTTGATCTGTTCCGGCACCGACTCGCTGCATTGGGTGACACACCCCTGCGTCCCGCACCTCTGCTCACCGGCCACGACCTCATGGCCTTGGGTGTCCCGTCCGGCCGACGACTCGGTGAACTGGCAAAGCACCTCTATCTGGCCCAACTCGAAGGCACCATCCAGACCAGAGAGCAGGCCCAGCAGTGGGTGAAAACGGTTAGAAGCTAAAGAAGAATAAGATTGACATCGAGACAGACGCTCATAGAATCCAGTCTTTTTGTGATGGAACTGAGTTCCCTGGAACCTCAGGCATTTTGGAGACGACCATGAACACACTTGATTTGGCCACACAGTGGCAAGAACTGGCATTGCCTGAAGAGGTGAAGGATCTGCTTACGCATTGTCCGAGTTGCATTTTTCCTCACTCTCGCAAGGAACTGCTCGACCTGGCCATGACCGGGCAGGAAAATGGTGTGGTGGAAGTGGCCTATGAAGTCCCGGGTAAGGGGCGTGTCGTGGAGGCCACGGTCACGCAGTGTAAAAATGCCCTGGTGGTCAATTACCCTGATCCGCTGATGCGCAGGCGTGATCCGGATTGTATGGTGGTGGCGGATGCTCAACAGACCGACAAGGCCCGATTCCGTGACCGCTTTGGCGAGCCCTTTGACCATGTCCGAAGCGAGACGCTCGACTGGCTCCGGGATCAGAAACTCATTGTCATGGCCATTTCATTGGGCGCGTTTGGTCCCAGGTCCGGGCAGGGCGGAATCCTCGTGGCCCCGGACAATGCCGCCTTCTTTGCGGCCGGTCTGGCTGATCTCCAGGGCCTGATTCCCGCGGATCAGGTGCCTGCCGAATTCAAGGTTCGCACCGTGATTTATCTGGCACCCCCGCTTCGCCACACCCACTTTGGCGGCAAGCAGGTCGTGGTGCACAAGCGCGGGACCGGGGCGCATGAAGTCTTTGCGTACAACCTCTATCCTGGTCCCAGTGCAAAAAAAGGGGTGTACGGCGTGCTCCTGTCGCTGGGCGAAAGCGGGGAATGGCCCACGCTCCATGCCTCGACCGTGGAGGTGGTGACACCCTACGACAATGTCACCACCATCATGCACGAGGCGGCCAGCGGCGGCGGCAAGAGCGAGATGCTTGAATATCCTCATCGTGAGTCTGACGGTCGTCTGCTGATCGGCAGAAACGTGCTGGACGATCAGACACGCCACATGGTCCTGACACAGAACTGCCGCCTTAGGCCTGTCACAGACGACATGGCCATGTGCCGGCCCAACTCTCAAAACCAGGATGGTCATCTGGTAGCCCAGGATGCGGAACAGGCCTGGTTCATCCGCATCAATCACATCGAGCATTACGGTACGGACCCGCACATGGAAGAGATGACCATCCATACCAAAGAACCGCTCATCATGTTCAACATCCAGGCCGTGGCAGGGAGCACCTGTCTGATCTGGGAGCACATTGAAGACAGTCC
>JAIPFM010000075.1 GCA_021736645.1 Phycisphaerae bacterium | reverse complement strand
AACTGGAGATATTCATCTTCGTGCCTGATGACCTGGCCAGGGCTGGCTGTGATAGAATAGTAGGTATTCGGCTTGGTGCGGAAGGGAATCACATCCTTCTGTTTGATCCAGGGGCCTGCCGGACCGTTCGCCTTGGCCTTCATCGTCAGATATGGAAAGGACGGCACCAAATTCGGTTTGGGACTGACATTGGGTGTGCCGAGATAGAACATGTGCCACTGGCTACCGTCTTTGTATGTCACACCATAGGAGGCAGATTTCGAGTCGTCTTCCCCGGGTGCTCCAAAATCCAGAATGGGACCCTTCTTCTCCCATGTCACAAGGTCTGTGCTCACGGCCAGGGAACAGAGCCATCCTCTCGGCCCTGCTGCGTCGTAGTGCATGTAGTAGGTGCCGCCCTCTTCGAACACCCACACATCCCGTGCGCCAAGCCTGTCACACCCATCCGGTCCGTCGCCGTATCGAAGCACAATGCCCTGATCCCTCGTGTCCATTCTCAAGGTCGCCGCGGGTCGACCGTCCTTGTAGGTGGGCCCGGCCAGGGCCTTGAGCGTCTTGATCAGGAAATCCGACGCCAGGATATGCCGTGTGTCCGCATCGGCCGTGTACACGAACTCGCAGGGCACACCCACGTCCATGCACTTTTCCTGCAGCTTCACACCGAAGTTCGACGTGTGGGTGGGGTCCTTCTGCACCTGCCCCAGAGCCGGCGGTGTCGAGTACAGCAGACACACAGGCGGGTCATCCGGTGTGACAAGGGCATAGGGGGAATACTCGGCGATCCACGGCAGGATGCTTTCACGGTCGGCGAGAAACTGCTCAAAATTACGCTTCCCAAAGGCATGGCCGCCGTACCGGCTGTTTGGCGTCCATTCTTTCATCTGCCTGGGATCGAGTGTGGTTTGCGCCCCGATCACTGCAGCGCACTGCAGTCGCGTGGATTCGCGGGCCATGGGATCGGAGCTCGTTGGGTCTGCCAGATCGTCGTGATACGCCAGCCAAAGACTGGAACAAGCCCCTGCCGATCCCCCGGCCGCCCCAATCCGGGTCTTGTCAATATGCCACTCAGATGCCTTGCTGCGGATGAACTGCAGCGCACGGGCCGCATCATACAGGGGTAGCTTGACCGGCGGCTCCACGCCTGCGTCACGGGCCTGCGACACATAACGGTAGTTGATTGCAGCCACCGAGATGCCCGCATCCAGCAGCCGCTCGATGTCCACGAACCTGGCGACCCGTTCCTTGCTGCCCCCTGTCCAGCCCCCGCCATGGATGACAAACGCCAGAGGCGTGGGCCTGTTCGACTCGGCCTGCCAGACATCGATCACCTGACGTTCGTGTTCGCCATAACGCACTTCAGCCAGCGTTGGCCTCGGGACCTCTGTCTCGCTCCCAAGTGTCGCAGCCGCGGCATTTCCTGGGGAGCCAAGCCTCACACAAACACCGGGACTGCAAAAGCTGATGATGAAAAGACAGATGAAAGCGTATTTGATCTTGCTGTATGTCATGATTTGATTCTCATTTCTCTTTACTTTGAATACTTCCTGGCCATGATACAGTCCTGCCGATGCTAATGATCTTAACATGCCCCAGCACCCCTGCCAATAGGCTTTTCTACAGAGCGTCTCCTTCCTTGATTCCGCGGAACCGGTTCTTGGCCTGCCCTGAGGCAAAGCGGTTTTAAGTGTCCATGACGCCGGTCCGGACTCCAGGGTTGGATCTCCATTGGACTTGAGGACTTCATGCGCTTATAATGTGATTGCAGATGTGTTGTCAAGGCGAGCATTGAGTCATGCACCAGCCCAGCGTGATCTATACTCACCTCATGAGAGAATATAAAAGACGAATACCAGAATTGTTTTTCTGAACCGATGACATGAAACCTTACTATAGACGAAAACACAGAAGACGGTTCTTTCTACTCCTGGCGATAGTGATTTGCCTCCTGTGCCTCACGACCATGCGATTGTGGAGAGACACAACGGAGACCAAAGTCATCGCCGTTGTGATTGATTCCACGTCCAGTATGATGAAGAAAGAACGAACCATCCTGGACCTCTTTGATGATATGACGCACGGTCAGGTTGTGAGCACGATTTTGAAAAGCAACGGCCAACCGGACGAACTTCTCTTTTGCAACGTGGACAACATGCGAGGCGCAGTCGACAGTGACAGATATCTCAATGCCCTTGCCCAGACAAAACACACGCTTGAGAAAAGACCTGGTGACCGAGTCGTGGTGAACATAAGCCTTGGGTCACATAATCCCAAGACAGAGGAAACACAGCTCATCAAAGACATCCTCGGGCTGGGGGCCATTGTGGTGGCAGCCGCAGGCAATGACGGGGCAAAAGAGTCAACGTATCCGGCTGCGCTGGACGGTGTCATCTGTGTGGGCGCCTCGGCCCATGGCATTCGCAGGGAGTATTCCAACTATGGCGATGTAGATATCTTTGCAGATGGAGCCTACCGAACCACAGAAACGGCCGCCCTTCCCTCGAACATGGGCGTTGAGACCCATTCCCGCACTGTCACACTCAATGGCACCTCGTTTGCCGCTCCAAGGGTGTCGGGCGTGATCGTCAAGATGCTGCGTTTGAATCCTTCTTTTGAGACCGCACAGATACTTGAGATCCTGCAGAAAACGTCGGACAATGTCATCGGTTTTGAGCCGGGCGCCATGAATCGCCTTAATGCTCTGGCCGAGATCAGTGTGCACTATGCCCTTCTCAAGACCACAAGGCACACATTCTTCATGGGTCTGCAGGTTGTATGCATGCTTGTCGTTGTGTGCGCAGGTCTTCTCATTCTCATTCCTATGTGTGAATTTCTCTTCAGAGTCCTGTTTCCAAATTGCTGGGTAACACTCAAACAGAGAAGGATCAACAGGATCATGGCAGCCCACACGAAGCGCCCCAGGGCCATCCGATACCTCATAGATTGTCTTTTCCCGGGATACACCCGGTTGTTCGAAAGCGCCAGCAGCGCCTTGCTTGCCATAGGCGAAGCGGCAGTTCCGGAGCTCATACGAGCCTATCCGTACAAACCCTGTAATGAGTTCGGAGATTTTGCAGCCTGTATCCATGATCTGATAGGTAAGATCGGCGGCAGGGAAGCACAAGCCTTTTTGCGCGCAGAACAAGCACGGAAAGATGACATGACATTGGGAATTGAATAGAGCGCCAGCCCGAAAATCAGACCAAGATAAAACGGGCGAGCTTTCATGGCCTATATTGCCATGTCTTTCACCACCTATTAAGGGACACTGTTCATTGCGAAAGTCGTCTATGTCATCATTGTTATCTGTATTCGCGACACGATTGATTATTCGGGTCGGTTGCCCCATTGCTTATTGGGTTTTGGGCCAAGCCATAATTCCAGCAAGCCGCCCTTTGCAAAATCTTTGTGATAGAACCAGCAGTTATCCAGAGGTTGGCCATTTAGCCTTGCCTTTTGGATGTAACAGTTTTTATCCGAGTTACCATAAGCCTTGATGGTAAACGTTGTTCCCGGATAATACTCTGGATCGAGTGCGATCGTAATCTCATCAAATTCCGGGGCGGTGATTTCGTAGATCGGTTCCTTGGAACAGGTGCCGCGCAGGCTGAAAAGCCCGAGCTTCATCAAGGCGCTGACGCCGCCCATCTGGCCCTGATCTTCATCGCAGCCGCCATAGCCCATGTTGGGATTGGCAGCGCCATAGGTTTGACGGCTGACCGCGCGCGCCCATTTTTGGGAGAGCCAGGGTTGACCGGCGTGGTTGAACACATGGGCACTGGAGCAACTCGGCTGATTCACGTAGCTGAGATAACCGTGCATGCCGTCAGCGTAAAAATCGCCGGGTGCCGCCTTCTCAAAAGCAAAGTTTAGTTTCTGACAAAGCTGCTCGCTGCCGCCCAATAGTTTGGCCAGGCCTTGAATATCATGAGACACATCCCACGTCCCCTGCCAGGCATTGGACTCGACCCATCCTGTCTTCGTGAAAGGATCGGTATGCATCCAGCTTCCATCGGCATTTTTCGGAAAAGCCAGCCCGATTTCTGGATGAATCAATGTGCGCCAGCCCGTTGAACGCTTGGTGAACGTCTTGACGTCCGCGATCTTGCCCAAGTCGGCCGCCATCTGGGCCAACGCCCAATCCTCAAAGTTATACTGAATGGTTCGTCCGGCTTCTTTTGCGAGCCAGCCCGTCTCAAGGTAATGATGATTGGCACCCATCATGCCGCGCGGCATGTGATCTTTTCTCATCTGCACAAACACCTCTTCCACATCCACCTTGGTCAGCAGGTTTTTCTGATAGGTCGACGCGATCAGGCTGGTCGCCGGGCTGCCGGTCATGATGCCGGTATACGCCCCGCCGCATGGCCCGCGTGGAAGCATGCCGCCCACCCGTGCATACTGCATCAGCGAAGCGGAAAATTCGTCCAACATTTCCGGCCACCCGATCCCCCAGAGGATGTTCAGATTCCACATGGTCAGCCAGAGTGAATCGTGGTTATACATGTGATGCAGCGGCTGGCCATCAGCCCCCATGGGAACGCTTTGAATGACGAGCGGAACAACGCCCCGCGCATCGCGCTGGCCCATAGTGCTCGGGTAGTCGCCGTTCAAATCGTCGATTTTATGGCGGCCCAACTGCGTATGCCACAGATCGGTGTAGAATTTCACCCGCGTCTTTTCCTCGCCGCCCTTGACGGCGATTTGACCCAACCGCTCGTTCCATTCGGCGCGGGCTTCTTTTTTGACGCGGTCAAAATCCCAATGCGGGCACTCGCCTTCCAGATTCTTCCGGGCATTTTCAATACTGGTATAGGACATGCCGATCTTAACCTGCACCACATCGCCCTCCGCCGCATCGTAGGCCATGGCCACCCCGGCCTGCTCTTCCGGCAGGTTTTTGATGACGTATTTTCGCTTATCCTGCTTTAGCCGTTCCGGCGTGACCGGATTCGCATAGTCCATGATGTTCAGTCGTTTTTCATCCGTCCCCTTCCAGCCGTCCATCTGCGTAATGGGACGGTCGAATTCCATCACAAAGAAGACATGATTCAGCTTGGGTCCGTTCCAAACCCGGTCGGTCATGCCGTGAAAGCCTTCCACTCGGGTCGGACTGACCCACTTCGCATGGCCGTCCACATAACTGACATTGCCCACGTATCCGCCGAGTTGCAGAAGAAGCTGTGCTTGTGCGGCCTCCTTATACGTCATCCGATAAAAAGCGACCCGATCCGTCGAGGTGTATTCGACCTGAGTTTGGTAGCGATCCAGAAAAACCTTATGATAGCCCGGCTCGATAATCTCCGTCTCGTGCGAGAACTTCGACTTCCAGCCCTCTTCGCCCAGATTCGGATTCACCTCGCCGGTCGTCGGCATGATATTGATGCCGGACAGGATCCAGGCATGGATATTGGCAAAGCCGAGAATGTCTTCGCCATTATAATTGTATCCCCCGCCGCCCCCGTTGCTGTTACGGGTATAGGCCGCCGCACAGACCATCCCGAAAGGACGACTGCCGGGCGTGCAAAAGAACCAACGGCCGCGCGTGGTTTCGATGGTCGGATCCACATAGGAGACCCAGTCGGTATATTCTTTTTTGCGTCCCTCATCGGGGGGCGCATCCGGGTCGTAGTAGCATTCAATTTCTGAGAACCCTTGCTTAAGCCCCATCCCATCGACTCCATCCAGCGTGAAACCAGTAATCGTTCGCGGCTCAAAGACAACCGTTTTAGGCGATCCGTCATTGGGGATGCCACAGATTTCCAGCTTGGATCCATCACTAAAACGTACCGTAACCGAGGCGAAATGCTGGTCCAGTGTCGTGCGGTCATACAACACGATCTTGTTGATTTTCTGTGGGCGCTGCCATGCCAGCTGAAGCCCTTTCGGACTCGATCTTCTGCCGGTCCACGTCTCCGCCCCCCCGCCAATCCATTCGCCGACGCCATCCTGCTGCTTTACGCCATCAACCACTGCCCGTAAATCCTTACCAGGCCCACTGACCGAGGCCAGCGGCGCAAGGTTCACGCCAGCCTGATCCTCACAATTTTCAGAGTAATGCAGAGTAATGTTTTGTTCTTTGGCCCATTTCCGGTCAGAGATATTAACCTGCCAGATATTGTCGCCCTTTTTTTCTACTGATTTTACATTGCAGCCGTTGCTGGAAAGGGCCTCTAACGGTCTGAGACTGTAGAATGTCAGGCTGCCATCCATGGCGCCGGCATTGTTTAGTTCAATGATGACTTTTGATTTCGTCACACTTAGATTCCGGATCTCGGTTGCACCCATGGATAAATGCAGGTTTGAACCAATCAGGATCGGCGATCCCGTATCAGCCCTGTCAACAGGCGTAAATCTCAACAACTTCGAAGAGAAAGGGGATACGTTAACAGCGGAGTACTGATCCGTGGCAACTCCTACAAAGCGGTTATCCCAGAAATCAAACACAGCACATTTAACCCCGCCGGGCAATTCGGCCTGGCTGAAATCCAATGTGATGTCCACAGGCTCTTTGGTCGAATTGTACAGATTGTAAACGACAAAGTCCCCATAAGGCCTTTTGGCCGCAAAGCCGAATATCTCATTGTTGCGAGACACACCCAATGTCAACAGCTTGGCCGGTTCTGCACTCGCTGGACGCATGATCGAATAGTGTCTCCAGAGCTGTTTTGCATCGGGCGCATCCAGCGGTTCACTGACCATGGCTGTGCCGCCCACCAGAGCAACCACGCTGTGCCAGGTTCTCCACATGCCCACACCTTCAGGCGTCGGCCCTAAATTCCTGCTGGTAAGTTTTTCGGCCAGGTAAGACACGTCAGGGTCATTCGCGGACCACCATACGCCATGGAATATCTGTGTACGCAGAACCTTGCTGAGACACCCCTGAAAATGGGCCGGGTGGGAATCCATGGCAATACGCGCTGCATCCACATAGCCGACAGCCCCGCGTTCAGGGCCCCCAAGACATGAGAGGATATACATATCTTCGCCGGCCGCTTGCCTGTACGTCTGATACAATTCACGGAATACCTGTAAGCGTGTCTTGGTGGGATCGACAAACTGGCTGCCAATGCCATTAAAGTCGATTTTGATATATTGGAAGCCTCGGCGGCGAGCATCGCGAATAATGCTTGCAAGAAACTTTTTAGACTCAGGGTGCGATGGATTAATCCATTTTGCACCAGCAGGATGGAACCGGTTTGGATTCATAAAGGACTCGATTCCCTTTGCATTCCTCTGGATCGCATCGGGGTTTTCCTTGATCCATGGGTGATCTGGGTTGATCATCAAGGGGGCGAACCACACGCCCGGCATGCAGCCGATGTCACGAATTTGCTTTGCGACAGCTGCCATGCCTGAGGGAAATTTGTCATTCGCACGCCAGTCACCATCCATACGCTGGTAGCCGTCATCGATCTGGATGACACCCTTGCCGAATACATCTTCATGATCCCCAATGACCTTGGTGATGTTCGATACATGTGTTTCATCGATGTTGGTGGTACGATCGTACCAGCTGCACCAGCCATAAACAGAACCGCGATGTGTCCTTGCCCCATGCGTCACTGCAACCCATCGGGTCCAGATGTCAGTCGCGACTGCGGGCGCTTCAAATATGAATAACATTTCCTCGCTTCGACGGCTTTGGCCTGCCGGGACCAGAACATTGTCCATCGAGACCGTCGCCAGGATCGCTTTTTCAACGGCCTGGACACGTGTATAGGCTTCTGCAGGCCCGACCGGTCCGACAAGGAAACCCTGGCCGTTGCGATGGTAAATCATGGCCGCTTCGCGCATACTTTTTGAGGCGTCGGCCAGGGAAACGGCCGACATGTTTTCCATCAGAGACGTCACCAGCCAGTCATTGGCGTTGGCCACTTTAAAAGCGCCGCCTGACCCTTTGCGAGTGTCGATCAGATCAAAGGCTGCAAGATTGATGTCACTGTCGCTGCGGTTATGAAAAACCGCCTGCACAGTGAACGCTTCGAAACTTTCCATGTTCTTCAAGGTAAGGCTGTACTCAAACGGCGAATCCTGACTGCCAAACGTGGCCTCACTGACAGACGCATTTCCAAAGGGTGTCTCTGCCATGGCATGGCGCACCGGACCGATCATCTCCAGATCCGAAATGCCCATGCGATGCGTCTTACCTGCCTGTGAGTAAACAGCCGATGAAGATCCCTGAAAACTCGATATCCCATCAACGGTAACAATCACACGGCTCCCCTCATCGGCAAATCGAACGATGCCGTTGCTTCCGGCGAAAGTAGTGCCCGTAATACAAATGACAAAAACTGCTGATACCAAAAGTCTCTTCACTTTACAAACTCCTCATCAAACATAATCCAGCCACGTACGTCATTTTGTATTCAGCACGATAATCGAATCAACCTCAGCTCTATTCTCCGCTGACAATTTGATTTCAATCCCCTCAGAGGTTTGTTTCACATCAGGACCAGTCACATTCAAGCCTTTGCTGCTGATGATCTCTTTATCCAGGGCCCCCAGCAAAAGCGGAGAACCGTCTTGAGGCCACTCTAAAATGTGCACATATATCCTGTTGCCTTTCTGGGTCATACCGCCCCACTTTCCGTTGGGCAGAGGCCCGCCCCGGGTGCCGTAAATACTCTCTCCATGCTTCTTGAGCCATTGACCCACTTTCTTCAGGATGTCAACCTGGTCAGCAGGAAATTCACCCGTAGGCAATGGCCCAACATTGAGCAACAGGTTTCCGTCACCCGTGACTGTATGCACCAAAGTCTGCAGCGTCTCTTTGTAAGAGATCGTTGTGCCATCCGGCCGATAGGACCAACCACCGCCATCCACTTTGGTCATTGTCATACAGGACTCCCAGGCCCGATCCGTCTGAAACTTGCCAATCTTTTGCTCCGGTGTGTCATAGTCGCCACGGACCAAATCCTGGATCGCCTGGCTTGGAGGCGAGTCCTTTGCGCCCTTGACAAACCGGGCTGCACGGTTGTTTACGAGCAGATTTTCACCTTGAAGGGAGTACATCATATCAAACAATCGCTCAAACGTGTAATCACGCCACTTGCCGGCCGCATGATCGAACCACATAATATCGACTTTTCCATAGTTCGTCAGCAATTCACGAATCTGACCCTCATAAAAATCATTGTACTTCTTATTGTCACCCACAAGGTAATCGGGATGAGACCAGTCTCGCGTGGAATAATACCATCCAAGTTTCAATCCATACTTATGTGCCGCGTCAGCCAGTTCTCTGCAGATGTCACGTTCAAAAGGTGTATTTGCAATATTGTAATCTCTCAGCTTTGTATGCCACATCGAAAATCCGTCATGGTGCTTGGAGGTAAACACGACATATCTGAAGCCTGCCTCCTTTGCCAGTTTCATCCACTGGTCAGCGTCAAATTTGACGGGATTGAAACTCCTGTAAAGAAGGTCATACATTTCGTTAGGAACAAAGGGGCCATTTCCGGGATGGTCATAGGGGTGATCCTGACGGGCCCAACTGATCTCCACGCCCATAATACTGGAAGGCCCCCAGTGAATAAACAAGCCGAACTTATCATCGCGAAACCACTGTAATTTTGACTCTGTGTTGTCCGCCAAAACAATCGGGTTAAAAAATGAAATGACAATCAATGTCAAACACACACAACAATTCCTGGTCCATTTTCTCATTCGTCAAATCCCCATTAAAGAACATTGGTTGTTTTTCAATACGAGTCCTTAGTGACATCCCTGCGATTCATTTGATCATCTCCATTCAATGCGTCGTGTAGTTCAGATATCGGCTATTTGAATGTGTAGTTGTGTCCGGGTTGTATATCAAAGGAGAATGCCCCGGTTTGATGTTCTTTTACAGTGGGTATGGTTTTACCGGTTGTGGCATCAACGACCGCAGTCTTGTCACCCAAGGCTGCTAGTTCAATGACCGTTTTTGCCATGCCATCGGGATAGTGAAAGGTAAATGCTGTCCGGTCTTTTACGATGGTGTATATCTTCGCCTTTAGCGGGGAGTCATCTGATTCTCTGAGAACAACGACGCCTTTTCCGCCAATGAAACAGGGTGTCTTATCAAGTGGCATTTCATACTCATCCAACAGCAAAGGTCCCTCGTATTGCCTGCCAGTATCGTAATCAAACCAAGTGCCTTCCGGGAGATAGACATCTAGCTTACCAGACTTGTACCCCTTGACTAACGGCGCCGCTAAAATGGATTCACCCATCATCCATTGATAATGTGTTGTCTGGGCAGCCTCCCTATCATGTGGATAAGCAATACTGACAGGTGTCAATGTATAGGGATACCCTTCGTGATAGCTCTTTATCGCCGCATCATATAGATACGGTCCGAGCTGATAGTGAAAATCGATCATCTTCTTGAACATTGTCTGCTGCTGCCGTTCCCATTGGGCAGGCTCTTTGCCAACGGCCAAACCAGCCGTTGTGGCCATCATCCAACCGTGACGCAGGGTTGCTTCAACATTGCTGATGCCATGAAAACCTATTGTATCGGAATACACATTGGGTGCCCCACACGCAGCATATTGCATATAATTGATTGGCGTTCTTCTTTGCATGGATGCAGCGCCGTTCGTATCATTGATTCTAAGGAGCGTGCCGGGCGCACTGAAACTACCGCAGCGAGCCATCACCAAACCACCTTTTTGGGCAATCAAGGCACTTGGTCCATTGTAGATGTCATAGTGGCTGCCTAGATCCATCATGGTATCTTCTTTTATCCCATCAACACCCCACTTTTGATATAGCTGCACAAACCACTCTGCAGCCTTTGATATTCGTCCATCAAGAATATAGCAGGCAATTTGAGGATACCAACGGGATGCTTTCTTAATAACCTCACCCTGCTCATTCTTCAGAAAATAGCCTCTGGCCAGTCCTTCATCAGATGCGGGATTGCCATTGTAAACCTTGGTTTTGCTATTTGAATCCTGTGTTTTGGCTTGGGTGTGATAAGGCCCCCCCGAAGGCACAAGGTTGGTTCTCTGCCCTATCATCCATTTAACATCATGATCATTTAACCACGCCTTAAAACCACGATGATCCTCAAACTTTGGTCCAAATTTGCCAAAGCTCGTTGTGGTGCCCTTATCTTCCCAGAAGCCAGAGCCAGTCACTGCCCAGCGAATCGGATAACCTTCTTCCAATAACTTCGCTATCATATCCCTGACAGTTGCCGCGCTGGTCTGATAGCCCAAAGCGTCCCAGGATTCCCACCCAAGCTCAAATAACCTGAACTTGGGCTTGATATTGGGATATCCCAGTTCTTGTCGGAGTGAAAGATAAGTCTTATATATCGTTTTTGTGTCACCAAGAATGTAATAAAAGCTCATGTCGCCTTCTTTTCTCAGCGACATGGTATATTGATCTTTGCCCAATGTAACTGCTTTGTCTCCCGGGTCAAAACACACACCTGCGAAATCATTCTGTGAGAAAATGACAAACGAACTGATCCAGCGTTGCTTGCCTCCGTCATGCTTGAGCTCATAACGATGAACCTTGTCTCCGACAAGATTAAAGGATGGCCCCCATGCCCCAGTGTCACCTAACCCGTGAGCCACAGGCATTCCGTAAACACTTAGCGACACTTCATTTTCCCCTTTGTTTTGAGGCACCACCTTTAAACAAACCAATTCGCCATTTAATGAAATCTTAACCATGGCATTTTGCCCATCTGCGGTACGAACAACAAACTCACCCAAGGCCAAATCGCTTTTCGTTATCTCTGTAATTGGCTGACCATTCAGTAACAACCCATGTATGCTATTCGGCTGTACCATGGTATGGCCCTGGTTATCTTCAAAAGAAAACCTGAATCCCACAGGGTTGACTTTAAAAGCATAACGACCTGCATTGAACAGGAGGCCGTTCATATCCGGCGTGGACACGTGTTTATCAAATTGCAGATACTGTGCCTGGTCCAGTTGCTCACGAATGAGGAAAGGATCGCTGGTGTTCGGTCTCAGAGTGCCGCCGCTTAAATCGATGACATACCGAGCGTCAGAATGAGAAAAAGCCAGTTCGATCCACGGTTTATTATCGTCCTCCTCAGCCAGCCAACGGGACGCATCGCTCACGATCCCATCCTTCACATGGCCGGGCGCGTACGTTCCGCGATGACTGCTGGCAGACGCAACCGCTTTTGCGGCCCAATTGACCTCAGCCGCCGCCAAATCAGACAAGCCAAACAAACCGCACAAAACAATACAGCAAACCAATCTCTTCATGAAGAAATCCCTTTCCAACGGTGCTATATAGCCCATCAATTGCCTCCTATATGCAATCTACCGCATGGGCTAAAGCCCATCCTACGGTGACTATTCGTAACAACGAATCTCAAACAGCGATGCCGGGATATGCGAATCCGGCGGGGTCAGTTCCAGTCGTAATACATCAGTAGTAACCGGCGTATCCAAACGGATCACATTGCGGGTTTGATGGTTTTCCTGACAGGCATACACCACCCGGTCCAATGCGTCGAGAATGCGATACTTGCGCACACAGGTCGGTATGATGCGCTGGGCATGTCCCATGAGCACGGACTCCATGGCCTGGTCTGCATCCGTGTCAAACGTCAAGACGATTTCTCGAATGGTCTTGGGGCTGTCCCAAGTCAGCGTCAAGCTCGGTTGGCGATCCTGAGGCTCTGCCACCCAGGCATTCGGGCCCTGCAAGGGACGGTTGATGCCACTACGCACATTCATGGGGCCAAACACGTCAAGGGGAGGGTCGATTGTCATGGCCACATTCAGACCGTCCGGCTCACGCTGCGGAATCCAGAACTCCATGGTATCGATACCGATGTCCTGCGTCGGTTTTTGGATATTGGCCGTGGCCACCCGCTCATTGGCCTGCGAAGTCACGGCTTTGATGCCGCTCAGACGGGTTTGGCTGGTGCGCACGAACACATCCGGATTGCCCTGCAACACCACGAACCCATATTGATTCTCCGGCAGGCTCACATCAAACTCAACCGGCACGGTTTGTGCCGACAGTTCACCGGCGGGACCGCCCTTGTGGTTGGAGGTTAATTCCAGGGCGCCATTGGTCCCTGTCATGAGTTGGTAACGTAAGGACTGTTGTGACGTGGTGAGAGCGGGCGTGGGCTGTAGCGCCACAGTAAAACTGGCCAATGTCTCGTCCGGCGTAAAGTTTCCCTTCTTACGGCTAATCCGTAATTCACAGGTCAGGCTCGTGGCCTGCCTGGCTGCCACCTCAAGGGTGAACCGAGGGGCCTTGCCCGTCTCCAGGGGCAACAACATGGCCCAGGCGTCTGTGAGTTGACGCCAGGGACCATCCGGAGCCAGTTCTGTCAGGGCCAAACGACTGGATGCCTCCATGTGTGCCGTCTGCACGAGATCCTTGGGATCATTCAGACGCATGCTCGGGATATACTGTCCTGCACGCAATAGATCCTGCTGCAACTGGCCTATCCGTGCCGGCTCGCTCAAATCGCGGGGCAACAGGCGTTGTTGAGAGCATAAGGCGGCGGCCATGCCCACGGCCTGGGCACTGTGGGCACAGGTCATCATCACACGTGTCGATCCGCAGGCCACGTGCGAGGCACTGATAATACGGCCGGCCAAGAAGAGATTGCGAATGTTTTTACTGTACATGCAACGGTACGGGATTTGATACACACCCTTGGAGTGCCACTGATCACACCCCGGCTTATTGCTGTAGATCCCGTCTGCCGGATGCAGGTCTATGGCCCAGCCCCCGTAGGAGACGGCGTCATAGTGTGGACGCTGCTCTACAATGTCCTGCTGGATCAGCGTGTAATCTCCTTCAAAACGCCGGCTCTCACGTTTGCCCGGAATCAAACCGACCCATTCCAGGGTCATGGTTTCAGCGCCGGGGAACTCACCGGAGTTCTTGATATGATTCCATACCCCATACACAATACGCCAGAGCTCCCACTTGATGTCCTCGCTTTCATGGACCGTGTCCAGGCGGCCGCCGTATTCGATCCACCAGAGCAGGCAGCCATGTTCATTCTTCTTGAAGTTGCGATAGCGGGGAATCTTGGTGATGTCCTTCAGGGCATAGCTGGGCGGGATGAACTTGACCGGTTTGCCCGTGTCCTTACTGTAGAAGAACAGGGAGTGTCCCAGCAATGAGCCGTATTCCACTGAAGGCGCAAATTTCTCACCAAATTCTTCCGGGCTCTCTGCACCCATGCGATAGATAGCTCCTGCCAGGTCGCCCACAATGCCGTCCCCGGAGGCATCGCAGAAAAGTGGCGCATGGATCTCGTAGCAGGTAGAATTCTGCGAGCAGAACGCACGCACCAGACGAATGCTTGCGTCATCGTGCTTTTCCACGGCATTGACCGCAGTATTGAGCAGCAGCGTGATGTTCGGCTCATTGACCACTGTGTCCAGCACCACCGTATCAAAGATCACGGGATTGCCCTCGGGATTACGATAGACGTTCTCCACCAGAATCTCGTCAATGACACCCCCTTCGCGGGACCAGCGGTTGTTATTGCCCATATGCGAAGTGGCACCCAGGGCCCACAGACGCACCTCACTTGAGGCATTGCCCCCCAACACGGGCCGATCCTGAACCAGCACCACCTTGAGGCCCTGACGCGCGGCAGTCACCGCTGCACACACGCCGGCCAGTCCGCCGCCAATCACACAAAAATCAACTGAGTATGTTATGTCCCTCATTAATTCTTTTTCCTTAAACGAATACCCAATGCAATGGCCCCGCTGATCATCAACAGAATCATGGCAAAGGTCAGCATGGTTTTTGATACACCCAACGGTTGCGCCCACGCCAGGCTAAACATGAGTACTGCGCACGCTGCCAAGCTCCAGGCCACAATCACGGCCGGCAAGGGGCTCGTCTGAAGCACCACATCGTCGGTCTCTCGGGTTTTGGCAGCCACTCTTTGATACCCCGCACTGACGCCCCTGGTATTCACGTGAATAATCCAAAGCACCAACACCGGCAAGAGCACACCCACGGACGTCTCCACAGTACGGATGTGGGCCTGAATCCAGGCTGTGACGGACGCCCATCCAGAACCGTTGGTTAGAAATCCATGTGGGGCAAAGCCAAATTTTATCAAGGCCCCTATGGCCAAACTGATTCCGGCGGTAGGCCAAATGCAGTTCTGTTTGATGCGGCGACTAAACAGCCCCCAGACCGACGGCAACAACAGCGGTGTCACCATCAGACCGGTAATACTCAGAATCACCTCCTGCGCCCCACCCATGTGCGGCACAGCCCAGGCAATGGCGATCAGGCCCCCTCCCAATACCACCGTCAATACACGTCCCACACGCACCAAGTGACCTGTGCTGGCCTGGGGACGCAGCCAACGGAAATAGAAATCATGGGTCAAGACCCCGGCAAAGACATTCAACTGAGAACTCACCATACTGGCCGTGGCCGAAAACATGGCTGCCATCATCAAACCCAGCATACCCGGTGGCAACACGGCCTTGCAGGCCAGGATATACGCCTCTTCATGATTGGCATTGGGATTCATGCTACGGTACAACAACGGGGGCAACAACCATAGCCAGGGGGACACAATATACAAACCGCCGAAGAGATAGGCCGCCTTACGCGCATCCTTGGCCGACGGCACACAGATGTGTCGTTGTACAAAGGCCCACTCGGCCCCCAACATAAAAAAGTGAATCGCACACCAGCCGGCTAGAAAGAACCAGGTAAACTGACTATGGGTGGCACAAAAAAAGCCCTCGGGCACGGTCGTCACGAATTCAGTCCAACCTCCGACCTTGGCCAGACACAACGGCACCACAAAGAGCACGGCCAGATTCAACACAATGAACTGCAGGACGTCCGTCATAAGCACAGCCCACAGTCCCCCGGCCATGGTATAGATCACCACCACGCCGCCGAACAGTAATACGGCCCATTTCAGGGCCAGGTTGCCGGTCGCCGGATCAGCCAGCATATGATGGGGGCTCAATGGGATCAAGGCGCATAACAGCACGGCCAAAGAATACAGTGACACGCCTACCCCGACCAATCGGTAAGTCATCATGGACCAGGTATAGAAGTGAATAGCGGATTTACCGAAACGCAGCTCAATGTACTCAGCCGGTGTGGCAATGCCCATGTCATGCCAACGTCCCGCCAGAAAATAGCCGACCAACAAGGCGGCAATGCCATAACACATATTGATGCTCACTGCCACGATGCCGTACTTATACGCGATGCCACCCCACACCACAAAGGTTCCAGCCGAGAACATGGTCATAAAGCTACTCAGCCCGGATACCCACCAGGGAGACTGTCCGCCGGCAGCAAACATGTCTTTGGTATTTTTTATGCGGCGTGTACAGATTGCGCCGACCACAAACAGGCCAATCAGATAAAAAAACAAAACTACGTAATCTAAGTCTGACAAGGATTCAACCTCTTGCTCATTATTACAGGACTTTTGCAAAAAGCCCTGCCGTATACAGTTTTGAGTTTTCAGTTTTCAGAAAAACGTGTTTTTTATACTGTAAACTGCCTACTGAAAACTGAAAACTTGGACTTTGCATAAGTCCAGTTACTAGTTGTACCGTTGAATCCACTTGGGCCAATCCATGGTATGGTAGACATTTGTGTCGAATTGCCTGTGCCATTTCAACTGCCACAGCCGCATCATCGGCACTCGACGCACGGACAAGTCCAGAAAAGCAATGTTGATGCCACCATTATGACGATCGTGACAGACACGCTTTAGTCCCCCTCCTGCATCCCAGTCAAACGCCCCATCCTCTTCCGGCGGTTCATCTGTGTCCAGGGGACGTGCCAACCAGAAACCGCTGTCCAGCATCAAGGGGATCTGATTGGCCTGCCTCTGGCCCATGGTTCTCCATTTCCACGCGCCTTTGAGCTGAAACACGTCCGCCTTGTCCGAGGTGACCCAGGAGTTGATGCCATAACTGCCTGACTCTCCATAAACGTACTGCCATGCGGGATCAGTGACTTCCCAAGCCGCCCAGGGCATGTGCCCACCCTGATTGACCGTTCGATTGGCCCGAGGGCACAGGCGAATATCATCATCATCGCCGTAATAGGGCTTCAACGCGTGCATCCACGAATGCCGCCCATCCCGCGCCCCACCACTGCCATGGACACTGTCAAAACCCATCATGAGCCTGTCATCGTAGTCCTGGGCGTACATCTGAAAGAGCAAAGCCCAACTGTGTTGGTTTGATTTACACACGGCACTCTGAGCCTGTTTCTTGACTCGCTGAAGGGCGGGCATCAGAATGCCCATCAAGACCGCAATAATGGCAATCACGACCAGCAACTCGATAAGCGTAAATCCATTTTCTTTTCTCATCATACGGTCCCCATATCATGGAACACAGGACGTGCAATCCGGACGTCGCTGGACCGGATGGAACGAGATGAGTCGAACCATTTCGATGGCGGTCCATGCCCTGTATTCTTTTATATACATGGAGCCTGTCGGAAAACTCCGTCGTGGGCCCGAGAGCGAGCGTTTTTTTGTTCGGCAAGGACGGCGAAGCAGGCGATGTTGGTTATATCGCCGATACAGCCGGACGTAGTCCAGACGAACAACTGCGGCTGCCTTGATCCGCCAGTGATATAGAACAGTTCAAGAAAACAAGCCGCTCGAAGCCAGATCGAGTTCTCCGACACGCTCCTAGGCGGCCCACGCATGCGTGGGCCGCAGAAGGTGGATATCTAATGCTTGACGAGCTTTGGATCAGACAGCACGCCGCTTATTCAAGTTCAACATGAAGATTGGGTCCAATCGGACTGCCACTCGCCCCGTTGAATACAAAGAAATTACGTGTGGTCCCAGCCTCCAGATCAGGCGATCTCAGGATAAAGGTGATCCGACTGTCTCCTGCATCGACGGCTGCCTGAACAGCGGCAGTCAACGCAGCCCCATCAAACGCCACTTCATCATTGGTGTCAATCGTTGTCAGATCCAGGTCAGTCACGGTGGTCAGTGTCGCGCCAAAGTCACCGCCAGGTGTGGTCCACGCAATGAGCGTGTCCTGGTCCGCGTGGTTCCATGATGCCCTATTATTGACATACGCGGGATTGGTGACCACCGAAAGCTCCAGACTGCTGGATTGAATGCTGCCATCCGTATGATTCGACGACCCGTTAGCACCGTGGAACAGCGACACTGTGGCGTCACTGATGACATCTCCTGGCTTGAAGACTGCCAGGCTGAACGTGAAGAGTCCACGAAGATCCGCACCCGAAGGAAGACCGCCGATGAATACGGCGCCTCCCTTGATGTCTTCCGGACTATCCGACCGAATCCATTGGGAGGCCAGCGTACCGCCGTTGTTGAGCTTTGTACGTTCGCTGCCGATATCAATCCCCGTACTCACAGTGGGGTACAGCCTGATATCATCCAAGTAGAGCGTACCCGAGGCACCACTACCGTCAATTCCGAGCGTCAGTGCTGTCACGTGGGTCAAATCTGTGCTCACCGTCGAAAGCTCAATTGTCCACATCTGCCATTGCGCTGCGTCAATCGCCACACGCTCGACAACCACTTTGGCATTGTTGATCTTAAGGTAGAGTTGACCGGTGTTACCCGCTTCACCCCGCACTGCCAAAGAGAGACTCTTGATCCCACCGACAGTCCAGTCCTGCGGCGTATCGAAGGTTCGCTGCGTTTCGGACGCTGCGCCGCCAGTGTTGCTGTAGTAGAACGGCATGGATTGCGATCCCCCATAAACCAGAGACGTTTCCATGATCGTGCCGTTATAGTGAGGACTGCTCGGGCTCCAGATGTCATGCCCCACACCGGCCCCTGTCCCATTGCCGCCATACTCGACAGGAAAGAACTCATCCGCGGAATAGCCAAATCCATCGAGCCAGGTCTGGAACGGACGGTCCGGACTTAAGTTGCTGTAACTTTCAAAATCATCCACTGTCAAGGCAGCGACTGTGGAGAAGCTCCATACAGGACCTGCCCACATGGGTGTGGCCTCTGCCTCGTTCACTTCATCCACACGCCAGTAATAGGTCTGGCTCATGGCAAGATCGAATGGCTTGAGGTCCGCACTATTTGTCATGGAAGACTCAGACGGTGCGGTGCCTTGGGCCACGGCATTGGAATCGCCACTGACGTAGATGGTGTGTTGACCGGCTTCACGGCCTGCACGCCATGTCACCACCGCATCCGGACGGACTTCCCCGGAACCGGAGGCCGGAACGGGCTGACGGGCGTGCATGGGAATGCCGTAAAACTTCACTTCCGACAATCCATACTGCATGAGAATGCCGCCCCAGTTGTTCTGGATGTTGAGCTTCACATACTTGGCCGATACCCCGCCAAAGTCGACTGCCTGAGGCGTATCAAATGTGGCAAGGCCGGGGGCTCGATCGAGTTGTGTAGGCTCAGCCAGGGCTGTCCATTCGACAGCATCATTCGAGTACTCGATAGTCACGTCCTTGATGCCCCACCCCACGAATCCTTCAGACGCACTGTTGGAATTCCAGATCAACATCTTGTCCAGTTTCTCCAAGCGGTCGAACTCGTACATGATCCAGGGCTCCAGATCAGCCATGGCGCTGAGCCACATGGTCTCGCTAACGGTTGAATGTGCGTTGTCAACAAGACCGGAACCATCCACGGTCAAGCTGGCCGGGTTCTTGGTTACGGATGATGAAGCCGTGACCCTGTTCACATCCACGGGGATCTGGATTGAATAGGGCTCAACCTGGAAACTCCAGATCGTGCCCTTGAACACGGTCTTGTCCGGTGTGCCGTTGACCTCATCCACACGCCAGAAATAGTCCTGACCAAACTCAAGGCGCCCAGGATCAAACGAATTGACATCCAGACCTGCAGCGATCGGTTCAGTGGCACTATTGACATCTTCAAAACTGCCGCCCATATACACATCGTGTTTAACAGCAAACTCACCCGGTGTCCAGCTCAGCCTGACCTGTCGGGGCACATCCGTCCCCGCCTCAGCTGGATGAGGTGTTTCGGCCAAGGCCTTCGAAAGGCCTGAAATTGCAAAACGGCTGAAGACATTTTCACCGCCGCCAAACACACGCATCCCACCAAATCCGCTGGTAGCGGTGTCGTCAGTTGCCTGCACGGAATACGTCACATCCCCTTGGATTAAACTTCCTGTGATGCTATTTCCCTTGACCGTTATTGAGACGGTATAGGCCTGAACCGGATCCAATTCCGGCATCTCTGCCAAGGGCAACGAGGCCAATAGCGTGGTCGGGTTAATCAAGTAGAGTTGCAGTAGTGCATCTTGAGGGTGATAGCGACACATATAGAACGCATCGGTCAGCGAGGTAAACCGTGCCACTACCGCAGCAGCACTGTTATTGACTTCCACGTCTGCGATCACCGTGAAATCCGTGAGTTCGATGTTGTCATAATACGCAGCAGACGCGCCTACTGCACCGGTCACAGTCAAGGTGCCTGCCACCGGATCATGTGTCCAGGCATTATCCGTGGTAATCCAGTCGGTCATGGCGCTGTCTCCTATGAAATCAGTTTCATACAAGACCTGGGCCTGAAGCTGCGTACAGATGCATAGCACAACGACCAGCACAAAAAGGGGTATCGAACTCAGTCTTTTAGACATTGCCTTCTCCAATCATCACTCAAGTTAACAACCTTCTCTACATCATTCACGTTCATTAGCATTCAACGAGTCCCCCAAACCACACTCACAACAGGACTTTTGCAAAGTCCACGTGTTCAGTTTTCAGTAGGCAGTTTTCAGTATAAGAAGCACGCTTTTCTGAAAACTGAACACTGAAAACTGCATACTACAGAACTTTTTGCAGAAGTCCTGTCACGACTCTCAAGACAGCGAGGCGTCTGTCGTCTTCTCATGGAACCTATCCCTTATATCGTAATAGATCCCCAGGAAACTTTTGTCAATGTAGCGTCAAGATCCGTCAATATTGCGACACTATTTTGTACTTTGTGGTTGCAATCTTCCCCCACGATCCGCTATACATAGAATCATGGCGAACGCACTCAAAGTACTGCTGCTGATTGAAAGCTCCCGGGAATTCGGCCGGGGCCTCTTAACCGGCATTGCCGATTACACCCGTTTCCACAGCCCCTGGACAGTTTATACTTATCCCCCTTTCTTTAGAGGTACCCAAGATACACGCAGACTTTTAAACCGGATGCGCAAAAGCGGCATTGATGGCATTGTAGCACGGGAGATGGACGAGATCGATGATATTATCAATATGGGAGTCCCTGCCATTTTCGCCTCTACCATTGAGCCCCAAAAAGGCCTGCCCAAGCACGCCTTCCCCATCATCACGACAGACAACCGCCAAATCAGTAATGTGGCTGCCGATCATTTGCTGGATCGAGGATTTACACACTTTGCCTATTGTGGTTACGATGACGTCCCATGGTCACAATTACGCGGTCAACATTTTCATGAGAGGATATCCAAGGCGGGTTATGCCACACATGCCTATAAACAGCCCCGTTCCAAGATCCAAAAACGTTGGGAAAACGAATTACCATCCCTGGCAGCGTGGCTGCAAACTTTGCCAAAACCCGTAGGCCTCATGACCTGTTGTGATGACCGCAGCCGCAATGTGATAGAGGCGGCCAAAGTCGCCGGCATCCATATCCCGGAGGAAATTGCCGTGATCGGTGTGGATAACGACGAACTCATGTGTCATCTGGCCAATCCCTCGCTCTCCAGCATCGCTCTCTCCATCGAAAAGGCCGGCGCAAAAGCTGCCCAGCTCCTGGATCGACTGATGACTGGCCAGGAAGACATGTCGAACCAGAGAATCACCGTCACCCCTTCCCATGTTGAAACACGTCACTCCACCAACATTCTGGCAGTGCATGATCCTGACGTGGTGACAGCGCTGCGTTTTGTCCGTGAACACATCAAAGAACTGATCCAGGTCGGCGACGTGGCCAGCGCCACCTGCCTGTCGCGTCGCACCCTGGAACGCCGGTTTCTCAAGATCATGAACCGTTCCGTGCAGGAGGAAATCAATCGCCTGCGTATCGAGCAACTCAGTAAAATGCTGATTCAAACACGCATGTCACAGGTTCAGATCGCCCATGCTAAGGGATATCATTCGGTTGATAACATGCGCCGATTCTTCCACAGACACGTGAACATGACCCCTCTGCACTATCGCAAGCAGTCCGGAAACCAATTGTAAAGAATCCTTCTTCGATCTCCGGAACGACCTGTACGGACTTCAGCACGCGCTTGATTTGATCGAGACTGTAGATTTTGCTCGTGTGACATTTTCGAACCTAAATCTCCATGTCCTTCACAAGAAAGCTGTTCACGTCCACCGGGTCTGGGCCGTGAATATACTGTCTTTCATTGGAATAGCCCAGCCTGGTGAGTCTGAAATTGTTGACGCCCGGATAGTTCGTCCTGACCATGAAGGTATAGATCCTTCTTCTCATCATATGCGCCATGTGAGCATACGACGGATCTTCGATAAGATTGGTCATCTCGTGCGGGTCCCTGGCCAGATCGTACAATTCATCCTTGTTGCTGCACGTGTAGCCGTATTTGATGTCGCCATGTCGACACGTGACCATGTTGGTGGCCATGTTGCCGAGCCCAAAGAATTCCACGAACACACTGTCACGCCATCGGGTTTCCCTGCCCTCCACCAGGTTGACAAGACTCCTGCCGTGAATGCTGCGTCTGTCATAGCCGGCATCTGCATACTCGAGCACCGTGGGGTAAATATCCAGAGTGGACACCAGCTTGTCGACCCTCTTGCCGCGCTGCCCCCCCTGCCTGCCCGGTCTCGGATCCTTGACGATCATGCCCACATGCTGAATTTCCTCGTAGTGATTCCACCCCTTGTCCGTCAAACCGGCATGGCTGCCCAGTGTCTCGCCATGATCGCTCGAAAACAGGATGATCGTGTTGTCCGCCATGCCTGTTTTTTCAAGGTGGTCAAGCACTCGGCCGATCTGTTCGTCGATCAGCGTGGCAAACGCATAGTAATGCCGAATGGATTCTGCCCAGTCCTCCCACTGCAATTGATCATGGTTGGGGTGTCGCTTCAATTGATCCGGTCCATACGGATTCTCCGGTTTCCACCGGTAGCTTTCCCACTGAGGGATCTCGACATCCTTGTACATGGCATAGTACTTCTCAGGCACATAATAGGGCTCATGCGGCCCCCAGTTGTTGTGCCAGATGAAAAACGGCTCTTCAGTGTCACTGAACTGGTCGATCAGGGACATGGTATTTTCCGCCAGATAATACGGCACACACGACTCCACCACATCTTCCAGCACGCCATAGTTCCTGATCTTCACACCATCGGTGGCATGTTTGCGAACCCTGTGTGTGTACCCGTGCTTTTTCAGATAGGCCTTGTATTGGGGATACCCGAATCCGCCGCCGCCATGACCGGGGAAATCGACCCCTTCAAATCCGACCGAAGACGGCAGAGAGGTTTTATTTCCAATGTGCCACTTGCCTGTATAGCCGCATTTGTAGCCTGCGGCCAGAAGCTTCCTGGGCAGCAAGGCGGGCGTGTCGGGCAATTCATTGACATTACACCCAAACTCATACGTGTTGGCACCGATTCGATGGGCATGGATGTGCTGGCCCGTGATCAAGGAGGCCCGCGCAGGGCTGCACAGCGGGCACGAAGTATAGGCGTTCTCGAACAACACCCCCTCAGCAGCCAGTTTGTCGAGTACAGGTGTCTTGCATACTGTTTTACCATAGGCTCCGAGTGCGGAAAGCCGTTGCTGATCTGTAAAGAACAGGATGATGTTGGGCCGCCCTTTGCCCTTTTTGAGGGGCTTGTCAGTCTGTGCTGCCTGTAAGGTAGAGACCAGGCCGTTGCTCACACCAAATTCATTGATAGCGATGGTAGCGAGGCCTGTCTTCATGAACTCACGACGATTGTACTTGGATTTAGTCATTTTCTATACCTTAACGGGTCATTCTCTTGACTGGGGAATTACAGGGTCAAACCTGTTTTTCTTCACGAGACTGGAATTGGTATACAGCACTTACCATGGACACAATCTAGGTGAAGCATCTGCGTTTGTCAATCCCAAGGCTGCCGCGGCAGTCTCAGGCCGCGTTTCCTCCTTGTGTCAGCACCCCTCTGGCTGGTATAATGTCTCGTGTGCGTGGGAATCAGAATTCCTATCGGCCGATCAGTCATGTCAAGGAGTGAACCTGTGAAAACCATGAAGCATCTTATCTGGATCTATGTGTTCGTCAATATGGGGATGCATTGTTCTGTCTGGGCCCGGGAAGCAAAAAGCCCGTTGCTGGATTCGTGGCCGCAGTATCTGGAGATGAAGAAAGCCTCGGAATTCGGCCTCGAGTGGATTCAATTGGGGCCTGTCATCAATTCGGCGAGGGTGGATTCGGTTCAATGTGATCCAACCCGTCCCGGCACCCTGTATGCCGCTTTTGGGTCGGGCAATCTCTGGAAGACAACAAACCACGGCCTGACCTGGCGGCCCATCTTTGAAAACCAGTCGGCCCTGGGCATTGGTGACATTGCCCTGGCACCCTCGGATCCAAACATCATTTGGCTGGGATCAGGTGAGAGCCTGAGGAAACCCAGAAATTTCACCATGCCTGGCACGGGCGTGTTCCGTTCGAATGACGGCGGCCAGACGTGGCGCAACACAGGGCTTCCTGATTCGTATCATATTGGAGAGATTGCCGTTCACCCAAACAATCCGGACATTGTCTTCGTGGCGGTTCAGGGTCATTTCTGGTCTGCCAACAAAAACCGGGGTCTGTACAGAACGATCGATGGCGGCCAGACATGGGAGCGTGTTCTTTATGTGAACCAGCGTACCGGCGCCAATGATGTGGTGATCTCTCCTTCTAATCCCGATGTGGTCTATGCCTCGATGTGGGAGTTCTACCCGGACAATTCAGGAAAGAAGAGCGGCGTGTTTCGCAGCAGCGATGCAGGCAAGACCTGGCACAGGTTGAGGGGTGGTCTTCCCAGCGGGCCGAAGACCGGACGCATCGGTCTGGCCGTGTCCTGGACGGATCCCAACAAGGTCTATGCGCTGGTGGACAACCAGAACGTGTCCGACCCCAGTGAAATCTACCGGACACTGGATGGGGGGCACACCTGGCACAGGACTCACGAACCAGGTGACCTCCGCATCCTGGGGTCACTCGGGTGGTACTTTGCCGACTGTTATGTGAATCCTCAGGATGATGACGAGATCTTTGGCCTTGGCATCAGGGCTGCCCACAGCACGGACGGAGGCAAGACCTTCGAATTGATCGGAGGCGATGTCTTCCACTTCTTCCCCAGCCCGACCAAGGTCCTGCATCTGGATCAGTGCGAGATGTGGATCAACCCCACGAATCCGAATCATCTTGCGCTGGGAAATGATGGCGGGCTCTATGTCACCTACGATAAAGGCAAATCCTGGATGCATTACAACAACATTCCGGCAGGTGAATTCTATGATGTGTCCGTGGATAACCAGGACCCGTATCATGTGTACGGAGGCACGCAGGATGATGCGTCGGTGTATGGCCCGGCCATTGAGTGGAATCCCAAATACGCAGACCAGTGGCAGTACGTCTGGTTCGATGTCTGGTCCGGCGGCGATGGGTGTTATACCATGGCCGATCCCACAGACCCGGACGTGATATACTCTTCGAGCCAGAATGGAGGCATCTTCCGCAAGAACATGCGGTCCGATCGACAAACAGGCATTCGACCGCGCCTTCCCAAGGATCATGAAGGCCAGCAGTCTTATCATTTTATTGCGCCGTACATCATTTCCCCGCACAATCCCCTGACCCTTTATCATGCCGGCAACTACGTCTTCAAGAGCCTGAACAGAGGGGATTCGTGGAAGCTGATCAGCCCGGATCTGTCCCGGTCGGGCGTCCAAGAGAAACACTCGGTGGCTGCGGGCGCGATTTCCGAGTCCCCCCTGGAACCGGGTGTGTTGTTTGTCGGTACGGACAAGGGCGCCTTCTGGATGACGCTTGACGACGGGAGGCATTGGACGGAGCATTCCCTGGGCCTGGCCAATGGCTATATTCGAAGCATCTGTGCGTCGCGATTCAACAAGGCGCGCGTGTATGTGTCGGTCACGG
>JAIPFM010000074.1 GCA_021736645.1 Phycisphaerae bacterium | reverse complement strand
TACCTAGTGCTTTGTCACGCCTTAAGTTTTGGGTATGCGCAGCACCCAATGGGCAGATGCAAGGAAGAAACCGGAAGCCTACTGTCGTAGGGTGAGGATTTCTGACACAGCAGATGCCCGTTGGCTGCAAGCAGCACCCTAACATTTAGGTGTGACACAGCACTAGTGCTGCTAATTCCCCATTTTCTGTGACAGCACGCGGTCCATTCGGTCTTTCCAATCCATCAGATACGCTTCACGCCATCTGTTGACTGTCTTTGCGCCATTCTTGTGCTGATCGTTCAGGGCCTTGTCCGGATTGTCATGCCAGTAGAAGGGACGTCCCTCCGGGTCAGGTCGAATGAATGCACCGCCCCAGTGGGCCGTCTCAGGTGTGTCTGGATCACCCTGCAGTAGATACAGGACACTGGGCGTGTCACCCATCTTGATATCCGCCTTTTTCTGGACAAAGAGCGTGCCCAGATGGCCATGGCCCTTGACATGGCTGTCCACAAAATTCCGGTTTCCAAAATCACCGGTCTGCAGGCCGCCCATGTACATGCCCCTGAATGTGGTGTCGTTTTCAATCCACCACAGGTCCGGGTGATGGTTAAAGAGGTAATCACGTGCCTTGGGATCATTTTGGGTATTCCACGAACCAATAGAGTAGATTCGCAGTTTTTCCTTGATGCTTGGGGCCTTGTACACGGCCTGTGCCACATCCGTGATCGAGCCCCATACCAGCACATACAGAGGACGAGGATCCTTGACCTGTGCCCTCTCTATAATCAGTTTCGCACCCTCGCTCACCTGCGTGTCCGGCTCACTGCTCAACTGTGCATAGATGGCGCCCTGTCTGACGACCTCGGACAGGGCGTCAGACAACGGGTAACCAGGTGACCATGTGCTCAGATTGTCATAGTCCTTTTCGTACGCATCGATGCACTCCCGGATATGTCGGGCCCGACCGGCTTGAGGGGGAGAACTGATCAGGCCTTCTGTGTCAAACAGATCGGCATAGACCAGATAGTGCACCATGGACTGAAAGTCGTCCGGGTCGCCTCCGCCTATGTCCGTTGACACAATGACACGCACCTTGTCTCCAGCCTTCATTGGCACGACAAAAACCATCATGCACACAACGAGCACGAGAAGCAGCACTGCTCTATACGATGGCAGGGACAACGTTTTCTCCCGGCCCGTCGATCCGATCTGAACTTCCACACTATCAATACAAATAATCTCACCTCACCATCATGGCTGGTCAGTGCCTCTCATGGTCGACTATTTCTTGGCCTGACTCAGGGCTGAAAACGCCGACACCATCTCCAGGACATGCTGCTTTGGTATGGCCACGTCGAACCTGGCCCGATTCTCACCACCCCACCCCGCAATACTGAGATGGCTGGTCGTGGGCACATTGATATTGGGGGCTTGTTCGCCCATGATCTCGCCCATGGCCCCGACAATATTGAGGATGCGTACATAATTGTAGGTGAGCACAAAGTCGGCCTTGTCTGCACCGGGCAACACGGCAAACGCATCTCGCATCTCTGACCCCATGGGCACCTGGGCACCGGCCTGGATCTGGTCAATCAGCTTGTGGATCTTCGACTCCACATCATGTCCGACAGCCATGGCAAATATCTTATCCACCAGGGCCCAACGATAGTCAAGTCCCTCGCCATACATGCCCGCAATGACCTTGCCCATCGGCGAATCAGGCTGAGTGGAGCTTAGGTTCAGTCTCGCGGAATCAATGGACACGCCCTTGTAGGTCGCGACGCCAAAGTCCATGACAAAATCCATTTGCATGCCCATGCCCTTGTACAGATCGGTGATGCCGCTCTTGTTGAAGAAATCCACGGAGTCCCGAATCAATCCTTTAAACGTCTCAGCATCCTTGATCGCAATCACATACTCCATCTCAAAAAGTGGTTTGGCGGCCGGATTTATTGAAAACGAAAAAGCGACCGGCCCTTCCACGGTATTCAGCATATTGATTGTCATCTGCTTCATGGCCGCGGCATTCTCAGGGGTCATACTCTCGCCCGCCATGGCCTTGACCAAATCAATACCCTTGGTATAGGCACTCTTCCAGGAGTCACCGATGGTCCCCACAAAGCTCATGGCTGCGCCATCCCTGGCAAACCCCACCAGCCTGTTGGGCAGTCCTGCAGAGTTGTCTTTGGCCAGCATACCAGCCAGGTCACTGCCCGGTACGGCCGAGATCGTCTTGCTGAGTCTCAGGACATCGGGCTGGGGATCAATGACCAGGCTCACATGTGTCGTCTGGTCCAGGATCATCTCCAGGATTGAACCATACATATCAAAGATCGGAACCATGTCCATGATGGGACTCTCTGAATCCTCCTTCACCTTGTCCGCGATCATGTCCTTGAACTGGCCAAACTTTTCCATGACCATGGGTTTATACAGACTGGATGCCTGCGCTACATTCCCATAGATCCACACAGGGGCCTGGCGTGAAATTGCGGTATCCTCTGCTCCAAGACGACCTGCCAGCACGGCCATGCTCGCCGATGTACCGGGGGCAATGCCCATCATCTCCTGGTACTGCAAGATTTGGGGATACAACTTGCCCAGGGTCAACAGCGCATAATTGCCTGCCTTGATAGAGATCAGCCAGGGGGTCCCCCCGCTCCTGCTGCCTGGGCCGGATACGGCAGATACGCCATGGTCATCCGGTGCACCCAGATTCACATTGCCGCTGATGAATTTGTCATAGTCTGAGACCGGGATCAGCACCCCCGGATAGACCGGAGGCAATCCCCCCTCTTGGGTTGATGCCTCTGGAGCCACGGCAAACAGGGCAAAACTCCCGTTCATATCCACGCCGTTCAACTCCGTGGAGCCCAGAGCCTGGCCCAACTGAGCATGGATGGGCATCGCAACCCCCATGGGTGATATCCCTGTGAGGAACTTGTCCACCTGGCCCAAGGTGTTGTCAAGCTGGTTCACACGGACCACAGCCAGGCTCTCAGCCGGTATCCAATCCAGCACATCCTGTGCCCAAGCAGGCCCCACCCACATCGCTCCCAACAGGCACATACAGACAATTCGTGGAACATATCTTGATGTACTCATACCTTGGTCTCCTTGATTTAGCTTGATTCTCTGGTGTTAATCCTGTCATAGCATACAGGACGCTCAACCTCCAGAGAAGTTTCAAATTAATTGTACAGAGACCGAGACCCCACTCTCAAATAGGCCATAAACCATTTTCCAAAACAGCTTTAGAGAGAATACAAAACTCTCATCTATTCAATGATATGCTCTGGCAAACCTCGCTCTTTTCGAACGGTATTGACCTTGACCATGAGTGCCTGAAAGCGTTCTTCTTCGATCCATTCCACATGGGAATCCAAAAACAGCACATTTCTGAAAGGCTCCGCATGATTGCCTTTTTTGTCATAGGCCACAATGATCGTGGGTTCACAGCTTGTGTCCAGGCCGTCGCCACAGTAACCATACGAGTCTTTCTGACCTGATCCAGGACAGATCAATCCCTTTTCAGTCATTTCCGCCTTTTCGATCAAGGTGTTCAGATTCGGGGGCAACTGATCATTGTAGTCATTGGCGTAAATCAGAATGGCCTTTCCAATCCAACTCAGATTTTTCGCACAGCCCATACGTTCTGACACGAGTACTGTCTGTTGAAGGGGACCCAGTAGAATCTTACCCAAGACAGTCTGGGTCTGGCCATGATCCATGGACCATGTGACTTGGCGACCCTGAGAGGTCACATTGATTTGCTTGAACACATCGGCCTCTACTTTCAGGGGCATGGCCAAAAGCGGCGTCATGACCTTCCAAAGGGCCACTGCCTGATCAGCCATGTCCTTGGTGTCCATTTCAAGGGCCACTTCGAACGCCATGTCAGGCACGACCTGAACACTGAGTGTCAGCCACTGGCAATTCTGTACCATTGCCTTGCTCTGATCCAGACCAGGGATACCTGTGGTGTCAGGCCACATTTCCCTGAGTACACGCAGTTGCATCTCGTTGGGCACCACCACAATGCGCAAAGGCCGTGTCGGCTTTTTGTCCAGCAGGCTGGACCAAAGCGGACTGGCAGATCGTGTCACGGCCCGGGCTGCTTCCAGGGATTGCCGCTTGCCGGCCAGGACCAAACGACCGTGCGATTCAATGGCCAGGTCTTGAATATGAAAGCTCCTTTGGGCCACCGTCTCAATGGCCGTCTTTAATCGCTCCTGGTTCACACCGGAATCCACAGGACATGCCAGGAAACAGGTTGGCATGTCGCGCAGGCTGAAGATCGCATAGATCTCACGTCCCCCGGCATTTTGAAACGTGCCCAGGTCTGTTTCCATGATCTTGCGGGAACGATCCAGAGTCCTTTTTAGATGCGCCACCTGACCGGGCTTCAAGGTCTTGCCTGCCAGGTCCAACAGGGCATCGAGGCTCCTGGAGAAATCCATGGCCTTCGTATCCAGCCGGATCACACCATAGGCCAGTTCGTCCACGCACTTCAACACAGTCTGATCCGCCGCCCAGGTGACAGGGCTCAACCACACAACAAGACAAATGCAAATAATCAGTTTCTTTAACATGGTAAACTCCTCATTGTGCCCAAGGTTACGGTCTCAGCGTCAATTCAAAGACGGGGCGTTTTTTGTTCTGTTCTTTGGCTTCCGGGGCCTCCACACGCACGTGTCGGCTGTCTTCATACACATACACAAAGGAGTCGCCTGTGACAGGATCTGCGGGAACCGGCACGACAGTCACGTCCTCCAGAGTCTTGGGAAATGTCCCATGATTGGCTGCTGCATGCAGGCGCAGGGCTTCAATCACACGAAGCATTTCCATATCACGGCAAGCGCGTGCCTCGAGAAAACGGCATCGTGACAGGGCAGGCAGGAACATGGCAAACACATTGCTCTTGACCCCTCGCTGCACGATCTCATCAGCCGCTTTGTCGTATTGGTCTGCATGCACACGATATTGGGCATACGGCAGAGAAAACCATTTAAACATACTGTCTCGGACTTCCTTGAATTCCTGGAACTGATACAGCATCACGGTCTGGGCCGTAGGCATGGCATCGATGCGAGAGGCCTCCATACTTCGGTCTGCCAGAAATGCCTTGGCATCCGCATAATGCATCATGACCCAGCCCAGAGGGAGCAGCTTGGAAGCCTTGTTCTCCCACATACCCGCATCCGAAAATTTCTTAAACATCTTGTTCACCAGGGCTGATGCCTGTGCCCCGCTGAGCACCTTTTGATCCAGGTCCCGAAGCTCAGGAATCTCCCAGTACATCATGTCATACTCATAGCTCAGGGATTGACGAAAACTGATGAGGGGTACAGGCAGTTCACTCAAGGCCCAATACAGGTTCGGCGCATCAGGCATGGCCATGAATTCACTCACCTGCCTGAACATGACGGCGCCAATGGCAATCCCCACCAGGTCCTGGATCAGTGTCGGCCCCTCAGCAATGCCCCGTGCCATGGCCAGACCACTCCTGAGCGTGGCCAGAGCCTCCTCGACTTGCCCATCTGCAATTTCAAGACGCAGTTTCAAAGACAGGGCAAAGGCGATGCTTCGATAGGTGCTCAAGGACGGCATGAGCATGGCAAAGCCCTCTTCAATGGGCATGTCCCACTCGCAGCGACTGCGTACGGCAGCCAGCTCGAGCAGTCGAAAGCAGGCCCTGAATTGACCCAAAGCCTTGGTGACCTCATCGCGAGGCAGGTCCTCTATGGGCATGTCACGCCATTGATCGATCTTGTCAAACACCTTGTCCTCGCCATCTTGAGGACACTGAGCCGCAGCACTGTGATACAGCACGGCCGCATTGGCGTTTTTCAAGTCGAACATGCGTGGTATCAACCGAATCTTCAAGGCCTCACGCGCTTCAGGCATGGGGCTCAGGGTCAGGCTGCGCAATTGAATCGTGTTCTCCTCCTGCGCACCTACCACCCAGGGCCCAAAGACCAGACTCATCACCAACAAAACTATCATCCACCGTTTACACATGGTAAAACTCCTTTGAAATCAAGGATTCGTAATTTCAAACAACTTCGAAACAACATGGGCAAAAGCACATCCGAGTACTCAAAACCAATGACCAAGAACCAGAAACCAAAAACTGGAGCGTCCGCGACCTATAAAGCCATGTATCTCTTCATCGCCTGGCCGTACTGCATTCGATCAGCAGCCCCTGCCCTGCCGCCCCGGGCATCGGGCAGTGCATCCAGACCCTGCTCCAGGACACGGTGACGTACATGGATGTAGGCCTGTGTGTCCACGGGCCTGCGAATTGGACCTTCCGGAGGCATGTGCCACTGGTTTGAGGCAAACTGAGGCGTCACGATCGCGGGTTCAGGCGTCGAGGGTGTGACACGCATCGTCAAAGAACACAACAGCACCATGGCACACACGCCACTGACACACTGCCACAGACGGACGTGACCGGCAGACATGCGCCCCGCTTCAAACATGAGCTTGTCACGGCCAGGGACATCTGCCATGGGGCGGCACTGCCCCAGTATGGCCTCTATGTGCTGTTCTTCCTGTGTCAGGCTTGTCTCGTGTGACATGGTGATGACTCCAATCTGGTTTTGATCATGCCCAGGGCTGCCTGGTACTCGCGGTGCACCCAGGGGATTGATTTTTCAATGAGGTCTGCGATGTCTCTGAAGGACAACTGACCCCAAATACGTAGGACCACAATCTCTCGACGCTCCGAGGGCAATGTCTCCAGGATGGCCTGAGCGTTCCTGGCATCGAGTTGTACGTCCGACCGAGGCTCAAACCAGCACCCATGGGTCAGAGGAAACATCTGCGTTGCCTTCTTTCGAGACTGCAATTCACGAAGCCGGCTGATCGAACTGTTGCGCACGACTCGGAACAACCAGGCCCTGACATGGTCCGGGCAGCGGCGCTGCTTGAGCAGCTTGATGAACGCGTCCTGAACCAGGTCTTCCGCCTGCTGATGGCCGTGCCACTGCAAGGCATACAGCCTCAACTCGGACCCGCAGGCCTCATACCACTCGATCAGTTTATCCGGATTTATTTTTGCCATGGTCGTCCCAGCATCGAGCCTTCACACATAAGACGCGCATGCGCCACTCTTTTTAACCATTTTTTGAGAGATAAATCGGGATTCAAATCCCAACCTGGTCAAAACAGCCTTTACGCACCCTCTCAAACTGATAGAATGCCTCATTATGAAAAACTGGTTAATACAATTTATCGCAGATCCAAATCTATCTGATCCCAACAACCCGCTGGCCTCCCAAAGCACCTCCGGCCATGCCACCCTGATTATGGCTCAAGTCATTGGAATCATACTCGTTGCTGTATTGGCGTGGGTGGCGAATTGGATTGCCAAGAAGATCATCCTGAGGGGGGTACACCATGCAGCCGAGCGCACGCGCACACAATGGGACGACCAATTCGTCAAGCACAAGGTCTTTATGCGCCTGTCTCACCTGGCCCCATCCACCGTGATCTACCTCCTGGCCCCCCTCGCTTCCATGGGCGATACGGCGCTGAGCAGCGGCCTGCGCACCAGTGCATTTATCTATATGGTCGTGGTGGGCTGGCTTGTGGTGGATGCCGTCTTTAATGCCCTGACCGCCATCTATAATAGCTACGAATTCGCCAAACGCATTCCCATCCGAAGTTTTGTGCAGGTCGCCAAAATCCTCCTGGGCCTGACCGGTCTGATTGTGGTCCTGTCCATCCTGCTCAAGAAAGACCCCTCACGTCTGCTCACAGGCATGGGCGCCATGACCGCGATCCTGCTGCTGATTTTTAAGGACTCAATCCTGGGCCTGGTGGCAGGCGTCCAACTCTCCAGCAACAATATGGTGCATCTGGGTGACTGGATTGAAATGGCAAAGTACGGGGCGGATGGAGATGTGATCGACATCTCGCTGACCACGATCAAGGTGCAGAACTGGGACAAGACCATCTCCACGATCCCGGCCTATGCCCTGATCAGTGATTCCTTCAAGAACTGGCGGGGTATGAGCGAATCCGGTGGCCGTCGCATCAAACGTAATATCACCATTGACATGAACACCATCCGCTTCTGTGACGAGACCATGCTGGAGAAGTTCAGGAAGTTGCAGTACCTTGCGGCATACATTGAGGAAAAACAGAAGGAACTGGCCTCCTGGAATACGGATCAAAAGGTGGACCCATCAGACTTGGTCAATGGCCGCAGGCTCACCAACATAGGCACATTCAGGGCCTATCTTGCAGCCTATCTCAAACATCACCCCAAGATCCATCAGGACATGACATTTCTGGTGCGTCACCTGGAACCCACAGCCCTGGGCCTGCCCATCCAGATCTATGTATTCAGCAGCGACCAGGTCTGGGCCAACTATGAAGCCATCCAGGCCGATATCTTTGATCACATCCTGGCCATCCTCCCTGAATTCGGCCTGCGTGTTTATCAACAGCCAAGCGGCGTGGATGTCCAGAAACTTAGGGGTCAGGGGTTAGGGGTTGGGGGCCAGGACTCTGGACTCTAAACTTTGGACTCAGGACTGAGAGCTTACATCATGCAGCCGCCGCCAGGACAGCCGCCCATGGCCCCTGGATCACACATGCCCCCACTGGGACAACTGTCACAAGCCGCGTGAGCCGGTTGGGCCTGACCCACAGCAAAGCCGGACATCTTCTTACTGACCTGCTTGCTCTGGCATTTTTTACACACAGGTTTTTTGGTCTTGGAGGAACTCACCAGAACCTCCATCACATAACCGCAGTCCTGGCATTGGTATTCATAAATCGGCATAGTCAATCCTTCTTGGTTCCAATGTGAACGGCACCTTGGGTTCCGGCAAAGCCAGTCCATAGGTGCCCATGTTGACGTCATAGATCTCGGTGATGTCAGTCACTCTACCATAGCGGTTTTAGATGTGTTCTGCAACCTTTTCATCATCATAGCATGCTTCGTCTGAACAATCGGTCTCTGATGACTTGATGTAGCCAATGGCCTTGACCACTTCCAAGACCTCGGTCCATGTGGGAAAAGGTCTGTCATTGAGACGCTTATAGTCATCAATGGCCATGAGAAACTCAAATTGCTCGTCAGACATATTGCCTTCTTCAGCAGATTTTCGGTCCTCGCTGCGACGACGCCCAGGGCCGCGTCTTCGATCCAGTCCCAAACGTCGGTCTACCACACTATCTCGACGATCATTTTCTTTGCGACGCTCATCACCAATTTCTTGAACCATCATAGCCAGCCTTTTCTATCCATCGTCCTTGGACTAAGGACTCCATCAAAAACACTCATATTCCCAGCCAAACGGCAGGAATCATTTAATACTCATCATCCAGCATATCATCAAAATCGACCATATCCTCATCCAGAGCCAGGTCGTAGAAGTCATCGTAGGCATCCTGGGATTCAATGACCACAAGCGCTTCATCTACATTCTCATCAGGGACCATCACAGCGACATTGCCTGAGCCTTCGAGGTCATAGTCCTCAAGCAATTGTACTGGGATGTCATTCTCCTCTAGCACTTGTTGATAATCCCTGGCTTGTGCCATGTCATCCAGCACGGCCACGGCCACATACTCGATTTCTTTTTGTTTTGCCTGGCCCTTTGAAGGCATGTCATTGTTTAGAGGTGTGTCCATTTGCTTTCTCCGCAACTAAATCACAAAGAATACTTCTTACCCTATTTACCACCTGCAGCAACTTCTTAAGTTACTTTAAACATCTACAGGCCTTGTTTCTATTTTACCTATTACTCCAACGAGTGATTCACTGGTGCCTATCGGTACTCTAAGTAGAAATATTTAGTATTTGGCTGTTTTTTTATTGCAAAATACTCGTGCATTCCATATCAAGTCCTGTACAATCAATTCAGTACATTATTGAGTTGGCCGGATATATATTATTGGAACCCCTTTTTCATGGAGGATTTTGTAATGGCAGAAAATACCAAAGAGTCATTGATCGTAGCGAGCAAAGTCAAAGCCTATATCAAGAGCAAGGATATGATGACCTCTTCAGAGGCACTGCAAGCCATCAGTGACAATCTTTATGCCACCTTGGATTCAGCCATTGCACGAGCAACGGCCAATCGTCGCAGTACAGTTAAGGCGCAAGATCTTTAATCCCAAGACTCGGATCTTGAAGCTGCTATTCAGCGGCCATTATGCATAATTGAAAAGTCGTTCCTCGTGAGAGTCCTGGGGACGACTTTTTCCTTAATTTAAATGAGTTTCAAAATGACAGCGAGTGTGACACAGGAACAACACGGCTGTCAGGGTTTTTGTAAAGAAACGTGTTTCACACTATCGCAACTATTAGCATCGAAAACAAAGCACTTTTATATTTTGCTGGACAATTTCAAGGCAGTAGCCCGATAAGTATTGTATTATACGTGGGAAGTTGAGTTCATAAAACGTATTGTTATTGAGTGTATAGTATGAGTCTAAATCTTGACTACAGTTCTTTAAGGATCTTCATGCTCGGGTGGGAATTCCCGCCGTTTATCAGCGGAGGCCTGGGGACTGCGTGTTATGGTTTGACTCGGGCCATGGATTCACTGGGATTACGGGTCTCGTTTGTGTTGCCCAAAGTGGTCAGTGGCCAATATGCCTCGCACGTAAAACTCCTGACCCCTGGTACAAGCAAAAGAAACATGTCGTCTTACACCATGCAGGAACTCAAGAACGTCATGTTCCATTCGATTGCCTCCACACTCCAACCCTATACCCTGCCTGAGGATTATGAGCTCTCAGAGGAACACAGCGAATTCATCCGAGAGCACTTTGGACAGAGCCTGCCCGTGTCTGACGAACCGTGCAATGGTATGCACTATGGACAGGACATGTACAGTGAAGTGCATCGATATGCAGCCGTGGCCGTGTCACTGGCTTTCGATGAGTCTTTTGATCTGATTCATGCTCACGACTGGATGACGTACCCGGCGGGCATCGCCACAGCCGCGGCCACAGGAAAACCACTGGTTGTCCATGTACACTCCACGGAGTTCGATCGCAGTGGCGAACACGTCAATCAAATGATCTATGACATTGAACGGGCCGGTATGGAACGGGCCGATAAGATCATTGCCGTGAGTCATTATACGAGAAACATCATCATTAGCCGATACGGCATTCCGGGGGACAAGGTTGAGGTCGTGTACAATGGGGTGGAGTCCAATGGCTCATGGTCGTTGATGACCACAGGGATTGACAGTGACGAAAAGATCGTGCTGTTTTTGGGTCGCATCACCATGCAAAAAGGCCCGGAGTACTTCCTGAGGGCCGCCAAAAAGGTGCTCGAAGTCATGGACAATGTCAAGTTCGTGATGGCTGGCTCGGGCGACATGATGAATCGGACTATCAATATGGCGGCTGAACTGGGCATTGGAAACAAAGTCCTGTTCACCGGCTTTTTACGGGGGGATGACGTACGCCAGATTTATGAGATGGCGGACCTGTATGTCATGCCGTCCGTGTCTGAGCCCTTTGGTATTGCGCCGCTGGAAGCCATGAATCACGATGTGCCAGTGATCATCAGCAAACAGAGCGGCGTCTCAGAAGTCCTGACCCATGCCTTGAAGGTGGATTTCTGGGATGTGGACGAAATAGCCAACAAGATTGTCGCGGTCTTGAAGTATCCCCCGCTGCAATTGACATTGAGAAACCATGGCAACTTTGAAGTAAGGAAGCTGCGGTGGATCGACAGTGCACGGAAGTGCGCTTCTATCTACGAGGATGTGCTGATGGCGGTCTGCTAAGGGGAGGTCGAGTCGGCAAGGATTGCGTTGTTACATGTTTCTTCAATTCTGGATTGATAAAAATGCCATCAGTATGTTTCTACTTTCAAGTGCATCAACCCATGAGGCTGAGGCACTACACAGTGTTTGATAGCGGCCACGATTATTTTGACGCTCACAAGAATGCCTCTATCTGTAAAAAAGTCGCTCAGAAATGCTATTTGCCTGCCAACCGTCTGTTGTTGGAACAGATCCGTCAATACGAAGGTCGTTTCAAGATCGCCTACAGCATCACCGGCACGCTGCTCGAACAGTTTGAAGCCTACTGCCCTGAGGTGATGAGCACGTTTGATGCCCTGGCCAGGACAGGCTGTGTGGAGTTTCTTGGAGAAACCTACTACCATAGCCTCAGCTTTTTGTACTCTCGCGAAGAATTTCTTGACCAGGTCAACAAACACACCCAGGCCATAAAGTACTTTTTTAATCAGACACCCAAGGTGTTTCGAAACACAGAATTGATCTATAACAACGACCTGGCAGCATTGATCGAGTCCACCGGGCAGTTTGACGCCATTCTCTCGGAAGGTGCGGATCATGTGCTGGGCTACCGTAGTCCTAATTTTGTGTACCGTCCCCAAGGTTGTGACACGCTCAAGCTTCTGTTGAAGAATTATTCCCTCAGCGACGACATTGCCTTTAGATTCTCCAACCGTCACTGGAGCCAGTGGCCCCTGACTGCAGAAAAATTCTCTCACTGGGTCAACGATGCCAACGGCATGGGCCATGTGATCAATTTGTTTATGGACTATGAAACCTTTGGGGAACACCAATGGGCAGATACGGGCATCTTTGATTTCCTCAAACACCTGCCCGAACAGGTGTTGCAGCACCCGGACAACAGTTTTAAAACCCCCAGTGAGGTGGTGGCCGAGTATCCGGTCATGGATAGCGTGGATATCCCTCACCTGATCAGTTGGGCTGACACAGAACGGGATCTGTCTGCCTGGCTGGGCAATGCCATGCAGTCCAATGCATTGCACGAGACCTATCGCGTGGAAAAGCTGATCAAGAGTCTCAACGATCAGGACATTCTGAATGACTGGCGCAAGCTCCAAACCTCAGACCACTTCTACTACATGTGCACCAAGTACTTTGCCGATGGTGATGTACACAAGTATTTCAATCCGTACGACTCGCCGTATGACTCCTACATCAATTTTATGAATATCATGGACAACCTCCGACAACGGTGTGTCGAGAAATCCGGCACGGCGTCCACCCTTGACATTGTCGAGGTCCCTGCCAAAGACAAAGTCAAGGTGTCACAAGTAGAGCCCGTTTCTGATCAGACCTGCTAGTAGAAAGCCTCGCCCTACTTCAGTAGGGCTTCGTTGTCTTCCTTGCATCTCTCCATTGGGGACTGCGCAATACCCTCAAATTCAGTGTTGACAAAGCACTAGCTGGTATACGGATTGTATTTCTTTTCGTGCCCAACGGTGGTGCTGGGGCCATGACCCGGGTACACAATGGTTTCATCAGGCAGCACAAAAAGTTGTTTCTGTATACTCCGAATCAATGTGGCCTGACTGCCCCCGGGAAAGTCAGTTCGTCCCACAGACTCTGCAAACAGGGTGTCTCCAACAAACACCACGCCCTGCTCTTTTCCAAAGAGACTCATGCCTCCCTGGGTATGGCCGGGTGTATGCAAGACCTTCAATCGTATGCCCGCGGCTTCAATCATCTGGTCCTGAACCACATAGTCAATGGGACAGTCCAGACTCAAGGGCATCCCGGTCATCGTGGACAGATTCAATGTCGGATCTGACAATACTGCAGCCTCCAATTCATGGGCGTAAAGGATCAGGTCAGGCCAAAGGGACAGAAGCTCGGGGACACCTGCAATATGGTCACCATGTCCATGCGTGAGAATCAAGGCTGCGGGGATCAAGGACGCGCCCTGCAAGAAAGCGGTGAGTTCCCCCGCCGACAACCCCGTATCCACCACCACGCACCCGTTTGACGATTCATCCGACCGCAGCACATAACTGTTTGTTTGATAAGCACCTAAGACAATGGTCTCAATTTTCATACGGATTCCTTTCATAAAGTCACGACACCGTAGCAAAAGCCTGACTGCCGGTCAAGTCTCGTTTAATCTTGACCGAGTCCCTCATCTCTGTTAGGGTTCTCAGGCTATAACTTTAGAACATGAATAGCATCCAGGGACTGCCTTGGATCCCGGACCCGGGACGCCCTGTTTCTGTCCCATTAATAAGTGGAGTCATGACGCCTTATGAAGGCATTTAACAGAATTTTTGACTATATCTGGCCGCAATGGCATCGCGTTGTATTGACGATCGGCTGTGCTCTGATCGTGGCGATTCTTTTATCCGTGAGTTATCTGACCGTGATTCCCATCCTGAAAGTCATGATCAAGACGGAAGGACTCCACCCCTGGATCGAAAGCAAAGTCTGCGCCAATCTGTACGGCATCAAATTCAATGGCCTCACCACCACCATTTCAGAGATTGACAAACTGAGCCTGTCCTTTAAAAGTGGATTGAGACAGGGGGATTTAATCATTGGTGTGGCCCCCCCATCGGATCCCAACCTGTCAGAACTCTCCTACTCAACGCTGGTACAACATCTGGCCAATTGCACAGAACCGTCAATCACGTTGAGAATAGCCCGTGATTCCAATGAGGTACTGGGCGAACGTGACTCATTGTCCCTGGCCTTGATCACACCCCATGAACCCAACGCCATCAAGGACCTTGGCTGGAAGTGGGCCAAACGTACCAAATGGAATATTGAAGGCGCGGTGCTGGCCAAGGGCCAGCAGATCATTTCGCATCTCCCACGGGACACGTCGCCGGCCGGAAAAATGAAGGCGATTATCCTGATTATTGAAATCATGTTGTTTGTCACGTTCCTGCGGTGTATTGCCAAGTATTTCCAGGCGTATATTGCTGAGAAAATTGTGCAGGTCACTGTGACAAATATGCGACAAGATGTTTTTTCTCATATCCTGCGCATGCCCCTGGGGTATTTTACCAACGAACGGCCCAGTGACGCCATGAGTCGTATCGTCAAAGACACGGCAGAAATGTCTCATGCCCTGAAAATCATGTTTGGAAAGGCCATCCGTGAACCCATGAATGCCGTGGTCGGTCTGGGCGTGGCCATGTGCCTGAGTTGGCAACTGACTCTGATCTTCATGGGGGGCACGCCCCTGGTGCTTATTATTGTCGGCCAGTTTGGAAAGCGCATGAAGCGTGCCTCCCGGAAGACCCTGGAAGCAGGTGCGCAAATGCTGTCCAAACTTCAGGAATCGGTCTCAGGACTTCAGGTCGTGAAGGTCTATAATCAGCAGGACAACGAGGTGTCCACCTTTCAGACCATCAATAATCGTCTGCTCAAGCAACAGCTCAGGATCTCGAGGATTGCCTCAGCCACCAGCCCTGCCCTGGAAATCATTGGTATGGCCGCGGCCTGCGGCGCGCTCATTGTCGGTGCCCGCTGGGTGACACAAAGCAGCGAACATATCAATGGAGAAAATTTCCTGACCCTCCTGGTGGTACTGGGCGCCTCTGCTGAATCGGCCAGGAAAGCGAGCGATGTGTGGAATAAGGTCCAGAAAGCGGATGCTGCGGCAGAACGCGTGTTCTATCTCATGGATCAAACCCTTGAAGTGGACATTCCCAATGCACCCCTGTTGAAGACATTGACACGGTCTATTGAATTCAAGGATGTCACTTTTGCGTACCCCGGCACAACCGCCACGGTCTTGAATCATATCAACATCACGATCCATGCCGGGGAGACCATCGCAGTGGTGGGTCCCAATGGGTCAGGAAAGTCCACGCTGGCCAGCCTGCTGCCCCGCTTTTACGATCCGGACTCGGGCCAGATCCTTCTGGACGGTCAGGACATCCATGCATTCAAACTCTCCAGCCTGCGCAATCAGATCGGCATGGTCACACAGCACGCGGTCTCATTCAATAACACCGTCGCGTACAACATCGCCTACGCCAGACCGGATGCCAGCCAGGAAGATATCATCCAGGCCGCCAAACAGGCCTTTGCCCATGAATTCATCCAGGCCTTGCCCAACGGGTACGATACGATCATCGGAGAACGGGGCACAGGTCTCAGCGGCGGCCAACTTCAACGCATTGTCATCGCCCGCGCGATCCTGAAGAACCCGGCCATCCTGATCTTTGACGAAGCCACCAGTCAAGTGGACGCAGAGAGTGAAGCCAAGATTCACAGTGCCATAGAAGAACTCATGGTCAACCGCACGACTTTCATCATTGCCCATCGCTTCAGCACGGTGGTGGCCGCGGATCAGATCGTCGTCATCGACAAGGGTCGCGTGGCAGCCAAGGGGACGCATCAGGAATTGATCAAGACCTGCAAGGTCTATCAGGGGCTGTATGAGACACAACTGATTCAATCCTGAACAGTCAGAGAGACTATTTGATGAGTTTGGCCAGGGCCCGAAAGGCAGGGTGTTCCGCAGTTTCCAGCAACTCAAAGAGCACCATCTCCGTACATGTGATCTGTGCGCCGCATTGCCTGAGACGATCCAGACCTATGGTTCTGTTTTCGGATGTTCTGGAGGATACGGCCCCTGCCACGACTTCCACTTCAAATCCGTTTTCAAGCAGGTCTCTGGCGGTCTGATAGATGCAGATATGGGTTTCAATGCCGCACAAGACAACCTGTGAGCAATTAGAATTGATCAATTGAGACCGAAAGTCCGGGCTTTTCCACGCACTAAAACAGGCCTTATTGATGGGTTCATGATTGGCAAGCAGAGATTGGATGGGCTCGACCGTAGGCCCGAGCGCCTCGGGCACCTGCTGGCACCAAAAGATCGGCCTATGCAACTCAGTAAATGCCTTGACGAGGATGGCTGCCTGCGCAAACAGCGTCTCCCTCTCATACATCACCTGAGCCAGTTTCCCCTGAATATCCACGATCACAAGGCAAGCTTGGTCGATCTTTGCCATGCCAGAACACTCCCTTGAATAGAGACCTACCGAGGACTTTGCCTGAGTACTATGGTCAATTCTACACGATCCCCCGCCTTTGGCGATTCAGACTTCCCCGTCCGATTCGGCTCACCGGAGGTCAACATGGGACGGGGCGGCATGTTTGGCATGGTTATTTTTTCTTCCATTGCGGCCATCATACTGCCGGAAGCCGTCATGTTCCGCATGCTATTACGCACAGACTCAAGCCTGGCGTGCTCAATCCGCTTGCCTGCATCCTGCTCATTGATCAGGCTCGCGACCTGACTGACCGACGCACCGTCAATGCGGATCATGTCACCAAGCTCTCCGGTATTCACGTAAAAGGCCGTTTCATCAAACTGGTGCCATACGCTGCTGAGATCAGAGAGCAATGCCTTGATGTCTTCTCTGTCACAGCTCACATAGAACAATCGCTGATCCACCAAATCCTCCTTTTGCACACAGGAAGACAGGTCATTGAACTGAACAGAACGCATTAAAAAACTATCCACATTCGGCATGGAAGTGCAGACCAACTCCAGTTTGCCTCGCACCGGTCCCTGGATGGATGCCAGTGGCGCCACATCACCGCTTGAGCCCCCCTCTCCTGGGTCTGAATCCACGGGGGCCACAATAGAATACACCAACAGACTCAATACAGCACCCAACGCCAAAACTGCAGCGACAGCCCGTATCTTCTGGAACAAGAGGGCGCCAACACGCTTCGAAGTCTGCCCAGTGCCCCCCTCACCAAACAAGGCCTTGCGCTCGAGCAACGACCGTACCTGATGGGCCAATTCTTCAGGGGCTTCTTCGCGAGGCAGATGATGCAGGAGATTTCGGGTGTTCTTCAAAACACGTAATTGAGCCCTCAATTCAGGCGTGTTTTCCAACAACCGCTTGAACTCAATGGTTTGACGCGCTTCGAGTTCACCGTCCATGTACGCATTGAGCATTTCATTCATGTCAGGTTGTTTTGCCTTCATTCGATGACGGTCTCCAAAATGTCTTTGAACTTACCCCTGGCTCGACTGATTCGGCTTCTCACAGTCCCCAATTCCAATTCAAGGACCTGGGAAATCTGTGAATAACTCATGCCTTCTATATCACGAAGCACCAAAATGGTCCGATGGTCTTCATCCAGCCGTGTCATAGACTGCATCACCAAATCGCAAAGCTCCCGGTTTTGAGCAATACTGGCAGGATCAGGGGATTTGTCATTGCTCAAGTAGTCTTTGAGCACCCCTGTGGCCTGGTCACCTGACTCAGATTCGTCGGAATCCAAGGATTTGAGTCCTAATCGCGCATTGCGTTTGCAATAATTGATTGTCAAGTTCACAGCAATTCGAAATGCCCAGGTATAAAAACTACTCTTGCCCTGGAACCTTCCAATATTCTCTATTACTTTGACAAAGGTTTCCTGGGTTAGTTCCGCTGCATCATCAGGATTTGAACAAATTCTCAATATGACATTGTACAGCCGATTCTGATACTTCAGAATCAGCCTTTCCATGGCAGAGGTATCCCCACTCTGACACTGCTCAATCAGAACTTCATCTCCAATATTAATGGGCGCTAGATCCGGCACCATGAACTCCTAACTCAGGTCCTTGTAACGTTCCCCGGCAAATAGGGATAAGGGGGTATGATCGCAAATAATGTTGAACAGGTCAATCTTTAATGGTCAGCACCCTGGCACAGCCATGTCAGAAGAACATATTTCCGTTTTCCGCTTGACCGTTCCCGAGTTATCCAATAGAGTTTAAATTTGACGTTTTTGTATGTTGTGATTGTGGACAGTTGTGTGGACATGAGGTTGAACTTGTGATACGCAACAAAGCAGAAGATTACGCAGTGGGCCTAAATGCTCACTAAAATGGTCGTTTAAATTACAAAGACACTTTTTTGCCCTGGTTATCGACAAAAAGGTATCATTAGGGCTTAAAGTGAGATTAATGCGAAACGAAATCGTTTTTTTTGTCAGCGTTTGGATCTGAACCCGATTATTATCTATGACATCGAGAAAAACCTTATTTTTGGGGCTGTTAGCAACATGTTCCGAGGTATTTCCTGGGGGTGATCGTCTGATCTCTGTTCATTCAAAGCCTGTTGATTTCGTGCTAGCTTAACCGTTCTTTTGTGAACGATCCTGCCAAGTTCCGCAATCTATCCCTGTACTTTTGACGATGTCAAAGTAACTTGATCATGTAGGGAAAGGTTGAAACAATGAATATTTTAGCAGTAACAGGTGTCATGACGGGTGTTCTCATGCTCGTATGCTTTGTTCTGGGCATTTGCCTGACAGCATTGATTGTCCAAATGCTCACAAAGACCAAGGCAAAAACATTTCAAGAAGATCTCCAAAGACAATTAGACGGTGCAAAAAAAGAGGCTGAAAACATCATTAAGTCCGCGCGTGTGGATGCGGCTGAAGAAACCATCAAGAAGAAGGAGAAATTCTCAGCAGAAGCCAGTCAGATTCGATCCGAGCTGCGCGAAACAGAAATGAGGCTTGGCAAACGCGAGGATCTCCTGGAACGAGAGGCAGAATCCTTGCTCAAACAGGATAAAGCCCTGAAAGAGAAGGAAAAGGACGTTCAAAGACACCTTCGAAATCTGGATCTCAAGGAAAAAGAACTCACCAATGTGATTGCCCAGCAGAAAAACCAACTGCTGAAGATCACCGCCATGAATGTCGAGGACGCCAGGCAGCTCCTGCTTACCAATCTGGAAGACGAATGTGAACACGAAATGGCCGCGATTATCCGCCAAAAACAGGAACAGGCCGCAGAAATCGCAGATGAAAAGAGCCGGGAAATCATCACGATTGCCATTCAACGCTATGCCGCAGAACAAACCAGCGAAATGACCGTTTCCGCGGTAGAGATCCCCAACGACGACATGAAGGGACGCATTATCGGCAGAGAAGGCCGGAATATCCGGGCCTTTGAAAAGGCCACAGGCGTGGATGTGATTGTGGATGACACGCCGGGCGTGATTGTGGTCAGCGGCTTCAATCCTGTCAGACGTGAAGTGGCTCGTTTGTCCATGGAGCGTTTGATCCAGGACGGTCGTATTCACCCCTCCCGCATCGAAGAACTGGTGGCTCAGACCACCAATGACGTGAACAACAAGGTCCTGCAGATCGGAAAAGATGCGGCAGTAGAAACGAATGTTCGCGGCCTGAACAACAAGATCCTGGCCCTGCTGGGTGCCCTGCACTATCGCACCAGTTATGGGCAGAACGTGCTGAGACACAGTATTGAGGTGTCATTTCTGACCCAGGTCATGGCCGACGAACTGGGCCTGGACAGCGCCATGGCCCGCAGAGCCGGTCTGCTGCACGACATTGGCAAGGCCATTGATCACGATATGGAAGGAAGCCACCCGACCCTGGGAGCCAACTTCCTCAAGCGCTACAATGAATCACCCATTGTCATCAATGCAGTCTCTGCTCACCATGGTGATATCCTCCCGGACAACCCCTACACCCCCCTGGTTGCAGCAGCAGACGCCATCAGTGCGTCGCGTCCGGGCGCCCGACGCGAAACTCTGGAACGCTATATCAAGCGTCTGGAACAACTCGAAGAGATTGCCAACAGCTTCAAAGGCGTGGAAAACTGCTTTGCCATTCAGGCGGGTCGTGAAATCCGGGTCATTGTCAATGCCAATGAGATCAATGACGACGTTGCCCTCAAGGTGGCACGCGATATTGCCAACAAGGTTGAGCAGGAAATGACGTATCCTGGAGAAATCCAGATCACCCTGCTCAGGGAACTGCGTTGTATTGAATACGCCAAGTAAAACGCCCTAGACTGGAAACCATTGTGAAACTAAATATACTCTGCATTGGCGATGTGGTCGGAAGGCCCGGGCGCAGGATCATCGCAGATCATCTGCGCAACATCGTCAAGGAACATGAGATCGACTGTGTCATCGTCAATGCAGAGAATGCTGCAGGCGGATCAGGTCTGACCCCGCAGATCTACGATAAACTGCTGAAATACGGCGTGCACCTCATTACCCTGGGGGACCACGCCTTCAGAAAACGTGGTATTATCGAGGTTCTGGAACAAAAGCAGAACATCGTGGCGCCTGCCAATTTCTCCGAGCATGCAGCAGGTCGCGGTTATGCAGTCTATGAAACGGCCAAGGGCCAGACCATTGGCGTCATAGCACTGGTGGGCAGGCTCTTTATGAAGCCCGCTGATTGCCCCTATGCAGCAGCGGACAGGCTCGTCTCGAAGCTCAAGCACCAGGTCGACCTGTTGGTCGTGGACTTCCACGCAGAGGCCTCCAGTGAAAAAATCGCCATGGGCTACCACCTGGACGGCAGAGTCGCTTGCTGTTTTGGCACGCATACCCATGTGGCCACGGCCGATGAACGCATCCTACCCAATGGTACGGCCTACATCTCAGACCTTGGCATGACCGGGGCTCATGACTCCATACTGGGCCGAAAAAAGGAAGCCGTCCTCAAATCCTTTCGAACCGCCATGCCGGTACCCTTTGAAATCGCCACTGAAGATGTGCAGATGAACGGGATCATCATCAGAGTTGACAGCCACACAAAACTGGCGGAACATATTGAACGTTTCAGATTCACGGGGCCAGCACAAAGTGATCCCGTTCAATACGACAGCGACGACGGCAAACCCGAGTATCTCAACAACCAGTTTTAATCGGCCGGACCGGGGTCTGCTTCTCGCAGGCCAAGCTCAATCCTCGTCTATACATTGTTGAAACGCCTGCATTAGGGCCTGCGTAGCTTTCCCGGGCTTTCCCTGGCCAATGGATTGGCCGTCGAACTTGACAATGGGCACAATGTCGCGTGTGGTCACGGCCAGAAAGAGCTCCTGGGCCGCCTTGGCCTCTGGCACGGCCACGGACCGCTCAACCACAGTCAACCCTATGGCCTGAGCCGACTTGATCACGTATTTGCGCGTGACCGACGGCAGAATATTGACATGCAAGGCCGTGGTTCGAAGGCACAGACCGGGCCAGTCCCCCTGGGCGGAGCTGTCCCCACATATGGCAAAAAAGGCGGAGGCTGATCCTTCTGTAATCAGGCCCTGATCGTCCACCAGTATGGCCTCATCGCACCCCTGTTTGTGGGCCTCTCGCTTGGCCAGAACATTGGGCAGGAGATTGAGAGACTTGATATCACAGCGTTTCCAGCGGAGATCCGGGTGCGTAATCACAGAAATACCCTGAGTCTTCTCCAGAGTCGCGTCTTCCAGTTCAGTGATGGTGAGGTAAAAGTTGGGTGCCAGGCCCGGCGCTTCTACGGGATCTCTTGGGCCTGACCCGCGGGTCACGTGAAAATATATTTTGGCATTGCCGATACCCGCCTGATCAAAGGCAGTCAGGACCCGTTGCCTCACGGTCTCCACGGTAATGCCTCGAATATCCACGGCCTCAAGACTGTTGGCAAAACGCATTAAATGGTCTTCCAACGCAAAAATATGCCCCTTGTAGCTCCTGATGACCTCATAAACCCCGTCCCCGAAGTACATGGCTCGGTCCCTAAAGGGTATGGGTACAGCCTCCAGAGGCATTAGTTCATCCTGAATCATGGCCAGTGGCATCGGGCAACCTCCTTGTTTAAATCTGCTCCAACTTATTTCAACACAGATACTTGCTGACTTTTTTTCGACAACCCTCTTTACATGGAGTTAGGAAATCGCTAGTATATCCCGTCTAACTATTTTTACGAGTGAAAAAACTTAAGAGGCGTATAAGAATGTATGCAGTAATTGAACAAGGTGGAAAACAATACAAAGTCGCCCAAGGTGACTATGTGAATATTGAATTGACTGATATTGATGCTGACGCCACGAGCATTGATCTGGACAAGGTTCTCATGGTCAGCGACGGCGAGGATATCAAGGTCGGCACCCCCTACCTTCAGGGTGCAAAGGTGGTCGCATCCTTTAAGACCACGGCAGAAGAAGGCCTGGTCAAGGGCCCAAAGCTCTATCCCACGCACTTCCGTCGCCGGAAAGACAGTCAGCGACGCATTGGCCACCGTCAGAAATACCTGCAGGTGGTGGTTGACTCCATCGAAGTTTAAGTCATCAGGTCAATCATTGAGATTTCCAAGCCGCATACTCCTGGAGAGTATGTGGCTTTTTTCGATTTGCCTCAGGCCCAATCCTGTACCCTGCCCCTGATGTCCTACTCATCAACCTCATTGGGTTTCACCAGTCCAAAGCAGGCAAAAGCCGTCAATACCAGGATGCCCCCTGCCAAAAACAGGGTTGTCCGATGTCTCTGCTCACTGCACCGAATCAGCCATGGGGGCATAACGGGCATGTCAGCGTTTTTCTTCCCCTGCTGAAGCATCTCCCTGGCCGCCTCAAGTTCCTGCAGGCCTGTCAAGGGATAGGCGGTATTGGGATCGTCAGACTGCAGCCCCAAAACGGCGGGTGCGATCCGCTGCATGACATCATCATCTGTCTTTATATTCTTGAGCAGGGCATCATAAACCTGGACCTTCTCTTCCAGAGAGAGCAGTTGCTGCTGTTCCAGGGCCAGTTGCTGCTTGTTGCTGAAATACAGGATCAGATCGTTGCACAGGGCAGAGAACGTCAGTGCTCCGGCACCCACACCGAATGTAATGACAAACGCAATAAATCTAATAAAACTCTGCATACAAATAATTACGGCAATCTCCCGGGCTTTTCATGACCTGTTGTGGGGAGGAAGTCTTTTAAATTTTTTTAATTTTCTCTGTCACAGTGCAGCCATTCTACACGTCATAATAAATGAAACAAGTAAATATGACATGAATGGGTGGCCAAGGCTGGCCTTAGACTCTTCTTCAACCTCATGCTTTTGACACCCTCCTTCTGGCCGATCCCGTGTGATCGGCCTTTTTCATTGATTGCCAGAGATTTTATCCTACAATGGCGACATCTATGTTTCGACTGAATATTGGATCACAGATCACGGATCACAGTGTGAGACTCGTGGCTGCCCTGGCTGGCTGCGATCCGAGAACCGAGATCTTGTATAATCATTGAATTGGAGTCACAACCAAACAGCCCATGAAGATTCCCCTGACCCGACTAGGTTTACCGCAAGTAGCTATATACCCTGGACTTCTAGCCGTTGCCATGATCGCCGGCCCGATTGTGGGGAAGGCCTCTATGCCTGCATGGTGCCTGATTCTGATGGAGGTCCTGATCGGCCTGGTCCTGATCTGGGCGTTGTCCTTTTTTCGTGACCCGCATCGTGCCTGCCCTCAGGACAGTGCCCTGCTTCTCTCCCCGGCTGACGGCAAGGTCACAGATACGGATGTTCTGGAGGATCACCCGGATTTTGACGGCAAGGTCCTGAGAATCGGTATTTTTCTGAGCATTTTTAATGTTCACCTCAATCGAATGCCCTGCGGGGCCAGGGTCGAAAAAATCCTGTACAAACCCGGCGCATTTAAAAATGCCTTGAATCCGGAGTCGAGTCGTGTAAATGAGTCGAATGCCGTTTTTTTCACACGTACCCAGGCCCCGGAGGCACGTCTCATGGTACGTCAGATCAGCGGTGCCATTGCCAGACACATTGTATGTCCTGTCCAGGCAGGTCAGGTCTTTTCTCAGGGCGACAAATTCGGTATGATTAAGTTTGGCTCGCGTACAGAGCTTTTTGTGCCTGTACAGGACGGCCTTGCATGCTGCGTCAAAGTGGGTGATGGTGTCAAGGCCGGCTTAACGATTGTGGCAAGGTACCAATAATGTCAAATTCCAGATACCGACATAAAAGAAAGGCGTTTTTCAACCGCGTCAAAAAACGCCCGGTCAAGACCATTGCCATCTTACCGTCTCTCGTCACCACACTCAATGGCGTGTGCGGGTTTGGCGCGATCGTGTTTGCCGCGGGCGGTTCACCCATCGGTCAGTTCAATAATCACCTGGTGATTGCCTGTTATCTCGTCTTCATCGGCATGATTGCGGACATGATGGACGGTCATCTCGCACGCCTGAGTCAGAGCACCTCTTCGTTTGGCGGGCAACTGGACAGCCTGTGCGATATCATCAGCTTTGGTGTAGCGCCTGCCTTCATCATGCTCAATCTAGTGACAGGTCTGCTCGCCGAGACCACGCTGACAAGTCAGCACCTGGTGATTCGCGCCGCCTGGCTGTGCGCCCTGGTGTATGTGTGCGGCACGGCCATCCGTCTGGCAAGATTCAATGTGGAAAATGAAAAAACCCACTCCCAAGACCATTCCACCTTCATAGGACTGCCCAGCCCGGCAGCGGCCGGCGTGGTATGCAGCCTGACACTGGTGTACGAACAGACGCTCCCAACAAAAATCATCCCCATTCTCCTGCCATTGATCACCCTGGGGGTGGGCGTGCTCATGGTCAGCCGCATCAAATACTCACACATCCCGAACCACTACCTCAAGGGCAAGAAACCCATCAGCCACCTGGTCAATCTCGTCTTGATTTTGTGGGCCTTTATTGCGTACACAGAGGTCACGTTGGCCCTGTTCGCCTGTGGTTTTGCCGTAAGCAGCCTGCTCAGAGCGGCCTTTGGCAAACTCAGGCATAAGGCGCCGACCCCTTTGGAGCAGGACCCTCCTGTCCTCACAGACCCTGCCACAGAGTAGAGCCCCAAAAATGTGTTGATCCCAGACCCAGTTCTTCTTATGTTACCTTCCGTATTTGTCTTGATAAAAGAATGAACCAGATATGCGTACTAAACAACTTGGCACCACAGACCTGACATTCACTGTCCTGGGACTCGGCACCTGGGCCATGGGCGGCCCATGGGAAGTGGGCTGGGGACCTCAGGACGACAATGAAGCCATGGATGCGACTGTTGCAGCGATTGACGCTGGCATCAACTGGATCGACACGGCTCCGATCTACGGGTGCGGCCATTCCGAAGACCTGGTGGGTCAGGCCCTCAAGAGGATGGCACACAAACCCCTGATTGCCACCAAGTGCGGCATTCGCTGGGATCGTCATCGGTGCAAGATCCCCTGCCTCAGACCGGACAGCGTGGAAAAGGAATGCCACGAAAGCCTCAAACGCCTCGGTATTGAGACCATAGACCTGTACCAGATGCACAGACCGGAACCCGCAGAAGATATTGAATGGGCATGGGAAACCATGGCCAAACTCCGTGACCAGGGCAAGGTTCGGTATCTGGGCGTGTCCAATTGTACCATCGAACAGATGGATCTTCTGTCGCACATAGCCCGCATCGATTCAGCCCAGCCCCTGTACAGCATGATCCACCGGGAAATCGAGCCGGACCTGTTTGACTATTGCCGCGAGCGAAATATGGGCATTCTTCCCTACAGCAGCATGGGACGCGGCCTGCTCACCGGCAAGTTTGATCACCGGCGTCTGACCAATCTGGCCGAGGATGACCATCGACACCGCTATCCTGACTTCCAGGAACCGCGGTTCAGTGCCACGCTGGAACTGGTCAACCAGCTCAAACGCATGGCAGATCATGACAAACGCACGGTGGCACAGTTGGCCCTTGCCTGGACCCTGCGCAGACCGGAAATCACCAGTACCATTGTGGGCGCGCGCAGACCTGAGCAGATCCTTGAGACGGTTCAGGCCGGAGACTATAACCTGGCCCCGGAGCAGATTGAACACATCGAACACCTGCTTGAAAATCGACTGACACAAATAGACCAAGCCTAGGAGACACTATGGCAGCAGACAAGAAACTGTATACCAGCCCCCTGGTTGAACGCAATGCCTCACCGGCCATGTCGGAACTCTTTGGCGCACAAAAGAAGCACAGCACCTGGCGGCGTCTCTGGCTGGAACTGGCCAGGGCCGAAAAGAAGCTCGGCCTGGACATCACACAGACGCAGATCGATCAGATGGCCCAAAACCTGGACAACATTGATTTCACCCGGGCCGCCAAATACGAAAAGAAGTTCCGTCACGATGTCATGGCCCACATCCACGCCTTTGGCGACGTGGCCCCCAAGGC
>JAIPFM010000073.1 GCA_021736645.1 Phycisphaerae bacterium | reverse complement strand
GCTTTTGCTTTGTCTGGCTGCGTGCCATAGATCGTCTTTGTATCTGTTCTAAGGTCTGGTGACAGTCCACATAAAATAAGGTTTTGAGTTTACTTTACCGGTCATCAAATTACAATAGCCAAGAATTATAGGAACCAGGTATGCTTTGGCGGTTTGAGGCAATCGCCAAAACAGGTTCACGGTTCCGGGTTCACCGTGATTAAGAAAGACTGCCTAAAACTGTGCATAAACACGTTTGCCTCACACCGCCAAGATGCGATGGAACCTGGTGATTGATGACAACGCAGGAACAACTGAAAACACTGTACGAAACGCTATTCGAGACCTACGGCCCGCAGCACTGGTGGCCGGGTGACACACCCTTTGAGATTGCCGTGGGTGCGATCCTCACACAGAACACCAATTGGACCAATGTGGAAAAGGCCATCAACAACATCAAACATGACGCGGCTCTCGAATCACACATCCTGCACAGCATGGCTCCAGAAAAACTTGAAGCACTGATCCGCCCCGCCGGTTATTATCGGCTCAAGGCAAAACGCTTGATGAATTTTCTCACATGGCTCATAGCAAACGGTGACGGACACCTTGAAAACCTGGCCCAGAGAAACACCCATGACCTGCGAGAAGAACTCCTGGCCATCAGCGGCATTGGCCCGGAAACGGCCGACTCCATTCTTCTCTACGCGTTGAATCGTCCGGTCTTTGTGGTCGACACCTACACGGCAAGAATGGCCACGCGCCACGGCCTGATCGAGCCCCCCTTTGACTACCACGAACTCCAGGACCTGTTTCAGTCCAACCTGCCTCAAGACATCCAGCTCTTCAAGGAATTCCATGCCCTGATTGTGCAAATTGGAAAAAACTTCTGCAAGCCCAAGCCCAAATGTGACGCCTGCCCGCTCAACGGTCACGCGCACGAGATAGACGGCGAGCGGTAGACAAGAAAAAACGATCCCTAGAATGTCCATTTGGGGGGGGTATCGTCGAGTCCTGTGTGGCTAAAACTTTGACACATACATGAGGTGCTTCCGCCCAGGTATTAACCGGCGCACATCACGTTCGCTTGAGGCTCTCTTAATGAAGTGCCCCTCGGAGGAATGCCTTCGTGAGGATGCTGGCGTGCGAGACCCAAACCATTCGAAGCAAAGGTCAGGATGGGACAATCCATTAAGTGAGCCTCAGCGAGCGTGGATTGTCCCGGCTAAATGCGAGGCGGTGGCAACCTTCGCAGGAGCCAAATGGTATTGAAAGCCAATCTGGTCAGGATTCCCCAGAGCAGAAGACCAAGGCGATTCGTTTGAGTCCAAAAGAATTTGATGACAGCACATCTGCTATACGATATCCTGTCTGAAGCAGTGCCAATAGCTGCACGCCATGAGCACAACATAGGACAAAAGACCTGCTGCCACATTGAGACCGGAGGTCAGACCTTTTGGATCCGTGGGAAAAAGATCTTGCATCAAAGGAATGATCATCAAAACAGCGACAGCTGCGCACATGATCGCCAACCAGGCAAAGTGCCTGCGAAGCAGCAATATCAAACCCAGAAGCGCAGGTATCAGGCCAATGGGATAGACCAAGATCCTCCATGGCAGGGCATGAAAGATGTAGGATTGCCCTTGAATGGTCGCCTCAGGCAGTAGCCGCGCCAAGCCATATGACAGCAAGACGATCCCTGCCAAACTGACTGCCGTGCAAACCTGCATGGCAAGGCCTCCCATCACAGCCGCCCAAAAACGCGGCACCCGGCCCTCTGCTGTAACGAGGGTTTCTGCGCCAAGCATTGCAATGCCCACGATGCTCGGTATGAAACACATCATAATAAACAGGAGAGGATCAGCGATCGATCGTGTGTACCCCATCCACACCATAAGAAGGACACCCACTAACAAATACCCCTTCCATCCCAGTATGATCCGTCCCACTGTCTTGTACCATGCAGCCCAAACATAACAGCCAACACCTCCGCTGTGACGCCTCATCTGCCTGCAAAACCATTGATTCACGGCATCTGCCAAGCGTAAGCCCCGGTACTTCTCATGCTCAACAGGCCAGGCATGATGTCTCAAGATGTCCATCTGGCAGGCCTCTCTGAGCGTCTGCCTCTGGAGCAGCGTTTTCACCACCCACCCTGTGACACTCCAGCTTCCCGTCGTGAGCAACACCACGCCCAGTGGATCAAGCATAAACCGCTCCACCGCAATAGGGCCGTTCCTTCCATAGCATAATATCAGAATCCACGGTATGAATCCCAGACAAGCGCCCTTGGTCGATCCCAAAGAAAGAAATCCCAACCAATAGGCCATCACATTGAGGCTCAACAACACCACCCCAAACCAGACCACATGAAGGGATGCACTCGCCGGATAACGGATCAGAATCGTTAAACTGAGTGCCCCGCACACCATGCCAATCCCACAGTAGATCAGAAACAGAACTTTCTGATGGCCAGGCAGACCAAACACCAGAGGTTTGCCCCACGTATCCATCGTCACAATGCTCACAAGAAAGGCGATGCCATACATAAAAGCCATTGGCCATAGGTACAACCCTCGGCCAAGCTTTATGGACCTTTCATCCGAAAAAAGAAAACAAAATATCGCAGCCGCAAAAATCACAAAGACATAGAACACCCACATGATTTTTCGCTGGTAAAAGAGCTTGAGATTTACACGGATCGCACTCATCGCGATTCTCCAAATAGCCGATTTAAGCCACTTCCAGCTTGTACAGGTCTTCCAGGCACAGGGGCTGGATTTCAGCCCGACAGTTGATTTGCCGGGCGATCTGCTGAATGAGGTCTGGGGGCGTGTTCTTCAGGGTCAGTACAGCCTGACCCTTGTCCTGTTTTGAGGCCACGACATGCTCAAAGGGCAGCGGCTCCGGCAACACCCCATTGAGACTGGTCAATCGTACGTCACAGTATTGTTCCCGCAAGTCGTCCAGAGCGCAGTCTGTCACAAGCTGTGCACGGTTCATGATGGTCACCTGGTCAATGACCTTTTCCACATCACTGAGGATGTGTGACGAAATCAGGATCGTGCGTCCCTCGTGCTGGATGATTTGAAGGAGCCAATCCAGAAACTGAGAACGGGCCAGGGGATCCAAGGCTGACGCGGGCTCGTCCAGGATCAAGAGGTCCGGTTCATGGCCAATGGCCAGGAGGATGGCGAGTTTTTGCCGCTGACCCGGTGACAGCGTGCGTACACGACTTTTCAAATCAATGTCAAAATCCTCAATATAGCGGGCTTCGAGATCCTGGTTCCAGTGGGGGTAGTAGGCTGCCACGTAGCGGATCAACTGGCCAGCGGTCATCCAGTCGAGCAAGGCTCCTTCCTGGTGCACATAGCCGATACGAGCCATTTGCTCAGGGCCAAGTTTTTCCGCCCTGCAGCCAAAGGTGGTGCAGGTGCCGGTTGTGGGAAGATAGAGACCGATGATGTGACGGATCAGGGTACTCTTGCCTGCGCCGTTGGCGCCGAGCAGGCCCACAATGCGGTTGGGCATGATATCCCAATCCACGGCCTCAATCGCAATCTTCTTTCTAAACTGTTTGGTCAGCCCCCGGATCTCCACAATGGGTTTGTCTTGACTCATGGTCGGCTCACTTTCCCTATTTGGATTGATGATTTGGATACAACGTTTTGATCATTTGACACATCTGCTCAGGTGACACGCCATACTGAACGCCTGTGGCCACGGCCTTGGCCAGAATCGCTTCCATGGCCGCTTCTTTGGATTGGGATTTTTTACGCGATTGAACCCGGGCCACAAACAAGCCTACCCCACGTCTTCGTTCCAGCAGCCCTTCTGCCTCCAACGCAGAATAGGCCTTGCTGATGGTCATGGGATTGACCCGCAACACAGCAGACACCTCACGCACAGACATCAACTGATCACCTTCGAGTAACCGCCCTGCCATGATCTGATCCCTGACCTGATCTACGACCTGACGGTAAATCGGTACGCCGCAGTGATGATCAATGTCCAACAACATCTGGATAACTCCTGGATTAGTGTATTATCATAGTAATACACTAAGACACATCGGCCGCTGAGTGCAAGATCTTTTTTAAAATAATTGCCCGGACAGGTCAAAATCTTGCTTAAAGCCTGTTTTATCGCTATGATGCGGCCATGGCAAAATCCGAGAAAGACAAGAAAAAACAGGGTTCTGTGGCCTCCAACAAGAAGGCCTTTCGGAACTTTGAAATCATAGAACAATTTGAAGCTGGCATGTCCCTGACCGGCAGCGAGGTCAAATCGCTGCGCGGCGGCCATGCGGACCTGGACGGCTCCTACGCCAAGATTCAGCGGGATGAGGTATGGCTGGTGGGCGCCAAGATTGCCACCTATGAACAGGCAGGCATATACAACCATGAACCCACGCGGTCACGCAAGCTCCTGCTGCACAAGGCGGAGATTCGCAAGATCCAGGTCAAGCTGGAGCAGCGAGGGTTTACGTTTGTACCGCTGAGAATTTATTTTAACGATCGCGGTCTGGCCAAGGTCACGGTGGCCCTGGCCAAGGGTAAACGACAGTACGACAAAAGACAGGCCATCACGGATCGTGATCAGCGCCGTGACCTGGACCGCGCTATCAAGAAATTCAAGCAATAGAGGTTTGTGATATTGGGAGACACTGTTATGGCAGATAATAAGGGCAAAAAACTGATCATCGACGATGACTGGAAGCAGGAGGCTCAAAAGGAAAAAGAGATCCTGGCTGAAAAGGAGAGGCAGCAGAAAGAGCAGCCTGAGACCACGGATACTGCAGCGGGATTGCCGCCTGCAGATCTTTCGAGTCTGGTAAGCATGCTGGGCACACAGGCCTTTTATGCCATGGGCTTTATCCGTGCCAGAGAAGATGAAGACCCTGTTCAAGATCTGCTCATGGCCAAATACAATATTGACCTGTTGGGCGTGCTTCAAGACAAGACCCAAAATAACCTGTCGGATGAAGAACACAAGCTCCTGGATGAGACACTGCAGCAACTGCGCATGGCCTTTGTCCAGGTTTCAAGCCAAGCCCAATAACACAGGAGCCAGCCGGTGTCAAATATCCTGGATGAAATCATTACCTATAAACGATCAGAGGTCGAGCAGCAGAAAGTCCGCGTGCCTGTGGAGCAGCTGCAGGCCGCTATTGAGGGGATGCCCAGATGCCTCAATTTTTACAGGGCTGTCACCAAGCCCAACCCCAGGGGCATCAATGTCATTGCGGAGGTCAAAAAGGCCTCGCCCTCCGCAGGGCTCATTCGATCGGACTTCGATCCCGTGACCATTGCGCAAACCTATGCAGCCTGCGGCGTAGATGCCATCAGTGTACTGACCGACGAGAAATACTTTCAGGGGAAGCTGGAATACCTCACGGCCGTAAAAAATGCCGTGAGCATCCCGGTCATGCGAAAGGAATTCATCGTGGATCCCTACCAGGTGTATGAAGCCAGGGCTGCTGGGGCGGATGCCATATTGCTCATTGCCGACGCCCTGCCTGTGGGCCAGTTGAGTGACCTGATGATTCTGGCCACCCAACTGAGTCTCTCGATCCTGCTGGAGGTGCACAATGCCGAGGTACTGATGGCCGTGAGAAGTCTGATCGGTTTCCCTGAAGCGGGCTACAGCGTGCTGGGCATCAACAATCGAAACCTCTCCACCATGGAGGTCGATCTCAGCACCACGGGACGTCTGGCAAGTCTTCTGGATGGATCGGAAGGTCTTGTGTCAGAGAGCGGCATCAAGACGAGAGAGCACTGGGAACAACTCAAAATGTCGGGGGCCACAGCCGTATTGATCGGGCAGACTCTGTGCGAACACCCGAACATTGCAGAGCAGTTCAAACTCCTGTTTGGCTAACGATTCATGCGTCAAATCAGCAAAAACATGCAGGTTTCTGCAATTTATCAGCAATTCCATCGGATAATCGTGTTTTTATCGTGGAAATATAAACAATTTTACTGTAAATACCATCATTGTTAATGGAATTACGTCCAAAAGACCGAAATAGAGTGTATATCGGACGTTAACAATTTTTGTCACATGGAGGACTCAAGAATGGCAAAGAAGAAAGCCACGAAGAAGACTGCAAAAAAGGCCGTAGCAAAGAAAGCAACAAAGAAGCCGGCTGCTAAGAAAGCTGCATCCAGGGAACCTCTGGTTGTTGCTAGCAAGGTGAAAGCCTATGTAAAGAGCAAAGGACTGATGACCGCTTCAGATTCTCTGGAAGCCATCAGCGCCAAGATCTATGCAATGCTGGACGAGGCCACAGAAAGAACGACTGCCAATCGCCGCAGTACGCTCAAGCCCCAAGACCTCTAATCAGGGCAAATAACCGGAGTCAACTCAAACGCAGTTTGCATTGACTCCGGTTTCTTTTTATACTGGTTTTACGCAATGGCCAGTGCAGAGGGTGAGTCCTTGAACATGGAGTCACACACCCTGTCAATCAACATCGCCCCTCGGTTTTCATCTTTACAGAGACCATTAAACAGCATCTTCTCGAGAGGAATCTCTGTGACTTCAGCAGCATGGTTATAAAACTGTGCCTCCTGCCACTTGACATCTCTGGCCGCTTCGTACAGCTCCATGACCTCTTCCACAGCTTCCTTCGGCATGCCGCCCTCCAGCACCTTGACCCAGTCACGGCACTCGGCATACTGGGCAGGTGCCAAACACACGGTCTGGGATCGCTCATACTCCTGCAAGGCCATGACATGTGTGTGTTCCACCTCTGCCATCTTCAGGAACACTTCTTTAACGGCTTTACGACGGGACACCAGAGCCAGTTGTCGATAGTACTGCTCAATCTGTATTTCTTGTTCCAGAGCGAAGTGAAGCGTATCCATAGGCGTTCCTTTCTTCTGCAAATTCCTATCAAAATGCAAAATGAAGCAGATCCTATCACCCAGGTATACAACGGCTATTCAGGAGAAAAAGCATGAGAGGAATTTCCGATAAACCGCAGGGGCCAACTACCCGCGCTGCCCGATGACCACAACAGCACATCGCACTTGCTGCACGACCTGGGTGGTCAAACGTCCAAACACTCGTTTCTTGGGATCTGATTTGTTCAGCCCCAGGACGAGCAAATCCATATTAGAAGAGGCGTCCACGATCGCCTGGGCCACATCGTCACTGGGTACAGTATCGACCTGGAAACGAGCCTGGGTTTCATCTGTAATCAGGCTTTCCCACAGACGTTTGACGCGAGCCACTTCATGGGCCGAGGTAGAGGTCGGCATGACCATCAGATAGTGGATGTCCAGACCTTCCTGCACATCCACACGTCTCTGCAAGCCATACAACAACCTGGCACGCAAGGCATTGTGTCCCACCCGACCGCCGATGGGCACCAGCACCCGCTGCACGGCCCTTGGACTCCACTTCTGCGGGGCACGCAGGATCATGACATTGCCGGGCAGACGACTCACCAGTCCTTCCAATCGTTCCCGAATCGCATCATCCTGCAGACTGGCCATTCCCAGCAATACGCTCGCACACCTGTGCGTACGAGCCACCCTGTCGATCTCCATCCATGGATCTCTGGCCAGTGTGGCCAAGCCTTCTGCGCGAATCCGCTCACGCATGGCCGCACTCATGGACTTCTGGATCACATCCGCAGTGACCTGAAGATCCGATTCGTCATCCGGATCTTCCAGACCCGGCATGCGCGCCACATTCAACAGGAGAATCCGCCCCACGCGAGGCGGTGCAATGCAGGCGGCTAACAGCGCCATGGTGCCTGCATTGGCCGGATTGGCAATGGGCACCAGAACCAGGGGACTGCGTCCCCGCAATTCAAGCAGATCCGGATCAAAGGATTCGCTCGCTGCATCATAGACGCGAGCGCGCTGGCCAAACACCCACAGATAGCAGAAAAATCCGGCCACCAGCCAGGCCCCGGTAATCAGGCCCGCTGCAGGCACAGTCATACCCTGAAAGATCGCCAGGGCCGAGCAGGCCACCACACCCAGACCCGGCAGCACAGGCCAAAACGGTAATTTGTACCCCTGATGGTTGGGCTTGCGAATGCGGGCCAGAATACAGATCAGCTGCGTCAGGGCAAACGTAATCAAAAAGATGAGAGATGCAGCAGCCCCTGCCCTGCCCACATCCTGCACGACCAGCAGCACCAAACAGGCTGTCCCCCCGGTACACCACAATGCCTTGATGGGCATGCCTGTTCGTACACTGAGTTGATCCATAAACCGAGGCAGAGTCCTGTCCTGGGCCATGGCCCTGGCAATGCGTGATGCAGCATACAGATTGGCAATCAAGGCAGACAACATGGACACGATGCCGACCAGGATCACCAGCCAGAACCCGATCTCGCCCATGAACACGCGCGCCGCCTGCACGACCACCAGATCCCTTGCCTCAGCCGTCCATTCATTCAGTTGTCTGCCTTCAGGCACACCAGCCACAGCAATCAGGATCATCAAGGGCACATACACGGCCAGCGCGATCAACAGGGACAAGATCATGGCACGCGGCAGCGTGTGTCTCGGCGATTTGACCTCACCGGCCACAGCAGCAATCAAGTCAAACCCCTGCAAGGCAATGAAGGTAAAGCCCATGGCAGTGACCAGACCCTTGAAACCATACGGCAGGACCGGCGTGGTGAGACGTTGAATGGACACCGTGCCCTGACGGAACCACGCATGCAGACCTGCCATGATGAGTACAGCAAACACCACCAGCTTGAGTATATTCATCCAGTTGGCACCGCCCCGCGACGCGCCGCACAACATCCAAGTACAGACCAGTGTGGCAAGCAAGGCCACGCCAACCAGAACCACCGTGAATGCAAGGCCCTCGCGGGGAATGGGAATCAAACCTCTTAAAGCATCCAGGAGGAAGGTACTGAATCCCACAGCATAGAGGGCCGCTGCCACGATGGAGGCGAACCATACCACCCACCCCACGCTGAACGCGGCCCCCACTGACAACACACGTTTGGCATACAGATACGTGCCGCCGGACTGGGGAAACGCACTGGACAATTCGGCAAAGCTCAAGGCCGTGACGATGGCAATGCCCCCATTCAGCAAGAACGCCAGCCAGGCCGCAGCGCCTGTGGCGGTAAACGCCACCCCGGCCAGGGCCAGAATACCCCCGCCCACAATGGCGCCCACGCCAATGCCTGTGGCGCCAAACAAACCCAAATGTCGCTGCTGTTGTGTCCCTGTCTCTGCCATGGTTTCTGGTTTCTAGTTGCTGGTCACTTTCTACTGAAAACTGAAAACGGCCTACTGTCTACTGATAATGGCCTCAATCTCGTCCATGGTGCGGTTCATGGCTGCCATGGCCTTTTCAAAGGGCGCCGGCTGTGTCATGTCCACGCCTGCCTTTTTGAGGATGTTGATGGGATAGTCACTGCTGCCTGAGGACAGAAACGTCAGAACCCGATCCACAGCACCCGGCTCATGGTTGATGATCTTTTCAGACAAGGCTGTGGAGGCTGTGAAGCTTGTGGCATACTGGAACACATAAAAGTTGTAATAGAAATGCGGGATATAGGCCCACTCCATGGCATACAGGTCGTCAATCTGACAGACACCCTGGTCATGGCCATAGTATTTTTTCAGAATGTCCCCATACAGTTCAGTGAGCACGTCTCCTGTCAGGGGCGTGCCCTTCTCTGCCATCTCATGCATGCGCAGTTCGTATTCCGCAAACTGGGTCTGCCTGAAGACCGTGCCTTTGATCCCATCCAGGTAATTCATGAGCAGGGACAGACGCACCTCATCCTGGGTGATCTCGTCCAGCATCTTGTGGATGAGCAGGGCCTCGTTGAGTGTGGATGCCACCTCAGCCACAAAGATGGAGTAGTCCGCCGTGGCATAGGGTTGGGTTGTATTGGAAAAATGGCTGTGCATGGTGTGGCCCAACTCATGCGCCAGCGTGCTGACATCGTCAAAGCGACCATTGTAATTGAGCAGGATATACGGATGGACATCATAGCACCCCCCATTGGAGTAGGCCCCGGACCGCTTGCCCTGCGTGGGGTACACGTCGATCCAGCGGTTCTCCAGGCCCTGCCTGGCCACACGCACATAGTCCTCGCCCAGGGGTTTGACGGCATCCAGCACCAGTGTCACGGCCTCGTCATAGGTATACTTCAAATCCACATCCTTGACCACCGGGGCATACAGATCCGAGTATTTCAACTGATCCACGCCCAGCATACGGGCCTTGAGCTTGAGATATCGATGGAATGTCCCCAGGTTCTGATTCACGTGGTTAATCAGGCTGTGGTACACGGCCACCGGCACATTGTCTGAATCCAGGGCACTGCTCAGGCAGGAGTCATAGTGGCGTACTCGCGAATAGAAGATGTCTTTCTGCACCTGGGCATAAAGTTGTGTACCAAAGGTCTGCTTGAATCCTTCAAACGCCTTCCAAAACGCCTGAAACACAACCTCTCGGTCCGCCCGATTCTCAACAGCCCTGAACCGGGCATATCCGGCCTTGTCCAGCAGCACGTCTTCGCCATCGGACAATGTCACTGTAGGATACGGCAGTTCTGCATTGCTGAAGATCGAGAAGATCGTGGACGGTCCGCGGGCCAGACGACTCGTCTCAGCCAGGATCTTTTCCTCCGGCTCGCTGAGCCTGTGGGCCTTGGTGCGCTGAAGATTGTCCAGGTACATACGATGAATGGACAGGCCGGCGTCCTTGGCCATAAAGTCGGCCAGAACCGCCTGATCCATGGCCACGATCTCAGGCTCTACAAAAGAGGCCTTGGCCGTGTACTCCGTGATCATCTGCTCGACCTGCTGGCGCAGCGACAAGGTCTCTGATTTACGGGTGTCCAGATCTGACTGCATGGATGCGTAACAGTACAATCGCGAGAGCTCTTTCGACATATGGCTGCCAAATTCCAGACAGTCCAGCAAGTGCTTTGCGGACTTGGACAACTGCCCCTGGTACTGCAGCACCTGGTCAAACTCAGCAGCCAGAGCTTCCCTGGCCTGGGTCCAGGCCTCGAGCGTCGGATAAATATCCTCCAATTGCCACTGATACCTGGGATCGATCTGGGTGCGATCGCGCGTCTGAGCCGCCACCTGTTGGTTGGACAAGGCAAACAGGGTCAGAGACACGGTAAAGGCACTGGTAAAACGGATCATAAACACTCCTGCGGTCTCATCATGGTTGACATCTGCATCAATTAAACACGTACGATTCAGTGACCTCTCTAGTTCGTCGGCCAATCAACACTCAGGCAGTTAAAAATAACAGAAATCACAAAGTCTTGCTCAACACGAATAATGACCATAAAATGGGATGACAAGCTGAAGACTGAAAACCACGGACTCTTAAGGAATTTTAAATGACCACTGACTGGACGCTGGAATCGTTGCTTGAACTCATTCGCGGCTTTCAGCCGGCCTGCATTGTGGCTGCCGCGGCTGAGCTGGATTTGTTCTCTTTCTTGGAGGCTGAACCCATGGAGGCCTCTGCATTGGCCGATGTCTTGCACGCCGATCCCCATGGCCTGCGCGTTCTCCTGGATGCCCTTGCGGCCTTGACCCTGATTACAAAACAGGAACAGGGCTACAGTGTCACAGGGCCTGTAAAGTCCTTGCTGTCCAGGGACACGGACACCTCCATCCTGCACGGTGTGCAGCACCTGGCCAATTGCCTGCGCAGTTGGAGTCAACTGGCCCACACCGTCAAGACCGGACAGATGTTTGAACGCTCCCCAAGTATCCGGGGCGCCCGGGGTGACACGGAATCCTTTATCGGCGCCATGCAGATTTTCACCCGGCATGACATTGCGTCCAACATCACACGATTGGCAGACATTCGTTTCACTCACCTGCTGGACATTGGCGGCGCCAGCGGAAACTGGACTGTCGGCTTCCTGGAATCCAGGCCTGACGCCAAGGCCACCCTGTTCGACCTGCCCCAGGTCATCCCCCTGGCAGAAAGCCATCTGGCCCAATGTCACATGGCAGATCGTGTCCACCTGGTATCGGGTGACTACAACACAGACACCCTGCCTGCCGGTGCGGATCTCGTCTGGCTCAGTGCCATCACCCACCAGAACTCCAGGCCCCAGAACAGAGCGCTGTTCACCAAGATCCAGACGGCACTATGCCCTGGCGGCAGCCTCGTAATCCGGGATATTGTGATGGCCCCCTCGCGCACGACACCCGCAGCCGGCGCATTATTTGCGGTGAACATGCTGGCCTGCACACAAGGCGGCAATACCTACACGCTGAATGAGTACCAGGAAGACCTTGAAGAGGCAGGCTTTACCACGATTGAACTGTGTTTTCAGGATGAAGGCATGAACTCCCTGATCCGGGCCACAAAGGCTTGAGGGACCACGAGCAGACCCAGGATTCCAGCCCGGTTCCGATGACTTGACACCGCGTTCTCAAGGACAGTATGTCAATTCAACGGCAGTACGGACATGTTGGTGAGAGAGGTCTTCAGTTCACTGGTGCTGAGGTTGTAGTGGATACCGGGATACGACGTGCCGTTGACTGTGCAGGGCCGTCCGTCTTTTCCGGGACGAATGATCAGGTCCATGGTCACGTGGCTGTACGTCAGGTCTGCACCGGTGAATTGATTCTGACCATGCTCCACGGACACATTGCCCGTGGCTCTGAGCGTGCCCATCTGGGTCTGGCCGGCTTTCGTTTTTATGAGGTAGATTTCCACATGGTTGGCCTGTCCCACCATATTGGGGCCTGCCGATACCGGGAAGTAGCTGAACTGCAGGACATTCGGGTCCTGTGTATCAGCCTCAATTAAATTGTCCGCCACGTAATACTTCATGGTTTCAAAGCCGTTGAGCAGTGCATAGTACGGCTCTGGGGTCTTGCCGGGTCGTGCCCCCAACACGGCCTTGGCATTGTTGAGTGCCACAGTACCGGGCCCTTGGGCCGTGAAGATTTCGTGGCCCTTGTTGGGGTCACATTCAAAGCTTTCGCAGGTCATTTCTGCGCCGGCCAGGAGTTCTCCAGTGGCGGGTGTGAAGGTGTCCGGCAGGCCATTGGCTTCACTCACTCGCGTATAGAGTCCCAAGGTCACCCCGCCGCCTGAGGCTTCAATACGTTTCAGATCCTTTCTGGCTGCAATGGCCTGAGCGTCTTTGTCGTCGACCAGCTCAATACGAATCATGGGGGCTTCCAGGCGGTATTCCTCAACCACCTGATTGGCGTCCTGTTTTTGCAGGATACACTCACATTGGTCTGTAAACACAATGCTATTGTCCCTGGGATCAAACTGACCGTACTGGCGAGCCGTGACATTGATGGGAATCAACTGCCCCTGAGTCTCCAGCCCGTTCGGATCTGACGCATAAAAGGTCATCTCAACCGGGCCCTGCGCCCTGGCATCTCTGGTCAGCACATTGTACGCGATATCCTGAGCCAGAAAAATTGCCTCATCCTTCACATCCTCGTCAAACGAGGGAATATTGACATCCATGACCTGTGCCACTTCCGGTTCGGCCAGGCCTTCCGATTCCGGGGTCCAATTGCTGTCTGCCGGACTGATGAGAATCCCCTGGTCGCACGTGATTATGATGTCCAGCACATCTTCTTCGGGCAACACCGCATTGGCGTCTGCCGGCACAGCCTCCATGGCCACCGCCCCGTTGGGGTCCGACAGGCCCGCAGCATTGGGATCCAAGGCATTGGCATCTTGCCCTCCGAACCCGGTCTTGGGCCAGAGAATGTCGGTCAGGACAATGTGGCTCAGGCTGTGAATCTTTTGCTTGGGCGTTTGGATGACCACATTGTCCTGCAGCAGACACCTGTAGATCGGGCCCAGAGGCTGAGGCAGCGTCTCGGCATCTGTTGCAGTCGCCGCCTCGTTGGCGTCCAGCGGCACGGGAGTGGTGGCCGGTCGGGATTCATCGGTTTGAAAACTGAACAGGCCGCCTTCACGCGGTGTACGCACACGCAGATAGTCCAGTGCCACCATTCTGAAGTACTGAATGCACTCCTCCTGGGCATTGTAGATGAAGTCAATTCCCCGACCGCCCAGGCGAATACTCGGGCTCCGAACCAGAATCTGCCCCGAGGATGACACCTGTGACGTGTTTTTCTGAAACACGATGTCATCGAGATCAATGAAAATCTCTTCCATATGGCTACCCGGTTTGGGCAGAATGTGGACGTGCACAGCCCCGGTCAATGTCACATCACAGGGCTTGACATTATTGTTGATTTCCTCGATTCGGAACACACCCTTATTGGCCGTGACAAAACAGGTCACCTCGGATTCATACAGTGTGATAAACGGACTCACCACTTCCCATATACTGGAACCTTCATGCCAAAGCTCATCAAACCCCCATTCCAGCTTCACGCGTCCGGTGTCCGGATCCCTGTCTTTGATCACGGTTTTCTCGAACCGCTTGACAGTCACAGACCCGATGGTCCCGCCCTGCCCGTGGTCATTCATCAACTCAGACAAGGCGGCATTGGGATCCACCTGGAGGCGCCCGGAAATATCCGGGGTGCGCTGGTGCTGGCTGTAGAACCAGAAAGCCCCCACTGTCAGTGCGAAAGTGACCAGTCCAATGATGAGCCGCTTTAAAAACATGGTCAGTCCCTCAACGTTACGTGACTAAATAACGTGCCATGAGGGCATCCCATTTGCCCCCGCGTTTGAGTATGTATTCCACCACTTCACGGACGGCCCCCTCGCCGCCGCTGCGCGTGGTAATATAGTCGGCCTGATCCTTGAGTTCCTGCACCGCATTGGCCACAGCCACGCCAAAGCCCACATAGCGTACGCCGGGAATGTCCAGGAGATCGTCCCCCACGTAAGCCACGTGTTCAGGGTCGATCTGGAGGCGATCCAGGAATTCCTTGAGCACAGGGAGTTTCTGACGACAATCCTCGAACACGTGCTTGATATTCAATTGATCTGCACGGCACTGAGTGGCCATCGATGCCCTGCCGCTCAGCAGGGTGACATCGCCACCGGCACGCATCCAGAGCTTGATTCCGTGGCCGTCCAATAGATGGAATCGCTTGCTCTCGGAGCCGTCACCGCGCAGCATGATTGTGCCATCCGTGAGCACTCCATCTACATCCAATACCAGCCAGTTGATGGCCGTAAAATCAATGGTCTTGTTCTTTTTCATAGCGAGTATTACCCTACAACCTTAATGGTCACGATGTCTTGGACGTCAATCAGACCGACCGGACGATTGCCGGCATCCACCACCGGCAATTCGTCAATACGATATTTGTGGAACAGGGCCGTGGCCTCACAGGCCAGCGCCTCCACGCAGATGCGTTTGCATTGGGCCGTCATGACGTCACCGGCCTGTACGGCAAAAGCGCCCTGGCCCTTTTCCGCCATCAAACGCCTGAGATCCGCATCTGTCACGATACCGGCCAACACGCCTTGATCGTCCACCAGCATCACGGCACCGTGACGTTTGACCTGCGAGGTCTTGCGCAGCACCTCCTCAATGGTGTCTGTGACCCCGGCGATGGGCAGGGCTTCGCCGGGCCTGAACATCATGGACTGCTCCACGGTCATGAGCTTGGCCCCCAAAGACCCGCCTGGATGAAACCGCACATAATCCTCCGTGCTGAAGTTGCGAGCCTTCATCAGGGTCAGGGCCAGGGCGTCCCCCAGGGCCAGCATACAGGTGGTGGACACACTGGGCGCCACCCCCAGGGGGCAGGCCTCGTGAAGCTCGCCCATGCACAGGGTAATATCACTGTGGGTGCTGAGTGTGGACTCCCTGTCACTGGTGATGGCAATCAGCCTGATTTGCAGAGATTTCACAAGATTGATCAACCGCGTCACTTCATCTGTTTCGCCGCCATAGCTCAACACCACCACAATATCGTCCTGGCGCAGTCGCCCCAGATCTCCGTGTACGGCTTCGGCCGGGTGGAGGAAATGGCTGGGTGTGCCTGTGGACGCCAACGTGGCACTGATCTTCTGGCCAATGATGCCGGCCTTGCCAATCCCGCTCATGATACACGAGCCTTTACAGTGAAACAGCCAGTCACACGCCTTCTCAAAAGAGTCATTGACCACTGAGAGCATGGAGTCAATGGCTCGCGCTTCTGCATTAATCACCTGCCGGGCATAGTCAAGGTCAAACGTTGCCAAATGGTCACTCCTTTTTCCTGGGCCTATAGTTTTACCACACTGCCGCGCTCATTGTAACACAGTAAGTCGTGTTTGCCACCGCTGTATTCCTGGACGGCATGAATGGTGATGCGCTTGTCGCTGGTCTGCTCGATTTGAGCAATCGTGGATCGTCGTTCGTTGAGCAGATAGTCCGCCACTTCGGAGGACACGGACAACTCAATACGTTTGATTTGTTTCTTTGAGACCGAGTAATTAAGCAGTCGGATAATCTCGATGGCCAGAGATTCGTGGCTCTTGACGAATCCACTGCCCCCACAATGCGGGCAGGCCAGATACGTGCTGGACTGCAGAGACGGGCGCATCCGTTGACGGGTCATCTCGACAATGCCGAACCGGCTGATGTTGAGCGTCTTGGAACGCGCACGGTCGTCCTTGATCGCCGCCTTGAAAACGCGTTCCACTTCCTTGCGGTTCTTCTGATGTCGCATATCAATGAAGTCGCAGATAATCAAGCCGCCCAGGTCGCGCAACCGCAGTTGACGTGCGATCTCTTGGGCCGCTTCCACATTGGTCTCAAACGCGGTCTGTTCGGCATCTTGGTCCCCACTGCTGTGATGCCGACCGCTGTTCACATCAATGGCGACCAGAGCCTCAGTCTGTTCAATCACAATGGATCCGCCCCCCTTGAGCTGAACCGTCCGGGCCTGAATTTTTTCAATCTCTTCTTCAATTTTATATTTGTGAAACAGCGGAATACCGTTGTTGTAAAACGTCACCCTGGTCCGCTGCCTGGGGTAGGCATGGGACAGAAAATCCTTGATCTTTTTCACCATCTGCTCTGAATCACAGATAATGTTTTTAATCTGGCTGTTGTACACGTCCCGCAATGCACGGATGACCAGGTCTGATTCCTGATACAACTCAGAGGGAGACTTCTCAGACTCCATGCGTACCTGGATCGCCTTCCATAACCTTGTCAAATACCGGACATCATTCTGGATGTCGCGTTTGGTGCATCCCTCACCCGCCGTTCGGACAATAAAGCCAATCCCCTTCGGAATCTCGATTTCGTCCAAAATGTCACGCAGCCGCTTGCGTTCATCTTCATCTTCAATCTTGTGACTGACGCCGTTCTTCCTCATCCAAGGCATCATGACCAGATACTTGCCTGGCAAGGCCACATAGGTGCTCAGGGTTGGCCCTTTGGTCTTCAGCCCCTCCTTGGTAACCTGGACGACAATGTCACGTCCCTTGCGAAGACACTCCTGCATGGGCGGTCGATCCTTGAGCGACTGGCGTCGTCCGACATTCTCCACACAGTCTTTTTTTCCACCCGGAAAGTACTTGGGATGCAAATCACTGATATGCAGAAAACCGTTTCGGCCGGTGCCCAAATCCACGAAAGCGGCCTGAATCCCGGTTTCGAGATTCACCACCTTGCCCTTGTAAATATTCCCCACATGACTGGCCACGCTGGCGCGTTCAAAATACAGCTCATCCAGGGCGCCATTGTCCACGACCGCTACGCGGCATTCTTCACTCTCGGCCACATTGACCAACATTTCTCGTGCCATTTATTTTGTCCTTTTCCCCAGGTCACAGCCCTCGGGCTGTCCCTGTCTCGTGTCACATGATCAATTCAATCGCCAAACCAGGCGTGTACGCTGAATCGGGCCTTCCAGATCCTCAGATGTCACCCCCAAGGCCTCCAACATCTCTTCAACGCGAATTGCACCATCCTCACGAATGCGACAGGTTACCACAATCCCCTCGGTTGTCTTGATTATGGCGTCAATATATGACCTGATATCCAATTGTTTTGTTTTATATTTTTTTTTCCAGTTGTGTCGTGTGATCATCAGGTTGGTCTGGGCCAGAAACTCATCGACCTTGGCGTGGACAGTCTCCAGGATCTCCTGATTCGGTAGTCCCATCGCATACGCGGCTTGATGGGGATACAGGGTATACCCGGCATCCAATAGAAACACAGACCGAACCTCAATCCCCTCAGGCCACTGGCCGCGCAAGGTCTCTGCAATGTCCCATGCCTGATTCGGACTGTCCGTCTTCTGGACGCGCATCACCACGACATCCCCGTCCGACACCAGACCGACGCTCTTGGGCAAGGGCATGGACAGTCGCGGATGGGGGTTGAATCCCTCGCTGTACACCAGATCCACGCCAGACCTCACGCACACTCGCTGCGCGACTCTCATCAGGTCACTGTGCGACAGATAGCCGGCCAGGCCGTGAATACACAATTCCACCACGGCCATCACCTGATCTTCGCGGCCACGTCCCGAGGGGGGAAGATCAGCCACAATGTCTACCAACGAGCCTATGCGAGAGTTGTCCTGAGACAGTCCCTGTACCATATGTTATCTTTCCAAAAAGCTGATTACGATCAGAATGCTTCAGGCATAATGGCCCGAGCTCGACTTCGTAAAAAGCTGGTAATTTGTCTTTCCGAATCCATGGCCAGCACTTTTCTGGCGACCCGGTTACAGTCCTCCGTGGTGACGGATCGGATGATCTGCTTGATTTCCGGAATCATCGGCGGCGTCATGGATAGTGTTCGAATCCCCAGGCCAAGCAACAGCATGACATACTCCGGCTCAGACGCCATTTCACCACAGACGCCGACCGCGATCTGATGCCGGTGTGCATCCTGAACCACACTGCGAATCAGCCGCAGCACCGAGGGCTCCACCGGTGAATACAGGGTGGACACCAATTCATTGCCCCGGTCCACAGCCAGGGTATACTGGGTCAGGTCATTGGTGCCGATACTGAAGAAATCTGCCTCGCGTGCCAGTGCAGAAGCCACCAGTGCGGCAGAGGGCGTTTCGATCATGATTCCGACCTGCACGTCCTTGGCATACGCCAATCCCTCCTCGTGCAAGTCCTCCATCACATCCCTGAAGATCAATTTGGCCTGACGCAGCTCCTGAAGATTCGTAATCAGAGGAAACATGACTTTAATCGGCCCGAGCGTCGAAGCGCGCAGCACGGCTCGCAACTGTGTTTTGAACATCCGTATGTTTTGCAGACAGTAACGAATGGAACGCAACCCCAGAAACGGGTTGGGCTCCGGTGCAAAGCGACGATTTTGCGTGTGCTTGTCAGCACCCAGGTCGACGGTGCGCAGCGTCACAGGCTTACCCTGACAGGCTTGAATCACCTCCGCGTAGGCCTCATAGTGTTCCTCTTCGGTCGGATCATTTTCACGATTCAGATACAGAAACTCAGTTCTGTAAAGACCGATGCCATCCCCGCCCTTGTCAATCACCACATGACTTTCATCCGGGAATTCAATATTGCCCAGCAAAGTCACACGCACACCATCCCGAGTCTCGGCCGGTTTCTCCCTGATCGTGCCCAGCCGGTCTTCCAGCGCAGAGAATTCTACCAGGTGACGCCTGTACTCTGACAGCGTTTCCTCATTGGGATCCAGAATGACTATGCCGCGGTTTCCATCGATGATGACGGGATCGCCCGGCCGCACCAACTCAACAAAGTCTTCCAGGGCCACAACCGCCGGAATTCCCATGGAACGCGCCACGATCGCAGTATGACTGGTACGCCCCCCTGCATCGGTCGCAATACCACGGATAAACCGCTTGTCAAAGCCAGCCGTCTGGGTCGGGCTCAATTCTCGAGTGACAATCGCCACCTCTTGACTCAGGTGGTTGACATCCTCACGACGTTCCCCCAGCAGATGTCTGAGAAGACGTCTTTCTATGTCGTAAATATCAGCGGCGCGTTCACTGATGTAGGCATCCTTGACACTGCTGAAATGCGTGGCAATCTTCCTCAGCACGGTCGAGACGGCAAATTCTGCAGCCACACTCTTGGCATACACCAGATCGGTAATTTCCTTGCGCAGGCTTCGGTCCTTGAGGAACCTCAAGTGGACCGCAAAAATGTCTTTGATCTTTCCTGCCCGACTTGGATCTTGAGCGGCTTCGAGTTCGATTAACTCAGCGGTGGCATCCCTGAAGGCATTTCGGACCCGTAAAATCTCCCCCATACGCTGCGACGGCTTCACTGAACGCCGCGGAATGCGATACTCTTCTGAGTCAATGACCAGGGCTTCTGAGATGCAGATGCCCGGCGACGCAGCTATACCTTTTTTTATCTCCATTATTGCTCTAAACCGGTTTGGACGTACCCGAGACCGGGGAGGTTTACTCGTCAAATTGTTTTATTTCCACAAGGTCACGCAATGCCTCGAGGGCTTTGTGTGCATCAGCGCCCTCGGCCCTGACCGTCAATCGCGTCCCACAGGTCGCGGCCAACATACTCATCTGCATGATGCTCTTCCCGTCGACCTCCATCTCTCCATTACTGACCTGAACATCACAGGCGTACTGGCTTGCCAGATCCACAAACTGCATGGCCGGTCGCATATGCAAACCATCGGTATTTTTAATTTGCAGTGAAGTTTCGCAAACAGATCCGTCCAATGCAGTGTCTCCTGACATCCATACCTCCACGCGCCCTTACCACGAAGGGCATTCGTCTGCTTCTCTCAGCAAGTCTTCAACCTGTTCGGCAGTCCGAGACTGCTTCAAAAATCGACGAAACTTTTCTTGCTGAAGATCTTTAAAAACGGTTTCCATGGCCTGCAAGTGCTTTTCCGGCGAATCCTCAGGGCTCAGCAGAAGGATCACGGAAAACACGGGCTGCTTATCCAAGGCCGAAAAATCAATGCCCCTCTCAGAAATGCCCACAGCCCCAATCACTTCCTGCAGTGCCGGGTGCTTCACATGGGGTACAGCCACCCCCTTCCCCATCCCGGTGCTGGCCTCGTTTTCACGATCAATGACCGCCTGGAGAATATCTTCTGCCTGGCCACTGGGTAGCTTCCCGGCCTTGTCCAAAGATTGAACCAAGGCACGAATGACTTGATCTCGATCGTCTGTTTCCAACTGCTGAATCGTCGCATCAAAACAGATAAAATCTGTAAATTTCATTCCACCTGCCTTATACTAAAATAAGTTAATGTCAAGTCAAACTGCCTACACGTGACAGTTTCTACTCGGCCGGCGCGACCAATTCATCACCACCGTTGGTATGCTTGTGGTTTCTCTCTTTGGTCTTTTTCTTGGTCAATTGGCGTTCCAGTTTATGGACAGCCAGATCAAGACACTGGTAGGCATCGCTGCCACTTTCAGAGGCCACAAACAAATTGCTGTGCTCGCCTCGGGCAATCACTTCCACCGTCATTTGCCCGTGATCACTGCCGTCGACAATCACTTCCACATGATCGATGCTGCTGTAATACCTGGGAAGCTTTGAAGCCTTCTCTTCAGCGTGGCTCCTCATCGCGTCTGTGATGTCAATATGCTTGCCTGTAATTGTAAATTGCAATGCCATACTCCCTAATAAATTAATTCATCATTCCTGTAAATCATTTAAGTCATCGCACAAATTCAAGTACCACTTCCGAAAAAATCTTAATTTAAGTAAGCGACTCACTTACAACAGACTTCTCACAGGCTCTGCATTTTACTCCTGCCTCTCCCACTCGTCAAAGGAAAACGTCTCTGGTAAATGACGTCCCATAAGGTGAATAATCCCTCCCGGAATGGAGCCGATTATCCAGATAAATCGCTGACACAGACTCAGACAGGTCCCCTGAGCCAAAGGCACATGGGCCAACCTGAAGAACAACAACGCAATACCGCCCTCCATCACCCCAACGCCAGCAATGGAGATGGGCAAAGCCGCCACCACCCACATACCCGGGAAGATCACAAAATAGTACTTTATGCCCACTTCAATGCCCAAGTCTCGCCCCAGAAGCCAGAAGGCCCAAATCGTGACGGACTGCAGAAAAAGGGTCAATCCCAGGGTCAGCAGCAACACCATGGGACGCTTCCAGTACACAACAATGACATCCCTGCTTTTTCCTATCACTACCCGCAGTTTTTGCCAGATGTTCAGTGCCACCCGCTTTGCCCATCTCTTGAACGAGGAATTTGCGCATCCCGCGCCCAAAGCGCAGACGAGAAACACGACCCCTGCCAGACAGACCTTTAAAACCAGACCCAGGACCGGTGATTCAGACGACTTTTGAGTGGCCGCCCCCTGAAAATCCAAGGGATTCATCAGAAAAATATAGGAAAAAATAGCCATTAAGAATATGCCCATCAATCCCATGGCACGGTCCACAAAGACGCTCAAAGCCGCTTCCATGCGCCTATCTGTATGTTTTGATACGTACCAGGCCCGTAAAAAATCTCCTCCAATAGAGCTTGGCATGGCATTATTATAAAAAAGTCCAATAAAATGAAGTTTTACAGCGGGAAAAAAAGCTAAATCGATGCCCAGTGCCCTGACCAGGATCAGCCATCGAACCGCCAAGAGGACCTGGCTGACCATATAGATGGCCAAGACGCCCACAAAAACCCAGCCATTCATCTGTGCGAACGCGGCCTTAAGCTTGTCCCACTCTATATGCCAGAAGACTAATCCCAATGCCCCGACCGCCACAACCACACGGACCCATAAGGTGGTACAACGCTTGGACGCTGTGTTCTTTGCCTCATTTGTATGCAAATCTTGCATCCATAGCTTTCAATTAAACGTTGAGTCAGTATAATGATTGCCTTTAAGCCCAAGCATGTTACTGGCTGGCGCACGGCTTAACAAGTTGTTAAGAGAATTAATAAGGATCAAATAACATGGCTCACAGCAAGGCAATTGAAGAAGGTCTCGATTTCACCCCAAAATTCGATTCAAATGGTCTGATCCCGGCCATTGCCCAGGACGCCCTGACAGGCGAGGTCCTCATGGTCGCCTACATGAATGAGGAGTCGCTCAGATTGACCCTGGAAACAGGTAAAGCTGTATATTTCAGCCGCAGCCGCCAAAAACTCTGGAAAAAGGGCGAAGAAAGTGGCCACGTGCAGAAAATAAACCAGGTACTGGTCGACTGTGATCAGGATTGCCTGGTCTTGAAGGTCACAGTCGACAGCGGACAATGCCATACAGGGTACCAATCCTGTTTTTATCGCGCCGTTAGTGCTAGTGACCCCAAGAAACTGACTTTTTTTGCAGAAAAGGTCTATGACCCGGAAAAAGTGTACAAAAAATAGGTATTCCTGCTAAATTTTTCATCTCAAAAAAAGCGATATTGCCGTGGGCCATGGAGGACCGGTAATATCGCTTTTTTACTCATTACCCCTAGACATCCTATCTTAACATTTCTATACTTGTATTGAGTACAGATAACCTTTGTTGTGTATAAGGAATGTGAGGGGCATGGCTGTTTGCCTACTTTTTACTTGAGTAAGGTCAATTCAAAGCCGATTTACTTTCCTGCACAGACAATGTATGGATGCGCAAACCAGTACCAGTGCCATACCCTGTTCGTGCGTGGTAATGCCAAAACTTTGAAATAAAGGGTGGAACAATGAAAGATCAGATTAGAACATACCTCAGCATGCTTGTTGTCGTCATGGCGCTTCTGGGAACCTGTACCAGCACACAGGCGGTCACTGGAGACTATAGTATTACCATTGATGCCAGTGGTGATCTGGCAACCAGCAGTGGCACCTGGCTTCAATATCCAGACGGGTCACAAGACTATTTCATATGGTTCCATTCTTCAGGCCTTGATCCAAATCTCATGGGTGACATCACGATCACGGGGTGGCTTCAAGCTCGCGACCCGTCACTCCCTGTCACCTATGCTGTACGGTGCGGCTGGACCCTCACAAACTCCAGTCCGTCTGCCCCGCCCTCACCTGCCGAGGTCGGCACCGACCTGGGCTCTTTTTTCACGACCAAGTACGTCTCAGAACTTACCAATGTGAGGATACAGGCCGGCGAATACAAGCGTTTTAATAACAGTTATCTAAATCAGTTCTATCTTCCTGAATGGTTCTATGTCTGTGTGAGCGGCACCAACCTCAGTATCACGGGTAACATTGAAATCGAAGGGATCGAATTTGTACCACCCGCGATTGGGGCATGCTGCGATACCACCACAGGTGACTGCTATCTCACGGATGAAGGCAAGTGCTTCATCGGGTATACCTACCTTGGAGACGGCACAACCTGTGCAAATTGTCAGACTCAAAACTTCATCTGGGATTTTGGGGATGCCCCATCCTCCTACCCAGTGACCAAGGCGCAAAATGGCGCCCAGCATACCATCCAATCAGGCATGTATCTCGGTATTGGAATCAATGCAGAGGTGGATGGTCAACCCAGCGCAAGTGCCAACCTTGACAGTTGGGACGATGGCGTGGCATTTACCTCGCAAATTAAAACTGGGCAAAGTACAACAGTGACTGTCACGGCCTCAATGCTGGGCGTAATCAATGCCTGGCTCGACCTCAATCTGGACGGCGACTGGGCAGACATTGGAGAACACATTATAGTCGATGAACCCGTGAGTCCCGGACAAAACTATCTATCGTTCTACGTGCCTGTCAATGCCATTGCAGGGCAGTCTTTTGCACGCTTCAGATATGACAGCACCGGCGGCATGGGCTATACTGGCCTGGCCCCTGACGGAGAGGTAGAAGATTACACTGTCACCATTCTGTCCGGTTCAAATCCGAATCCTGATCCTGACCCTGACCCGGACCCGGATCCTGGTATCATGGCAAAGTCACCGACGAATCAGTTTTCAAGCAAATGGAATCAGCCTGTTGATCTACTCGATTCTACATACAATCTCGTATACGGTTGGAACCGTGTGACACGACGAAATGCCATTCCTTTGGTCGCAGATGACTGGCGCAATGACAGTGTCTTGCCTGTCCAGGGTGTCAAATGGTGGGGCGCTTTTGACAATTGGCTTAACGCTGAAATGCCGCCGACACTGCCCACAGGCTTCCATTTTGGCATCTGGTCACACAATCCAGCCTTGAGTAAGCCCGGCACTTTGCTTTGGGAACACACTGCCACAAGCTGGGTTTGGGCCTACACAGGACAAGTCCAGGATGCACAGGGCCAGATTGGTGGAGAAGCCGTATTCGAATTTACCACGCTTCTGTCTCAGGATCAGTGGTTCTATCCCAGCCCGACCCCCAATACAGTCTATTGGTTAAGCATTACACCCATCTATCCAAGCACTGCCACCTCTCCCACACCCTGGGGATGGATGACACGTCAGAGTAATGGCACATTACCTGCGGAGAGAATTTTTAGCGTCTACAATCCTGTTCAGTGGCCGCCGGTTGTGGGGACAACCTATGCAACAGGCACATCAATCATTTACAATTCCACACCCTGGGACGTGGCGTTTGAGCTAATTACCAGCCAGCCTGGTGGTGGCGCTTCCGGCGGCAGCAATTCCGATCTGGCAAGTGCCATTGGCGACCTGAATGATGATGGCAAGATTGACATTAACGACCTGTACATCCTTCTTGGATTTGTATTGAATCCATAATGTGAGGATTTTCTCTTACACCAAAAAGGCCGTGAGATTGTATCTGACGGCCTTTTTGGTGCATCAAGTTTCGAGACAACCAAATGGCATTCCAAGGGCGCATAGAAGTCATCCGCAGTTGCAGCAGAGTATTCCTTTCTATGGCCCCACCCAATTTAAAAAAAATCACACTCCATGAATGAGGGTTTGATGATGAACCAATTGAAATACGGCCTTGTGTTCGGTGTGACACTGGCCTGCTGCATCACCCCGGCCGCAGCAGATCTCACGCAAAGTTGGTATAGCATTGCCTTTGACCTGAACGGCAATAAGACTGATATCACCTATAATCACCCTGTCATCTCAGATACTGTGGTAACCAGCCTGGGCGACGGCTACAATGGCACGTGGTATTACTACCCGGCATTGGACCGCTACATCATGTGGTTCCACAACGGACCCTATTCCGCCAGCCAGAAGGGTTATTATGAGTTCCTGGCTTTCTTTGGCGGCATAAACGGCTCTCAGTTGACCTCCTATGACATGGCCTTTGGCTACACCACACCCGAATGGACCCTTGGATCCAATCCGCCCCTGCCGGACAACATTAACACCCAGTCCATCTTCAACCTCTATACACACACGGCCTACACAAGCTATGAGACAGGTCGTGTCATGAGCAGCAGCAGCAGAGAGGTCAACAGTAAAAACACCATTGATCAATACAATCCGGAATGGTTCTTTGTCAGTGCCCAGGGACAAAATGTCGTGATCTATCGGTATCTGCTTCATGGCTTAGACGACTCTCCAACAACTCAAACTCAGGGGGCCTGCTGTAATCACGCCACAGGCGACTGTTACATCACAACCACGGGCTCATGCGCGCCGGGGTATACCTATCTGGGTGACAACTCAACCTGCAGTGCCTGTACGACCCAACAGCCCAATCTTGATTTTGGTGATGCCCCCAGTTCCTATAAGATAAGACTGGTCAACAATGGCGCCAGGCACTATCTGGTGCAGGGTATCAGGTTGGGACAGACAATCACGGGCGAATCAGATGGCCAGGCCAGTCAGAATGCAAACCTGGACGCTGGCGACGATGGTGTAAAATTTGAGACCGCTCTCGTGGTCGGTCAGAACACAAACATCAAAGTCACAGCCTCAACGCTCGGTGCCATCAATGCGTGGCTTGATCTCAATGGCGATGGCGATTGGGACGATCTTCAGGAACAGATTCTGCTCGATGAACCTGTGGCCGGCGGGACAACA